>DKND01000040.1:0-3248 GCA_002470605.1 Opitutia bacterium UBA7397
GGCGGGCAGTCCAAGATGGTCGAGTGGCTGCGGAGCGGCGGGAATCCGCCGCCTGACGCCGATGAACTCACCATCGGTAAGCCGATGGTCGTGAAAGGCGCTACGGGTTCAACTGTTCCAGGTACCGTCCGAGCCACACGATAGCTTAGCCCGAGTAAAGTGTCCTGGCGGAGAGGAAGGGATTCAGCGCGGGAACCCGAAGCCGGCGGCCGGTGGCTGAAAAGCAGATACCTAAATGCCCGATGCCCCGATGGCCGTCACCTGTCACCTTTATATCAGGCCTTGGCTAGGCCCGATGATGTCGTATTTCTGTCGGCGAATGGACGTGATGGTAATCACGTCCTTAACTAACGTTGAAGCAGCTAGGGCAGCAAGCGGTGCTGCCCCCACCTAGAGGAATCGCATCCTTATCTCCTCACTTCGATGCTTTGCCGTAGTAGGGGAATTTGTCCCAGGCGTCGTAAGTCAGATCAAGGCGAGGATCGTGGGTCTCGCGCATCCAGGCGTCGACGCGTGCGCGCTGAGCCGCGAGGTCGGTGAAGTAATTTGGGTCGGCGGCGACGTTGGTGAGTTGATGTGGATCCTTGCGGAGGTCGTAGAGTTCTTCGAGTGGGCGCTGGCCGAAGATACGGGCGAAGAACGGCCGGCCGAGGTCGTCGTTCTGGTGCGCCAGCAGAAAGTCCTTAGTTGCGATGGTGTCGACATCACCGAAGGGCCGGCCGTGGAGGAAGAGATTATCGGGATCGCCGGCGGGCCAGCGATCTGGGCGGAGGTTGCGGACGTAAAGGAAGTCGCGGGTGCGGACCGCACGCATCGGGTAGCTCAGGTGGCCATTGCGGACGTCGGCGTGGCGTTCACGTTCGATGAAGACCGCATCGCGGTTCGTCGCCGCTTCGCCACGGAGCAAGCCATTCAGGCTACGCATCGTCATCACCTTGGGAGGAGTCAGGCCGGCGGCTTCGAGGAAGGTCGGGGCGAGGTCGCCGAGGTTGACGAACGCATCGACCTTCAGGCCGGCTTTGGCTTCTTTACCCCAGCGAATCGCGAGCGGGACGCGCGATCCTTGGTCGTAGCAATTGCCGAGGCCGCGGGGCATCTGCCAGCCATTGTCGGAACAATAGACAATCAGCGTATGTTCGAGTTCGCCCGCGGTTTCGAGGGTCGCGAGGGCGGCGGCCGCTTCTCGGTCCATGCGGATGATGCCGCCATAATAGTTGAGCAGGTCGAGCCGGACCTCTTCGCAATCAGGTAGCTCGGGCGGAATCGGAAGTTTCGCGGGATCGATGCCGGCCTGCTTGGCGTCATCGAGATAGGGTCGCTTACCGGCTTTCGTCGCCGTGTCGGTATTGCCGAGCCAGAAGAAGAACGGCTGACCCGGGCGGCGGGCTTTCAGAAAGGCGTCGAGTCCCGCGAACTTTGGCCCGACTGGATTTTCTTTCCAACCAGAGATCTCGGCATTGCCGGGCGCCCAAGGCTTACCTTGGTAGCCGATGGCGTAGCCCGAGTCGCGGAGTAGCTGCGTGACTACCGGGGTGTCCTGCGGGAAGCCGCTCCAGAGCGAAGCGCGTTCGCCGAGCTCGTGGATCGCCCGACCTGTGAGCAGGCTCGAGCGACAGGGAGAACAAGACGGCGCCGGATTGAACGTATGCGTGAAGAGCACACCTTCCTTGGCGACGCGGTCGAAGGCCGGCGTGCGCGCGTGCGGATCGCCGAGGACGCCGGCGTTAGGGTAGCGCCAGTTGTCGCCCAGGATGAAGAGGATGTTCGGGCGCTCCGCGGCCCGCAGTCCGAGCGCGGTGAGCAGGAGCAGGCAGAGGGTGGGGGCTAAGCGCGGGGAGGCCCAAGCAAGGCGTGTGCGCGGCTTGGATTGAGCGGAGGCTTTGCCGACTTCCGCCGCGGCGGCTTTATTTGACGGCATTCGCTTCCGCCTTTTTCCCCTTCCGCGCCCCTTTCGCGATCTCCTTCTTCTCCTCGGGGCTCAGATTATTGACTGGCGAATCTGGTTCATTGAGCTTCGGCATCACCAGGCGCAGCCGCTCGACAATCTCCTTATATTCCGGCTGGTTATATTCCGGCTGGGCGGCCAAGTTCCGATGCTCGAGCGGGTCGGTCGAATGGTCGTACAGTTCCTCGGCGCCGCCTTTCGCGCCGTAATACGTGAAGCGGTATCTTCCGTCCGTGACGGAATGGTTCCCGCAGTTGTAAGTCGTCAGCGTGGGGTGGTTCCAAGCCAGGGTCGGATCCTTCAGCACGGGCGCGAAACTACGCCCCTCGTTTTCGGGGTTGGCGGGAAGACCGCAAAGCTCGATCAGTGTCGGGTACATATCGAGCAGGTTGACCACCGCTTCGCTCTTCAGTCCCGCCTTGGTCACGCCCGGCACGCTTACGATAAAGGGAACCCGGTCCGACTCTTCCCAGAGCTCGGTCTTGCCGTACCTCAGCTTCTCGCTGAGGTACCAGCCGTGGTCACCCCAGACCATGATGATGGTATTATCGGCGTATTTGCTCTTGGCCAGCGCGTCGAAGACGAGGCCGAGGCAGTGGTCGGCGTAACTGATGTTCGCGAGGTAGGCGCGCTGGGCCTGCTTGTGCATGTTCGCCTTGTCGGCAGCCAGGAAGCGCGGATCAGCCGAGAATAGCTCCTTGCCCTCCTTGTTCGTGATGTCCTTCAAGTCGTCGCGGAAGATCTCGACGGTCTTGAATTTATCCAAGGGATAGAGGTCGAAAAACTGCTGCGGGACTTCCCAGGGCAAATGAGGCTTGGAGATGCCGAGGGCCAGGAAAAAGGGCTTGCCGTCGAAGTCGCGCTTGAGTTGATCGGCGGCCCATTTGCTGGAGACATAATCTTTGGTCTGTTCGATGGGAGCGGCGACCGCCCCCCACCGGAATTCCTCCCCTTTTTCTTTCGTGGCATTCCCGCTTGCCGATTCCTTCAGGGCGGCGGGAGATTCTGTCCAGAGCATGCCGCCGTTGTTGCCGCCGGCGTCCACGAACTCTTTGAACGCCCACTGTCCTTCGTCCATCCCTTTCGCGGTCGGGTGCTTATGGAAGATTTTCCCCGTGGAGAGGGTGTAATAGCCATGCTTGGCGAAGTATTCCGGCAGCGTCACGACATCCTTCGCCTTCGGGGCGTTCTTCAGGTTCTGCCGATTGCCGTAGACGCCGGTCGTAGCCGGCTGCTTGCCGGTCAGGATAGCCGATCGGCTTGGGCAGCAGACCGTGGAGGGGCAATAGGCCTTGTTCAGGAC
>DKND01000040.1:3290-4420 GCA_002470605.1 Opitutia bacterium UBA7397
GCCTTCTGCCGTGCTTCATCGGCGGCTACCAAGGCGCTCGTCGCGGCGACCGCCATGGCCGCCTGCAGGCAGAGGAACCGAAGGAATTTCACGGGGCTACATTTAAAGGAAACCATTGTGACTCTTTTGTTTGGGGTTGATAAAAGTGTCCTGGCGGAGAGGAAGGGATTCGAACCCCCGGTACCTTGCGGTACATCTGATTTCGAATCAGACGCAATCGACCACTCTGCCACCTCTCCTATCCAGGACTGTTGAGGAAGTCTCTGGATAGCGGGCGGGCAAGAATTAAACGCTCTGGGGCGGGTTGGCGCCTTCGGAACGGGGGTATTTCCGCCCTCTGAAGCGCCAAAGGTAGGCTATGTCGTGACGCGGTCTCGACTCTGCCAGGAAGAGGCAAATCATTCTCAGGTGACGGGTGACGGGCACGGGCTCCGGGAGTTCAGGCTTCGGCCGTGCGGGAGTCAGCCGCGGGAACCCGAAGCCGGCGGCCGGTGGCCGAAAGGCCGACACCCGAACACCCGATGTCCCGATGACTTTTACCTGTCACCCGATTCAGTCTGAATCTATGGGCACAAAAAAGGGCGGCCGAAGCCACCCTCATAGGATAGCACGTGGTGCTATCCCTACCCATGAGCTCGCGCTTACTTCGCGTACATCTTATCCTTCGGATTGGCGCCGGAGATGAGGTAGGCCATGAGGTCGGCGACTTCTGCTGCATTCAAGGAGTTGATGAGCCCAACGGGCATGGGGCTGACGTTCGAGCGATCGATAGCCTGGATGTCCGATCGGTTGATCGAAATCTGAACCGAGGGGTCGAAGGGATTGACGGCGAGTTGAAGTTTATCTCCTTCTTCATTTAAAATACGCCCGATGATTTTCCCGCCATCGACGCGCGTGATGACCGAGTTGCTATACTGATCTGAAACGACGGCGCTGGGGTCGGTGACGCTTGTCAAGATATCAGCTGGCGCCATCCGCGAGCCAACGCCGCTGAGGTCGGGGCCTTGGGCTCCGCCATTCGCGCCGACGCGGTGGCATTGGGAACAAAGGGCAGCAGCAAACATTTTCTGACCGTTCTCGAAATCAAGCGACTTGCTGGCTTTGGCGCCATCCCAGGCCTTAAGCGCTTC
>DKND01000040.1:4497-4778 GCA_002470605.1 Opitutia bacterium UBA7397
GAATGACCGCCTTCGGCCTGGCCGAGTTCATCGAGGTAGCCAAAGAATTGCTTACGTAGATCGGGCGTCCAGCCATGGGTGGCACGGGCCAGGTAGACGGCCAAGCCGATGCGGGTGGAGGCAGGCGTGACCGCCATGGATGCGCGTACCGCAGTCGAATAACCGGGGCTGCGGGCGATGATTTCTGGATCGGCGATGACGGCTGGGCCGGCCTGAGCGATCTTCATCGCATAGAGGACGCGAGCAGGCGCGGTGGGTTCGCCGAGGAAGATGGAGACCAG
>DKND01000040.1:4795-6175 GCA_002470605.1 Opitutia bacterium UBA7397
GACGCGAAGGCGGTCTTGTTGCAGGCGTAAGTCTTTGGCTTTCGCAGTGCACTCTACCGCCGCCAAGATGGCATTAAGGTCGTCCTTGGTGCCACATCGGGCGAGTGCTACGGCGGCGTTGAGCGCGAGGTCTGGATTGGCGTCGGCCTTGACGCGGGAGCGCCAGCTATCAACGGGCTGATGTTCGACGGCGATGCGGGCGGCAAAGCGCACCCAGCGGTCGGCGTGGCCCATGAGCGGCCAGGCTTTCTCGAGCGACGCCGCGGAAGGAGCGACATTGCGCAGGGCCTCGAGTTCACGACGGAGTTTCTGTTCCGGGGTGGCGTCGAACCATGCCACGGTCGCGGTGGATTCCTTGCCTTCGTAGCGGATGCGATAGAGCGCAGCTTGTCCGCCACGACCGCCGATGGTCACATACATATGGCCATCTTGCGGGCGGATGACGGCATCTGTCACGGAGAAGGGCTTGCCGGCGGCGAAGACTTCTTTGCGAGCCTTCCATGCGCCGCCCTCTGGTACGAGGTGAATGGCGTAGAGCGTGGCGTAAGTCCAATCGCAGGCGAAGAACGCATGTTGATAGGCGGCGGGGAATTTAGCGCCGGTGCCCATCGTGCAACCCGTCGGGCTGCCTGGGCCGATGTCGACCAGCGAAGGCTGCATATCGAGTTCGGCGATCGGGTTATTGCCGGAGCCAGAGCGCCAGCCGAGCTCGCCTCCAGGCGTGCAGAGGTTGATGCGGGTCGGGCGATACCAAGGCGACCCCATGTCCCATTCCATATCCGAGTCGTAAGAGAAAATATCGCCGTCTGGGGCGACTGCGCCGTCATACGGATTACGGAAACAGGTCGTGACGCGAATCCAGTCTTTCCCGTCTTTATCCATGCGGGCAATCCAGCCTCCGACGGCCTTGATGCCAACGGCGTGGCCATTGGGGTCCTCGAATTTCTTCAACAGATCATCTTCGTCGTAATGTTTGGCGGCGGCTCCAGCGACTTCGTCGTCGGGAAGTTTCGTGTGGTTACCGCCGAAGACCAAGATGGAGCCGTCGCGGTCGAGAACGAGTTGGTGCGGGCCGTGTTCACCTGCGCCCTTGAGGGAGCGAAGCATCGTCTGCTCGGCGTAAGAACCGTCACCCTTGGTATCGCGGATGCGCCAGATGTCGCCTTTGCCTTTTTCGCTGGTGCAGCCGTAAAGCGCGCCATGGGCAAAGAGCAGGCCATGGCAGCCGATAAATTTCGTGTCGATTTTGGTGACGACGGGCTTGGCCGGATCCTTCAGCGAGACGTGCCAGAGGACGCCGCCTTGGTCGCCGGCGACCAGGTCGCCTTCGGGTGAAACGGCCAGGCTAATCCAAGATCCTTGGAGGTCGCGGGGCACGGT
>DKND01000040.1:6236-7305 GCA_002470605.1 Opitutia bacterium UBA7397
CGGACTTGCCTCCGCCAAAGACATCACCCCAAGGCGCGGCGCCCATTTTTTTCAAGACCGTCGCAATTTCCCATTTCGAATCATCGTAGCCGGCAACTTCCCATCCTGCGGCCGGTTTCTGATCTGTGATCTTCGCGGCTTCGGTTGATTCGATGAGGACCGTTTTACCGTCACTGATACGGAAGGAGAGGGCCGCACCACCTCCATCATTTCTTGCCAGCACGGAGATGATATTATGACCGGCTTTCAAATCGCCGCCGACTTCGGCACTAAAGGCATGGGCCCATTCGTCGGAGCCGCCGAGTTGCTTGCCGTTGAGCCAGACCACGCAGTGGTTATCGGCGGAGGCGAGCAAGGTGGCTTTGGCCGGGACATCCTTGAGGTCGAAAGACGCGCGGGCCCAGACTTCTTGCTTGGGGATGCCGTTCTTCTTCGCCCAGATCCATTGGGTTTCGGCGCTAAGGGGGGATAGGGCAATAAGCGCAGCCAAGAAGGCTACCGCGAGCTGGGGGTGTCGGAGCATGCTTGATATGACCATGGGGGGTGTGGGGAGTTCCATCTTAAAGAAGCGGCGTCAAAATCCGTCTATACGGGTGGCAACTCGTGCAAAAGTGCATATCGGCCTGCGGCCTGTGCAAAGGTGCAAAAGTGGATACATCCGTTCTAGGTGGCGGGCACGACGCTGTCGCGAGGGGGCATGCTGGCGCAGGCGAGGGGGCAAGGAAGCAAAGACCAACTCAAAGGGAGACCGGATGATTGGCTGTGGGCATATGACCGGAGTAAATATTCCGGTTTCCGGTCTCCCTTTGGAGCGAGGTATCTTTTCTAGGCACAAAAAAGGGCGGCTGGTGCCGCCCCTTCATTTCCTCTGGCCAACTGGCCAACTGATCAACCGTTCAACTTATTACGCAGGCAACGTGAACGCGGGCAACTTACGAATTTCGCCGCCGGCCATTGCGGACTCATGGGCGAGGATGCCGGTGCAGGTCCAATTGGCGGACTGGCGCGCATTCGGGAACGGCTCGCGCTGGGCGAGGAGCGCCTGGATGAATTCGTTGGCGAGGTGCGG
>DKND01000040.1:7393-7683 GCA_002470605.1 Opitutia bacterium UBA7397
GGCTCTTCGCCTTCGACCAGCGGCCACTCAAAGGATTTCTTCGAGCCGTAGACGTCGATCGATTCGCGATACTGGCGGGCCGTGTCGAAGAGCGAGCGGATGATGCGCGCCGAGACGTCGGACTTATGGAACTTGATGTGGGCCGTTTCGACTGCGAAGGGCGAGTTGTAGATCGCAATCATGTCCTCGGCGATGCGGCCGGAGCCGAAGCACGAGACGTATTCCGCGTCGGCGCGGGTGAGGGCGAGCATCGGGCCGACGCAGTGCGTGGCGTAGTACATCGGCGGGAG
>DKND01000040.1:7716-10104 GCA_002470605.1 Opitutia bacterium UBA7397
TCCTTCACGTAGAGGAACTCGCGGGCGTAGACCACCGTCTCCATCATCATGTAGCTCAGGCCCGTCGCCTTCACCAGCTTCACGATTTCTTCGCATTCGGCGATCGAGGTCGCCATCGGGACCGTGCAGGCCACGTGCTTGCCAGCCTTGAGGGCAGCGATGGATTGGCGGCCGTGGTCGGGGATCGGCGTGTTGATGTGGACCGCGTCGATGTCGGGGTCCTGAAGCATCGCGTCGAAGTCCGTGTAGCGCTTCGAAATTTTATAGCGGTCGCCGATTTCCTTGAGCTTGGCCGGGTTGCGTTGGCATAAGGCCACGACCTCCGCGTTCGGGTGGGCAAGGTAGATCGGGATGAATTCGGCACCAAAGCCGAGGCCGGCGAGGGCGATGCGGATTTTTTTCGTGCTCATGGGGTAGAGGTATGAAGCGGAAAAGTGGATGGATAAGGAAGCAGATTTTCTTTGATAAAGACGACCTGCCGCTTCGCAAATCTACCAAACGAAGAAGGCCGCACTTCGCAGTGCGGCCTTCAGCTTCATAGCGAGGGCAGGGCTGATTAAGCCTGCTCTTCGATCTTTAGGGCGCGATAACCGCCGAGGCTCTTGAAGTAGAAGAGCAGCAGTAGGTAGATCGCGGCCATCGCGAGAGGGATGAAAGAGTCAGCCTTCAGCGTGGCGCGGTCACCGGCCTGGTTGGCGGCGACAATCGCCTTCTGGTCGGCCGTGCCCGTAGCACCGGCCTTCTTGGCGGCTTCGAGCTTATCACCCGCAACAGCAGTCACCGGAGCGAGGAAGAGGAACTTCGACTCGCCGGAAGCCTTGGCGGAGGCGTAGACGGCTGGGGCGTCTTTGTTCAGGGATTCGGAAGTATAGCGGTCCTTGGCGTAACCGAGGCCAGGGCCACCGATCAGGCCGGCGGAGAGCATGCCGATGCCGCCCATGATGGACATCGCGACGGCGCCAGAGCGAGGGAAGCGGTCGCCAACGACGGCGAGCATGGTGGGCCAGAAGAACGTCTTGCCGAGGGCGTAGATGCCGAGGGCGATCAGGGCGACGGCGAAGCTGTCCATGCCAGAAGCGAGGCGCAACCCGACGAAGGCGAGCACGGAAGCGGTGACGAGGAGGGCAATCGGGGAACCGACTTTCTTCTCGATGAAGTCAGCGCAGAACCGCAGGCCGAACATGATGGCTGACGTCCAGATGAAGAGCGTCTTGCCTTGGTCGGCGGTGAAGAGATTACCGGTAATGGCTTCGATCCAGGAGTCCGTGCCGAGTTCGACGGCGCCGACGAGGGCGTGGGTCACGAAGAGTACGAAGAGGAGAAGTGAACCGAGCGAGAAGCGCGTGATGATACCGACCGCGATCAAGAGCACGCCGCCGATGGCAAAGCCGGTCGTGGCGCCGCCGAAGAAGAGGGCGACAAGGTAGCAGGCAACGGCCGCACCGAGGATGCCGACGTCCTTGAACATTTCGCTGAAGTTCGCACCTTTGAGGGCGGCTTCCGACTTAGGGAAGGTCTGGCCCCAGAACATGACCGCGTAAGCGATAGTCGGGACGAGGTAGAAGGAGAGTTGACCCTTCCAGCCCAGGTGCATCACCGAACCGAGGAAATACGAGGCGACGGCGCCGACGACCATGCCGAGGGGCCAAGAGGCGTGCAGGATGTTGAGATAGTGCGTGCGCTTTTCGGGGAAGGTCGTGGCGACGAGCGGATTGGCCACGGCTTCGAGGGTGCCGTTCGCGTAGGCGAAGATGAACATGCCCCAGTAGAGGAAGTCATACGCATTCGAAGGCGAGGAGGCGCCGAAGGTGACGAAGGCCGAGATGATGTGACCCAAGAAGGCGAGGGCGATCAGCTTGCCGTAGCCGAACTTGTCGACCAAGACGCCGCCGATGATGATACCGAAGCAGAAGCCGGAGAAACCAGCGCCACCGATCGCACCCAGCTGGGTCGCGGTAAAGCCGTATTCAGAGGCCCAGGCGCCGAAGATGCCGCCACGAAGGGCGAAGCCGACGCCGGCCGCAAGGATAGCCATGAAGCCGGCCCAGAGTAGGCGCTTCGCATTGGGTGCAGTAGTTTCTGTGCTCATGTATAGGAGTGTAGGGGGTACGTGACGAATAAAAGGCATCCGCCCCCGCCTGTCGAGTAGGCAGTGCGGCCTATGACTTTCCCGACACCCTCCTCTCAGTCGGCCGCCTTACCCAAGTAGCTTCGGCGGTATTGGGTCGGGCTTCCCTTCATGGCCCGGCGGAACTGTCGGGAGAAGTCGCTGGCATCATAAAACCCTGTCTGGTGGGCGATTTCCGAGGGTCTAAGGTCAGAGGTGCGTAAAAGATCTGTCGCCGCGGCTACCCGCATTCGCACGAGGTAGGCCCTCGGGCTCATCTG
>DKND01000076.1:0-1786 GCA_002470605.1 Opitutia bacterium UBA7397
AGCGCGGCGTCGACCTTGGCCTCGTCGTTGTAATGGATCATGATCAGCGGCTCGCCCTGCTTGACCTGCGTGCCGACCTTGCGGATTTCGGTGACGCCGACCGACGGATCGAGGGTGCCATCCTTAAGGGTGGCGAGGAGACGGACGCCCTGGGCGATCTTGCCGGCGTCGATGGTGTGCACGTAGCCACGCTTAGGCGCAGGTAGCTTGCGGATGAACTTCGCCTTCGGGAATTTTTCTGGATCATCGATCCAATCGGTCTTGCCACCCTGGGCACGGACCATCGCTTTGAATTTCTCAAGAGCCGAGCCATCCTTAAGATGCTTCTCTACCGTCTGCTTGGCGGAAAGCGTTGAACCGGCAACACCGGCCAGACGGACGACTTCCATGCCTAACTTGAGAACGAGATCCTGAAGGTCTTCTGGTCCTTCGCCCTTGAGGAGACGGACGGCTTCAAGGACTTCGAGTCCGGTGCCGACGGAATCGCCGAGGGGCTGGTTGATGTCGGTCACGAGGGCCACGCACTTGCGGTTAAGCGAGCGGGCGACGCGGGTAACGATGCGGGCGAGCTGCTTGGCCTGCTCGAGGTCGCGGATAAAGGAACCGTTGCCCCACTTCACGTCGATTACCAAACCTTCACAGCCTTCGGCCAACTTCTTGGAAAGAATGCTTCCCGTGATGAGCGGGAGGGAGGGAATCGTACCCGTCTTCTGGCGGAGCTTGTAAAGAATATCGTCGGCAGGAGCGATCTCGCTGCACTGCTCGGTGACAGCGCAACCCACGCGCTCGAGTTGCTGGCGGAACTGATCCATCGTCGCCTTGCCCTTGAAGCCGGGTATCGAGCTGAGCTTCTCGACGGTCGAGATGCAGAACTCTTCATCCTTACCGTTCATGCCCGGCATGATGACGCCAGCGGCGGCACCGAGAGGACCGAGCACCATGGAAGTCTTATCACCTACGCCACCGGTCGAAACCTTGGCGATCTTGGGCTGAGTCAGGCGGTCCAAATCAATGACATCACCGGAGAGGCGCAATTCCTCGGCCAGCATGGCCGTTTCCTGAGCCGACATCTGCTTAAAGTAAATCGCCATGGCCAAAGCCGCTTGCTGCGCCTCGGGCATCTCCGCATCCATGATCGAATCGATAATCTGACGAATCTCATCGGCCGTAAACTCGCCGCCATCCCGCTTCTTTTCGATGAGAGACGTAAATGAGGGCTTTTCCTTCCGCTTGTGTTCTAAGATTTTGTCTGTCATAAGTAGTTAGGATTTAGAAGGTTAGGCCCGTTCTGCTTTAGGCAGGGAGGCGGACTCGCTGTGATGTAAGTTTTTCTTGAAAAGGCGAGCCAAAACCGACAGGCGGAGCCGTCTTAGTGCTAAAAGAATCCTCCTACCCTCATGGGAAGGCATAAACGGGGCTAATTTTGGCCTTAGAGGCCTTTAGGGAAATCAATCGAGGTTACCCCAAATAACCACGGAAAAGGGCGTCCTGGCCTAAAGCCGAGGTCCTTACGGCCACCATCGGAAGCTCGGCACCCTCGAACCAAACCGGGCTGTCGGGATCGCCCCGTAAACGAGGCGACACATAAGCGAACAAGTAATCCGCAAAGGCACCTTGTAGCAGCGAGCTTGAAAGACGGGGGCCCGCTTCGATCAAGACTGCCGTAAGACCCTCTGCCGCGCAACGCTCCGCCCAGGCATCGAGAAATTCTTCCCCCTCACCCGATAATGCCCAGACAGTAATCCCCTCAGCTTCATACCAAGCCAGATCGGATTTACGGGCAAGA
>DKND01000076.1:1860-10626 GCA_002470605.1 Opitutia bacterium UBA7397
TCCGCCAGAAGCGTATCGCCGCTCACGGCGATGGCCGGGAAAAGTCGGCGCCATTGATGGACATCGGCCTGCGCCGCGGCGCCGGTGATTTGCTTTCCTTTGCCAGGCGCTAGCACGAGTTTGCCATCCAAAGTGGAAGCCACCTTCACGGCCATCAGAGGCCGCTGGGTGGTGATCCAATGGTTAAAAATTAGGTTAAGGTCTTCGCACTCTTCACCCAAGACTCCTTCGATTACCGAGACCCCCGCCGCACGCAGCAAGTCGAGCCCCTTCCCGGCATGGGCAGGATTAGGATCCAAAGCGCCGACGACAATCGTTCTAAAACCAGCCTGAATAATGGCTTCCACGCAGGGGGGCGTCCGACCATGTGTGCAACAAGGCTCAAGCGTGACGTGTAAAATCGCATCGGGCCCTGGCTTACGACCCAACGACCTGAGCGCCATAACCTCGGCATGCGGTTCGCCCGCCTTCGCATGAAAACCTTCGCCAACGATCTTTCCGTCCTCCGTGATCACCGCCCCGACCATGGGATTAGGGTGAGTCTGACCCCAAGCCTGGCGAGCGAGCTCCAAAGCTCGGCGCATAGGGGGCTCGCTCGAAACAAGAGACACGATTATCGGTTACGTTTACGAGAAACCAACGCCGCCTTGGCGCTACCAGGCACCAACTGGGGTTCGGAGTAATAACGGAAGTCTTCTAATTTACGGCGCTCAATCGCACGACCCAGCAGTTGCTCGATCTGCTGCAAGTGATGCATTTCATCTGGAGAGAAAAGTGTGAAAGCTTCGCCTTCCGCGGAAGCCCGTCCCGTCCGACCGATCCGGTGGACGTAGTCTTCGGCATGCTCAGGGACATTGTAATTGATCACGTGGGTCACGCCGCGGATATCAAGCCCGCGCGAGGCGATGTCCGTCGCGACCATGATGGAAAATTTTCCGGACTTAAAACCAGCCAAGGCCGCGGCGCGCTCGGTCTGCGTCCGGTCGGCGTGCATCGTGGCCACCGGCGTACCATGCCCTTCGATCCATTCCGCGATACGGTCGGCATCACGCTTCGTGCGGGTGAAAACGATGACGGACTTATAACCGCTCTTATTTAACAAGGCCAGAAGCAGGTCGTACTTCTGGAAAATATCGACGGGGTAAATCGCGTGTTCAACCGTATCCGCGGCACCTAAGCCAGTCCGGACGTCGATCGTGACGGGATCGTGCAAGGCCCAACCGGCGATCCGACCGATGGCTTCACTGATGGTCGCAGAAAATAATAATGTCTGACGACCCTTCGGACAGTAGTTCACGATTCGGGTGACGTCCTCGATGAAACCCATGTCGAGCATGCGATCCACTTCGTCCAAAATCAGGATTTTGATGTGCTTCAGGTCGAGCAGCTTCTGCTCATGAAGGTCGAGCAAACGGCCGGGCGTGGCGATGACGACGTCAACCCCCTCTTCCAAGGCCTTCACTTGGGCGCCGTAACCGACACCTCCATAGAGCAAAGCCGTACGCGTCCCGAAGTGCTTGCCATACTTTTGGAAATTCTCGTCGACCTGCACAGCGAGTTCGCGTGTCGGTACCAAGACCAGACAACGAGGCTTACCGGCCGCGGGTCCGAGGATGGAAAGAGCAGGCAAAGCGAAAGCTGCGGTCTTACCAGTACCCGTCTGAGCTGCCCCGATGATGTCTCTGCCGGCCATAATGGCTGGAATGCCTTGAGCCTGGATGGGCGTAGGGGTCACATAACCGTGTTCGGCTAGTGAGCGCAGGACTGGCTCGGGGAGGCCGAGATCGGAAAACGTAGACATAAAGAACGATGAGAAAGCGATACGAAGAGGTAAAGGGGAAGGATAAACGAAGGAATATTAGGAAAGGAGGCAAGTTTCACCTGTGTAGTCGACTTACGCGGCGAGTTTGTCCGAGTTTGACAATTCGCGGCAGATTCCCTGCATAGGGCTTCCTTCTGCGAAGAAGGAACGAATGGTGGTTGTAGCTCAGTTGGTTAGAGCACCGGTTTGTGGTACCGGGGGTCGGGGGTTCAAGTCCCCTCAATCACCCCACTTTAAAGCCCCGGAGCAATCCGGGGCTTTTCTTATTTATCAATGCCCCTTGAAACTTTGTACCTCCGTCGCGGTTTCTTAGGTAACCCCATGCGCTTCGCCTTACTCGCCCTTTTCCCGTTGGCCGCCTTGGCCGCGGAACTCAAACCTTTGATGGTCGAAACGGACAAGGTGATTTTTTCGGACGATTTCACCCAAGCCCGCGAAATCAAAGCGACCGCCGGAGCCGCCGCTAAAAATGCGACCGCCCCTCAACCCTGGAATCCGAATCAAGGAACGCGCTGGACCGTCGCCGATGGCGTCCTCAAGGGCCAAGCGTCCACGCCGGAATACCAAAGCTCCCACGACTCGCACAAAGGCGTGCATCCTCGTATCGTCCTAAACGCCACCCCGGCGGAATATGCGGTCAAATTCTCGTTCCGGTTGATCGACGGCAAACCCTTCGATGCCGCCAGCCGGAAATCGGTCTCACCTTTCCTCGAATTCGGTCACCACATCTCCCGGATCTCCTGGGGCGCCGAGGGAGCGATGCTTCTCGCGGATGCCGATAGTCTGGCGATTGATACCGCGAAAGGCTTTAATCTCGAAACCGGAAAGTGGTATACGGTGCTGGCCGAACGTCGCGCGGATGAAATCTATGTGCAATTTCAAGATGGCCCCTCCTTTCACGGCAAACACGCCAGCTACAAGAGCGACCCTCACGCGGTCATGATCGCCGGACTCGAAGCCGGAAAGATGGAAATCGACAATGTGACGGTCTGGTCGATCAAAGCCGGCACGAACCCCGCGTGGGAGGCGACGCTCAAAGCCCATTCGACGATCGCGGAAATCCGTCTGCATGAAGCCAAGCCGGCGGCCGAAGCCACGCCCAAGAAGGCCAAAAAATAAGCCAGCGCCGGACGTGCGCTTTCGGGTGACTTACTGCGCGCCCTTGGCCTTGAAATAAGCTTCGAGGGTATCGCGGATAGCCTTCTCCAGTTCATCGTCCTTGGCCTTCACTTCCGCATCCAGAACCGGATCACCCACGATGGCGCCTTTGCGGAAATAACCACCGTCCCCCGCGAAGTTAATCCGCTGCGCATAGTAGCTTGCGTAACTGATATTATACTTATAACCGGAGGAATAATTCTGGAAACGCAAGGTCAGCGATTCGGCGGGGTAGTCGGGCTTGATCTTCACGACGGCGGCGCGGAGCAAGGCCAACGCTTCCGGTGCCTCGCATTTGATCCGGTTGTCCATGAACCGTACGTCTTCCGGCAGCTCGACCGTGCGCGGAAAGAAAACCCCGGTCCGCACGCCGCGAAACTCCGTATTCGGGACCCCATAATATAAGATCGCGGCCGTGATGAGCGTCGTGCCTAGCAGCAGCGCAATATTGACGAAGGGATTCGATTCTTTCTTGAGCTCAACGGCACACATGCCGGTGGAGATATCCCGGACGGATACCGAGGCAATCAGATATGACTCCGCCTCGACGAGGCTTACTTCAAAGTCTGCAGGAACGCCTTGATGTCTTCGATTTCCTGCGGCTTTAAGATCAAGCCCATCGGCGGCATCGGAGAGACGCCAAGATTCTCGAAGCCTTTGGCCAGGACTTTATTCGGCTCCAACAACGACTCCCGGATGTACGCCGGCGTCCCACGAGTCGCGATGCCATCGAGGGCGGGACCGATCGCACTGCCCTTCCCTTTCACCATATGGCAGTTCACGCAGGCCGCGATCGGATGCTTAAGGAAGATCTGCTCGCCACGCTCAGCCACGCCAGCGGTCACGGGAGCTTCGCCCACCAAAGTCAGTTCACACAGCTTCACGTCATCGAAGGATGCATCACCGGCGGCAGCGACCTGCAGCAGGTTGATGCTGGCTTTGGTCCGGCTGCCACTATTGAAGACGACGTCGACCTCGCCCCATTCCGATTCGCGAGCGACGATCTTCTCGGTCTCGGCACGACCGATATGATCATTCAGGCTAGCCTTGCCGCGCATCGCATGAGTCTTGATCCACGCGCTCAAGCGATACTCCGTATTCGGCTTAAGTTCCACGTCGGCGTGAAGACTTGTATCGACGTCTCCGCGGGCGATGACGCGCACGGAGACCTTGCCGGAATGCACCAGGTTAGGATCCGTCACTATACCCCACTCCACGGTCTTATTACCGGGCTTGGTCCCATAATCGCGACGCTTCCAGCCAGCGGGGAGTTTCTTATCCGCGGTAAGCTCCTCAAAGCCGGGATTGGGAAGCAAATTGGGCCCTTCGACATAACTGGCGGTCTTATGCTTCTTGGCGAGCAGACGGGAGGCCTCGTTAAGCCATTCGTCGGACTTCACGGCCGCGTCGGCGCCGAGCTGACGTACCAACGTCTGTACCTCGGGTGTCGTGGAAAAATCAGCCAGTTTGACGAATGCCGCCAGACGCGTGACGGGATTCTTATCCGCGACGACACCTGCTCCGAAAAAGAGCCCTTGGGAGGCGACATCATCGCCGAGTGCCCGAATCGCATTTCGTCGTAAAATGTCATCGTGCGACAGCAGGGCCTTCTGGTGGGTTTCGGCATCTAACTGACCCAACCCCTGGAGCGACCAGAGTGCATGAACGGCAGCGATGCCAGAATTTTCATCCCTTACCCGTTTCTTGAGCTCCGAAATCAGTCCGATTTTTTGCCCCTCGACGATGGCTTGCTGCGCGCGAAGTCGACCATACTGCGTCGAGCCCGACAAGGCCGCGAGCAGTTCGGCATCGGCGGAGCCCAGCGCCGGCGAGACCACGGGTTTGGTTTTGGAAATTACCCGATAGATTCGTCCACGGCTGTGGTCGCGCAGCGTATTCTCGTGTGCGCCCCCGCCGCCGGTCTTTGCATCGTAACCGCCACGAATGACGCTGGGAGTCGGGTTGTGCTGTATGATGAAGTTCTGCCAATCCGCCACCCAGATGGCACCGTCCGGGCCGACCGCCGCATAGACCGGAGAAAGCCATTCATCGGAGCTCGCGAGCAGATTGAAGCCGTCCTTGGCGACATACCCCGCACCGTCGGCCTGCACATCCATCAGCGTCACGACCTTCATCGTCGGCTCACAGACCATGGCCATGCCCTGCAGACGTTCGGGCAGTTGGGCGGAGTAGATAAAATTGGAGCCGGCAGCGGCCGTATACCCCCCCATGACGTCGACCTGGCGGAAATTCGGGGTGATCGTGTGGACCTCGCTGACCAGATTGATTTTCTTAGCTGTCATGGCGCGAGCGCCTTTCGGAAGTACGGAGTTCGGAATGCCGCCGTAGAAAATCGGAGCGGCATTGGCAGTGCCGCCAAACTCATCTCCGGCCGCATTCGCGCTCTGGGCCCAAGTGTTATTAGTGAACTGATGGAGGAACTGGATTTTTTGGCCGTCAGCCGTAAAGCGATAACTCCCCATGGCGAATCGCTTATCTTCACCCCCGACCTTGCCTTCGAAACCGCTATAACCGACGGCCCCGCGTAACCAGTTATCATAACCATACGAAAGATTACTGGCCTGAGCGTGGGTATCACGAATGCCCCAGCCTGTCATAATGACCTGACGGACGTCGGCATGATCGCCGCCCGTACTATCTTTCAGAAACAGGAAGTTCGGGGGCTGGGAGACGATAATGCCGCCATGGGCGAAGGTAAAACTTGTCGGAATATTCAGGTGATCGGCGAAGACCGTGAACTTGTCGGCCTTGCCGTCGCCGTCGGTGTCTTCGCAGATGACGATCTTATCGTGACCCTGCTGCTGGTCTTCCATGACGCCGTGCGGGTAATCGGAGGTCTCGGCCACCCAAAGGCGACCGCGATGATCCCAGGCGAACGCAATCGGCTTCATGATGTCTGGCTCGGAAGCGAAGAGCTTCAGCTCCATGTCGGCCGGGACTTGCGTGCGCTCCATGCTACCCTTCACCGAAAAAGGCTTCTGGAAGGTCAACGGCTTGGAACGTTTCTCGTAGTTCGCTACGTTCGGATTTTCCTCGCGGATTTCCGGTTCGCGTTGGGCGAGAAAATTTCGCCAAGCGCCCAGTCGCTCCGGCGAAAGCCGTGACTCAAGTTCAGTCCGGAACGAAAGCGCCGTAGCGTCAGCCGAGAGCATGAAAATCGGAAGAGCCTGTCCGGACGGTAATGGATAAGATGACCCCAAAGTCGACTGAGCGGCGGCAGCTGGCTTCACCAAAATGGCATCGTAATAGCCGATACGTGACGCGTCAGGAGACGCTCCAGTCGCATAATCGAACCAAATACCGTCGCGACCGAGTGCCGCCATCAAATCATGGAGCGGCCCCTTGACCGACTGTTCGCTACCCGCCGTATCAAGGTAAAGAATCCGCAGCGGACCTTCAGCGGCGAAGACCTGTGAAACCGACAATATCAAGATGACACGTAAGACGGCGAAGATTCGCATGGGGGGTATGCCTTGATGAAAGCCTACGGCCTACTTCTGGCAATAGGTTCTCTCGCCAAAACCTAGGCGTTCTTGCGAACGGATCGCAACGGATGTCGTAATCATAAAAGGACTCAGGGGGGCGGGCACAAAAAACGGCGCCCAAAAGGCGCCGTTCGTAAGTTATCGGATCAAGAACCCGGACCTCAGTGATCGTGGTGATCACCACCGGCCGAAGGCTTATTATCCTCGGGCATATCGGTGATAAGGCACTCGGTCGTGAGCAACAGGCCAGCCACCGAAGCGGCGTTGATGATGGCCGTACGCGTCACCTTGGTAGGATCCACGACACCGGCAGCGATCAGGTCTTGGTACTCGCCGGTAGCGACGTTGTAACCGTTACCGCCCTTATGCTTGAGCATGACTTCCTGAACGATCAGCGAGCCTTCGACGCCAGCATTGGAGCAAAGAGTGCGGAGCGGCTCTTCAATCGCCTTGCGGACGATCTGGGCGCCGATCTTTTCATCACCAACGAGGCTATTAATCACAGCGTCGATGGCTTTGACGGTACGAAGCAGGGCAACACCGCCCCCTGGGACGATGCCTTCTTCGACGGCGGCGCGGGTAGCGTGAAGGGCGTCATCGACGCGGTCCTTCTTCTCCTTAAGTTCGGTTTCAGTCGCAGCACCCACGTGGATGACGGCAACGCCACCGGCGAGCTTAGCGAGACGCTCCTGGAGCTTTTCCTTATCGTAATCAGAAGTGGTCTCTTCGATCTGGCGACGGATGAGCTTAACGCGACCCTGGATGTCAGCAGACTTTCCGGCACCCTGGATGATCGTGGTGTTTTCCTTATCAGCCACAATACGCTTGGCGCGACCGAGGTCGGCGACTTTTACGGACTCGAGCTTGATACCGAGGTCATCGGTGACGAAGCGACCACCCGTAAGGACGGCGATGTCTTCCATCATGGCCTTACGGCGATCACCGAAGCCTGGAGCCTTGACGGCGCAGACGTTGATGGTGCCACGGAGGCGATTGACGACGAGGGTAGCGAGAGCTTCGCCTTCGATCTCTTCGGCAATAATGAGCAGAGGCTTCCCAGTCTTAGCGACTTCCTGCAAGAGAGGCAGCAGATCCTTCATGGCGCTGACCTTCTTTTCGTAGAGAAGAATGTATGCGTCTTCGAGGATGGCCTCGAGGGTTTCGGCGTTGGTCGCGAAATAAGGCGAGAGGTAACCCTTGTCGAACTGCATACCTTCGACGACGTCGAGGGTCGTTTCGATGGTCTTGGCTTCTTCGACCGTAATGGTGCCGTCCTTGCCGACGCGATCCATGGCCTCAGCGATGATGTCGCCGATGGAGGAATCCCAGTTAGCGGAAACGGTTGCGACCTGCTTGATTTCTTCACGGGTCTTGATCTTCTTGGAGATGTTAGCGAGCTCCTTGACGATAGCTTCCGAAGCCTTGTCGACGCCACGCTTGACGAAGATCGGGTTGGCACCGGCGGCGACGAAACGAAGGCCTTCCTTATAGATGGCTTCGGCGAGGACGGTAGCGGTGGTCGTGCCGTCGCCCGCTTTGTCAGCGGTCTTCGAGGCGACTTCGCGCACCATCTGGGCGCCCATGTTTTCGTAAGGATCGTCGAGTTCGATCTCCTTGGCGACCGTGACACCGTCCTTCGTGACCTTGGGAGCGCCGAATTTCTTGTCGATCATCACGTTACGGCCTTTAGGACCGAGCGTGACCTTGACGGCACGGGCGAGAATCGAGACGCCATTGAGCACCTTGCGGCGAGCGGCTTCATCGAACAGAATCTGTTTCTTAGACATAGTAGTTTGGGTTTAGAGTGGGGAGAGACGAATTAGTCGATGACGGCGAGGATTTCTTCTTCGCGCATGAGGAGGTAAATCTCTTCATCGAGCTTCACTTCCGTGCCGGCATATTTACCGACCAGAACCTTGTCGCCGACTTTCACGGAGAAAGGGATTTTCTTACCATCCTTGTCGAGAGCACCAGTGCCCAAGGCGATCACCTTGGCCTCCTGTGGCTTCTCTTTGGCAGAATCAGGGATGATGATGCCGCCCTTGATTTCTTCAGCTTCCTCGAAGCGCTGCAGAAGCACGCGATCGGCGAGGGGCCGTACGGATTGTTTGGATTTGGTAGTCTTGGCCATGGTAGTTAGTTTGGGTAGAGGTGCGTCGGGGGGACGAAGTAAGATTGCAGAACAGATGCCAAAACGGTTTTGGCGAAGATAAGCAACCGATTTAGGGGTTTTTCGGGGTCAGACTTAGGTAAAGACCGCCTTAGAGGCCATTTGTTCCC
>DKND01000076.1:10634-17751 GCA_002470605.1 Opitutia bacterium UBA7397
TCGGGCTCTTTCAATTGATCGCCCCACCCCAGGATTCTTGCCTGAGCGCCATGAAACTCAGCCTTAGTCTTATCTCCTCGCTCCATCCAAATGCGGGAGAGCGAGGTGTGAATATGAATATCTTTAGGTCGAAGCCCCAGGGCTTGCTCCCCTGCCGCTAAGGCCTCGTCGTATTGACGCAGCGCGAAATGGACCTCGGCTTTCGCCAACCAGGCTTCGAAACAATTCGCATCCAAGGCGACGGCGGCGGTCAGCTTCGACAAGGCAGCCGTTTCGTCGCCGAGGGCAAAATCAAAGGCAGCCTCCTCCGCCAAGGCCAAGGCGCGATTTACGGGTGAGTCAGAATCCATCCGTCCACGCTGAAGGTTGCGAAGAAGTCCGCAAGCGCTCCTTTCACGCTTGGAAAGCCCGGATGGCATCGCAAGTTAGCCCTTCATGGATCCACGATTCGGACAGCTGGCCAAAGTCCTTTGCGGCTTTTCTACTCGCCTTAAAAAAGGCGAGAACGTGCTCATCGATGCTTTTGATATTCCGGAGGAGTTCGTCCTAGCGCTCGTCCGCGCCGTCCGGGCTTGCGGCGCCACGCCCATGGTCAACCTCCACCGGGCCCGCGTAAGCCGCGAAATGGTCCTCGGGGCCACCCCAGCGCAACTCAAACTCGCGCGCGACCATGAACTCGCGCGCATGAAAAAGATGCAGGCGTACATCGCCGTGCGCGGTTCTGAAAACATCTTTGAAGGCAGCGACATCCCCAGCGACAAAGCGAAGCTCCAAGGCGAATTCATGCGGCCAGTACTCGACTGGCGCGTCAATAAGACCAAATGGGTCGTCCTCCGATGGCCGACCGCTTCGATGGCCCAGCAGGCAAAAATGAGCACCGAAGGATTTGCCGATTTTTACTTCCGGGTCTGCACCTTGGATTATTCGCGCATGATCCCTGGCATGGCTGCCTTGAAGAAGGCCATGGAAGCCACGGACCAGGTGCACATTACCAGCCCAGGCACGGATCTGAAATTCTCGATCAAAGGCATGAATGCGGTTCCTTGCGGCGGAGAATATAACATTCCCGACGGCGAAGTCTTCACCGCACCGATCAAGGACTCCGTCAACGGCGTCCTCCAATATAACTGCGCGACCGTCTATAGCGGCACCTCTTTCGAAAACATCCGCTTGGTCTTCAAAAAAGGTCAGATTGTCGAAGCGACTTCGAACAATACGAAGCGTCTCAATGAGATCCTCGATACCGACGGCGGCGCCCGCTTCATCGGCGAATTCGCCATCGGCTTTAATCCGCATATCCTCAACCCGATGCAGGACATTCTGTTCGACGAAAAGATTGCCGGTTCTTTCCACTTCACCCCTGGCAAATGCTATGAAACGACCGACAACGGCAACCACTCCTCCATCCACTGGGACATGGTCTGCATCCAGCGCCCCGAATACGGCGGCGGGGAAATTCGTTTCGACGGCAAAGTCATCCGCAAAGACGGCATCTTCCTCCCTAAACCTCTCCAAAAATTGAACCCTTCATACCTCCTCGGTAAGGCCCGCTAAGATGGCCAACCAAAAAAAGCCCAAGAAGCCTAAGCCGACGCGCAAAGGGTCGCGCCCACAGGCCCGCACCCTCAAAGCGTTGAAGCGTAAAGACAAACCGGCGCCGCATATTCCCTATGCCGCCCGGCCCGCGAAAGCTCCCCTTGAAGAAAATCGCCCCGACGAAATCGTCACCACTCGCGTCCCCGATGAAGTCGAGCCCGCGCGAGCGGATAAGATCGTCTCGACGCTGCTGGACGGGGTCAGTCGTTCGCGGGTACAAAAAGCCCTCGATCTCGGTATGGTCAAGGTCAACGGCGTCGCCGCTGACCGTCGCACGGTCATCAAACCCGGCGACCATATCGAAGTCGCCCTCCCCTCCCCAGGCGAACCAACCGCCCGTCCGGTCAAGATGGCCCTCGAAGTTCTTTTCGAAGACGCCCACCTGATCGCGATTAACAAACCTGCAGGCTTGCTCACGCACCCCGTACAAGGTTCTGACGAAGTTTCCGTCGTACACGGACTGCTCCATTACACCAAAGGAAAACTGGCTCCGGCCGGCGGCGCGCCGCGTCCCGGCGTCGTCCATCGCCTCGACCGTGAAACCTCGGGCGTGATCGTCCTGGCCAAGACTGACAAAGCCTACCACGCCCTCGTTGCGCAATTCGCCCAACGGACGGCTCAGAAAGAATACCTCGCCCTGGTCGACAAGGCCCCGCGCCTGCTTTCTGGCATCATCGAAGCCAAGATCGATCGTCACCGTACCGTACGCGTCCGTATGGCCGTCCGCGAAGACGGACGCGATGCCGTGACCGAATGGCGCGTCGAAGAAAAATATGCCACCGATGCGGCGCTCGTCCGTGCCTTCCCTCACACCGGCCGCACCCACCAGATCCGCGTGCACTTGGCACACCTCGGCCACGCCATCCTCGGCGACCGGACGTATGGAAAATTTGATATCCCGACCTATACCGGTTGGCCCATGCCTCGCGTCATGCTCCACGCGCACCGCCTGACCTTAACGCATCCCCAGACCGGCAAGCCGCTCACGATCTCGGTTGAGCCACCGAAAGACTTTAAAGAGCTCCAAGAGTGGCTGGCCAAAAAGTTCGGGCGTAAGGCCTACCTGTTGCCCGCCTAAGACCTCAGAGGCCCCTCAGAAGCCTTTGTCACCTGGCTTGGGGACCTTCTTGGGGGCTAACCATTCGCTTGGCTCGATGGTCTTGGCCGTGAGTGGGTCGGCGTCGCCATCAGCTTGCATCTCTTCACCAAGTTTCGCGAGCATCTGCTTAACTCTTTCGGCCTGCTCCGAAGCCGCCGACAGGTCATTGAGTTCATACGGATCGGCCTGAAGGTCGAAGAGCTGCGTACGGTTGATGTGCGGGTATCGTATCAGTTTCCATCGGCCGTCGTTCAGCGCCTTCTGGAGGGACTTATAGCCGAACATTAGGAACGGGCGGGCGGGCTGGGACGGATTCTTAAGGACGGCCGAGAACTCGCGTCCCTGAGAATCCTTCGGCGCCGCGACGCCGCAGAGTTTGCCCAGCGTGGGCATGACGTCGAAGAGGTAGCACATCGCATCTGACCGACAATCGGCGGCAACTCCCGGACCGGCGATGATCAGCGGCACCCGAATCGAGTGCTCATAAAGATTCTGCTTACCGATGAGGCCGTGCGAACCGCGAGCCACCCCGGAATCAGCCGAAAAAACGATGAGGGTATTAGCGGCGTAGGGCGACCCATCGACGGCATCAAGGATGCGGCCGACCTGGACGTCCAGGAAGCTGATGTAGCGATAATACTCGGAAATCATCTCCTTCACTTCGGCCTCCTTGCGCGGCCACTTCAAGAGCTGCTCGTCACGAACGACCATTTCGCCGTTATTGAATGGATGCTGTGGCAGGAAGTTAGGCGGCAGCGGAATCGAAGCGATGTCGTAAGTTACTGGGAAGCCGTCGGGAACGATATGCGGGTCATGCGGACCATCAAAGGCAAGGTAGGAGAAGAACGGCTTCGAACCGTCCTGAGACTTCAAGAACGCCAGGGTCTGGTCCGTCGCCTCTTCGCAAAGATGCTTCGGAGAGATCTTAGCCGGAGTCAGCTTACCCGTCGGCAACATGTCGCTAGTCGGGGCTTTCATAGGATTGGCCATACCACCCACGAAGAGCGCCTTGGCCTGCTGGAAGGACTTCGGCAAGGAGGGCGGACCATTATGCCACTTGCCGGCGGCGAAGGTTACATAGCCAGCTGCGCCAAAAGCATGCGGCCAAGTTTCATGCTTCAAAAGCTTTTCGTCGATCTGGGCCAACGAACGGCCCGAAAGCAACATGGCGCGCGAGGGCACGCACGTTGCCCCTCCGTTGCCGCCCTGCATATAGGCGTGGGCGAAAGAAACGCCGCGCTTGACCAGTCGATCCAAGTTCGGCGTCTTGATGACGGGATTCCCTAAGGCCGAGATGGTATCAGCCCTCTGGTCGTCGGCAAAGATGAAGACAACGTTAGGCGGAGACACCGGAGCGGCCCGCAAAGAACTCAGCACCAAAAATAAAATTAGAAAAGCTGCTCGAGGGAATCGCATCATAAAGGGGTGATTTAGCTGTAGTTTACGTTGGGGCTTTGTAAATCGGCACTTGGTCAATCAATGCGTCCATGATGCCCGTCCTGCTTCCGGTGTTCGGGGGCATCAGGCTCGACATGGACTAAGACGGCCACGACCTCAGGGTGCAGCCTTAAGATGTTCGATTTAATCTGGCCGGCAATCGCATGACCCTCGGCGACCGTTGCTGTCTCCGCGACTTGCAGATGAAAATCGACTTCGAAACGGTCGCCTAAACGACGGGCCCGGAAAGCATGGAATCCTTTAGCGCCAGGGACTTCTAAAATATGTTCGCTCAAATCCTTCAGCACCGTCGCCGCAGGAGCGGTATCGATTAGATCCTCGCAGGCCGCCTTGAAAAGCCGGATACCTTCCGAACCCAACCAACCTGCGAGCACCAAGCCGACGACTTTATCCACCGCGACCCACGCGGGGTAAACGTTGGCGATCAGCACGGCGATCAGCGCGAGCAATGAAGCTACGGCGTCTGCCCGATGATCGGTCGCGCTCGCCATGAGCAACCGCGACCCGAGACGCTCCGCCTGCCGCCGGGCATAGCGGTAAAATCCTTCCTTTAAAAGCAGCGCGATACCAGCGACCCAGGCGGCCGCTAGGCCTGGAGGCTGGGTTTTTTCTTCATGCATCAGCCCGTGCAGGGAAGTCCAAGCCAGGCCGACACAGAAAATAATGACCATCCCAGAAATAAAGAATGTCGCGAGGGTCGAGAAGCGATGGTGGCCGTAAGGATGATCGTCATCCTTAGGTAAGTGTGCGAAGCGCAGGCCGATGAATGCCGCGATATCGCTGGCGATATCGACCAACGAGTGAATGCCATCAGCTAGCAGAGCCTGCGAGGACGCCAAGAAGCCGACCGTAAGCTTGGAAACGGCCAGCAATAGATTCACCCCGAAACTCCAGAGGGTCGTACGCGTGCCTTCTCGTTGCAGGTCGCTCATATCATTGCTTGCTGTTAGCTTTGATCAAATCGGCCTCGGCCTTCCAATCGATTCGTATGAGTTCGGCCGAAGCGACGGCAGCATGCTGGTTTAATCCGCGGACAAGCTCCGGCAACTTTCCCCATGGCGCATCTGTGGGAAGGTGTTGCCATTTCGTCAAATTAAGCACGGCCTGATCGGTCTTCCCCGCCACCAATACGGCGACATCGCCGGCAGGAAGCACGATTTCCGCCGCCTGATGCCCGGGCTTGAGCCGAAGCGCGATGCGATCGGCATAGACGAAATCATAAGCAATGACCGGACCCGCTTCGGCTAACGGCGTTCCGGCGGCGTAGGTCTCTGTAATCCAAAGGTATTCTTCAGGTAATTCTCGTCCATCCGGAGCGTAGCGACGACGACCTCCGGTCACAACGGACCGGAGCTGCGAGCCATCGGGTTGTCGCGTCACGTTCTCGTACTTCACGTAATGACCATAGAACCCCTTCTGGGTCACGGCATAGTCGTACATCATCCCAGGCAAGTTAAGCGACTCGCGTACCCGCCGGTGCTGCTCCTTGGCCGGATTACCTTTGTTATTAAGGCCCCAAAGAATGCCCACGCCGAGCAGAGCTCCGACCAGAAAGAGGATAAAACGTTCACGCTGTCCCATGCGGGCATCTTCGCTCCTCTCCGCCCTTCGGCAAGGACAACAAACCTGAGCGCCGGCAAAGTCATGCCTTTGGCGTTGGAAACTCCCCGAAGCTCGTCAAATTCACGGCCATGATTCAGGCTACCGTCGAAACCCGCGTCCGCTTTGCCGAAACCGACGGCATGGGCGTCACTTATCATGGCAATTACCTCCCTTGGTTTGAAATGGCCCGCGTCGCGCTACTCGACCAACTGGGTTGCCCTTATCGCGAACTTGAAAAAGCCGGCTACTTTCTACCTGTTCTGGAAACCGGCTTAACCTACCACCAGCCTTCGCATTTCGACGATCGCGTCAGCATCACCGTCACCTTGGCCGAAAAACCCAAAGCCCGCTTACGCCTAACTTATAAAGTGGAACGCGACCACGAACTGCTCGTCGAGGGCTTTACCGTCCACGCTTTCGTGACGCGCGAAGACTTCAAAGCGATCCGCCCGCCGGAAGCCGTCCAAGTCGCCCTGCAACGCGCCTTCGGCCCCTAGGTCTAATCTTATGAATATCAGCGCCGCCCCACTGGGGCCGTTCGAAACCAACGCCTACTTGGTCGTCGCCGACGACGGCAAGAATTGCTGCGTCGTCGACGCCCCCAAGGGGGCCGGTG
This sequence comes from Opitutia bacterium UBA7397, assembly GCA_002470605.1. Taxonomy (GTDB): domain Bacteria; phylum Verrucomicrobiota; class Verrucomicrobiia; order Opitutales; family UBA953; genus UBA953. The sequence continues at coordinate 17,006 of DKND01000076.1, forward strand.
CCGCCCTTTTGGGTGAAATCAAGACACGTGGCCTGAAGTTGACCCATCTACTCATTACCCATGGGCACTGGGATCACATGTGCGAAGCCCATCTTTTCGCCGCCGCCGGCGCGCAAGTCATCGCTCACCGCGACGACCAACAACTCATCGAGAACATCGAAGCCTACAAGGACCGCTACCAATCCATGATTCCCTGGCTCACGGACGACGATTTTCATTCGGTCAAGGTCGACCGCTGGGTTACAGAAGGTGACACGCTCGAGGCCTGCGGTTTCAATTTCGAAATCCGTCACGTACCCGGCCATTGCCCTGGTAGCATTCTTTTCTATGCCGCCCAAGAAAAGGTGGCCTTTACGGGCGATGCGATCTTTGCCGGATCTGTCGGAAGGACTGACCTGCCGAACGGCAACTGGAACCAATTATTGGAAGCCATCCGTCAGCGTATCTACACCCTCCCCGATGACACCGTTCTCCTTCCCGGACATGGCGGACAAACTACGGTCGGGCGGGAGAAGAAGACTAACCCGTACGCCAAACCTTGAGCCGACGAAGTGACGCCCTCGCCCTGCCCTTTCCTGCCCTCCTGTGGGCGTGAACTCTCCTGGCGAGATCTCGCAGAATTGCGCGCAGATCAAGGGCCGGAACTTTATCTACTTTGCCTCACTTACGCGCAACAACTCTGGCTCGACGATCTCCCGGCCCGAGCCCTGCTCGCGGTTGATCGCGCGCTCTACTGCGACATCCCC
>DKND01000127.1 GCA_002470605.1 Opitutia bacterium UBA7397
GGCTACGGCATGGCCGCAAGTCTCGAAGCCATGACGTATGCGCACAATGATCCGGCCTTAAATCCGGACCCCGCACGTTACGGCTCGGATCATAGCCCGGAAAAGTTCAAACGTGACCTCCTCCAACTGATGGAGCTTATTACCAAGGCCAGTCCCGGAGGTAAAGTCCGCTTCGTACTCTTAAGTCCGATTCAACACGAAGACCTTCGTGGTAGCCGACCTGGACTCCCCAATCCGGAGGAGCATAATGCGATCATGGCGACCTTCACCAAGGTCCTTCAAGAACTTGCAGGCGAAAAGAATCTGCCTTTCATCAAGGCCGAATGGCAGCAATCCGCTGGCATCGCTCTGACGCAAGGAACCGACAACGGCATTCACCTGACCGACCAAGGCTATCGTGCCTTAAGCGAAGGCATCGCCGCCCAGCTTGGCTGGAAAGTCGATGCTAAGAGTTGGGATGATGTCTCGGAATCAAAACAGAAACTCATCGATGCAATTCTACGAAAAAACTCGCTCTTTTTCCACCGCAGCCGCCCTGCTAATTATACCTATATCTTCGGTTTCCGGAAACGCGAACAGGGACAGAATGCCGTCGAAATCCCTAAGTTCGACCCATTGATCGATAGTGCAGAAGCGGACGTCCAGGGCATCGCCGCCGGCAAACCGAGCACCCTTGCGCCCGAGCCTAAATCTCATAACAAACTCGCGGTACTTCCTCCCCTTCCTCGCCCAGACTTTCAGTTAGCCGATGGACTGGAAATGACCCTCTTCGCGGAAAACCCCTTACTGGAAAAACCCGTGCACATGAACTGGGATACTTCTGGCCGTCTTTGGGTCGCCACCTCCAATACCTACCCGCAGGTTAACCCCGAAGACCTTGCGGCCCAGATGTCCGGCGATGCCGCAAAATTTGGTCCCTCCACGGGCAACGACAAGATCATCCTCCTGGAAGATACCAATCATGACGGCGTCGCGGAGTCTTCACGCATCATTGCGGACAAGCTGCTCATACCCTCGGGCGTCGCCCCGGACAACCTTGGCGGTTGCTACGTCGGCGCCAGCACCGAACTGCTCCACCTCACTCAACCTAATGCCGACGGTATTCTTAGTCATCGTCGCATCTTGCTCAGCGGCTTCGGCACCGAAGATACGCACCACATCGTCCACTCGCTGCATTGGGGCATCGATGGACGACTCTATTTCCATCAGACCATCTACATCCATTCCCACCTCGAAACCCCTTGGGGGCTCGTACGTGCGAATTCCGGGGTAGCCTTCGCTTACGACCCTAACACCGAACGCCTGGAAGTGTTTTCGAAAGGACTCGTAAATGCCTGGGGTCAACAAGAAGATCTTAATGGCCAAACCTTCCTGACCTCCGGGGCCGACAACACGGGCGTGCATTGGGCTTTCCCTGGCGCAACCTTCCCTCCTTCCGAAGGCGCCCGACGACTCGTAGGCAGCATCAGCCCTGGATCTTATCCAAAGTTTAGCGGACTCGAACTCATTCAAAGCCCCGTCTTCGGCTCGGAGTGGCAAGGTAATGCCATCACCTGCGACTTCCGTGCCCACCGCATCGTCCGTTTCGGTTTTACGGATTTCTCAACCGATGCCAAACCTGCGTCCGGCTACGTCACCAAGGAACTTCCAGATGTCGTACGCACCAGCGACGTCTCGTTCCGTCCGATCACTTTAAAGATGGGCCCCGACGGTGGCTTGTATGTCGCCGACTGGACTAACCCTATCATCAATCACGGTGAAGTGGACTTCCGCGACCCACGTCGTGATAAGCAACATGGTCGAATCTGGCGCATCGCTCCTAAGGGAAGCAAACTCCTGAAGTGGGAACCTTTTCCCGGAAAATCGATCCCCGAACTTCTCGCCAAACTACTCTCCCCCAGTCGATGGGATTTCGAACAAGCCCGTTGTGAATTAGCCAAAGTCCCCGTTGCCGAATTACAGAAAGCGCTCAGCAGCTGGAGCAACAATGAAGTCACCCGCCGCCATGAAGCATGGTTGCTCAGCGGTCGTACCGTCGACACCGCCCACTTGGTCAAACTCCTGCAAAGCACCGACCCCATTAGCCTGCAGGTTGGCCTTCGGGAATTAAGCAAGTCCCTCGGCCTTCAAAGCGCCCCTCACCTTCCGTTGATTTCAACCTTACTAACCAACCCGAATCCCCGCGTTCAGATCGAGGCCTACCGTGCCATGGCGCATCTGCGTAACAAGGAAAGCGCTGAACTAGTGTTAACCCATCTACCGAAGGACAACTCCGATACCTTTTTAGACTTCGCCGCTTGGTTAAGCGTCAATGAACTTGCCCACCCATGGCTCGAAGATCTGGCTGCAAATCCAAGCAAGACCGAAGGCAAGGAAACACAGCTTGATATGATCGTGAAGTCCATCGATCCCAATATCGCCACGCCCTATATCCAGAGGCTGTTTAGCGGTCGAGAAATCGACGCCGAAGGCAAAGGCCCATGGATTGAACTCATCGGCAAAGCCGGAACCCCGACCGAATTGAACACGATCTATCAGTCGTTGGTCGTCGACATCGGCCTGAAACCTTCGACCCAAAATCGCATCGCTACGGCGCTTCTGGAGGCCGCTCGTAATCGCAATACGCGTCCGGACGGCGACCTCGGCGCCATCGGACATTTCTTATCAGATAAAACCAACAAAGAACTAAAGGTCTTGGCGGTTCAGATCATCGGACAATGGAAAATGGTCCAATTCATCCCCCAGCTCGCCGAATTCGCCGGAAGAGAGAATGACGCCCCGCTTCGTGAAGCAGCCTTTGCGGCTCTCCGGGCAATCGGCCAAAAAGCTACCGTCGACGCCCTGCTTAAGCTCGTTGATGAAAAGCAACCTTCGGTGGTCCGTCGTAGCTCTCTCGTGGTGCTCGCCGCCCACGCCCCGAATGAAGCCCTCAAAGCCCTACCCTCGGTCATCGCTCAAATCAAAAACAAGCCTGTTATCACCCAGGTTTGGCGCGAGCTTTTCCAGGTCGCCGCCTTCTCCCAACGCTTGAGCAAGAACTTCCCGAAGAAGCTTTCAGCTGAAGCCTATGCGGGCGCTCTTCAAGCCGCCCGCGGCATAGGCCGAGGCGGACAAGCCCTCATCGCCGCCATCGAACCGCTCGCCGGAGCCGTCCAGGCCCCGCGTGACTATACCTCCGAGATCAACGCCCTCATCGACCATATCAAAAAAGGTGCCGACCCAGCCGAAGGCGAAGTCTTCTATCGTAAAGGTGGCTGCACCCTCTGCCACGCCATCGGCGGAGCCGGCGGACGCCTTGGACCTGACCTCAGTAGTCTAGGTGCCAGCGCACCTCTGGACTACATCATCGAAAGCGTGCTCAACCCGGCCGCCAAAGTTAAAGAAGGCTATCACGCTTTTGCTTTCTCAATGAATGACGGCACCACCATGACCGGCATACCTGGGCGTGAAACCGCAACTGAACTTTTCATTCGCCCAGGTCCGGGCGTCGAATTGCCTTTGATCAAAGCCAATATCAGTAAACGTGAAAACATCGGCAGTATCATGCCTGCGGGCTTGATTGACGGTCTTGCAGGCGTCCCCAAGCGCAACCTATTGGCGTTCTTAGGTGAGATCGGGAAGCCTGGCCCCTTCGATGCCAGCAAGGCCAATGTCGCTCGTCTTTGGAAATTCTACGTATCCCGCGACGAGGCACTCGACCCTAAGCCCGCCTACGCGAAGAGCGAGCTGCCCGTCTACACGCTCGTGAACGGCCAGTTGCTCAAGGACTTCCTACCAGCCGACCGCGCCTATGCCGTCGCACGATTCACCTTGGCAGAAATCACCACCAAGCCGCTCATCGTCAGCGGGGTAAAATCTGTATGGCTGGATGGCATGTCCGTCGAATTGAAAGACGGTGCCTACGCCCACTCCATCCCACCCGGTAATCACTTTATCACGATTGAAATCGATGCGAAAAATCCGGCACCCTTTGCCAAAGTGCAATGCGATGACGCCATTTTTCTCGGAGATTGATGCGCGCTGATAAGGCCATAGGGGTGACACTTTCCCTCCTCATCGCGGGATGCGGAACCGTACAGCAGAACCCCACCACTCCGGAACTCCTCCGCCGGAGCGCCGCCGTTTTCCGGGCCCAAAATCAGCCAGACGAAGCCAAACGACTTCTCCAGCAAGCCATCGCGGAGCAATCCGAAAAAAACGATGATGATCTTACGAGTAAAGCTGACTTACTCCGTGAATTAGCCTCGCTGCACTCCAGCGCAGGCGAAATCAAAGAGGCAGAAATTTATTATCAGCAAGCCCTGCAACTTCTTCAACGGATCCCACGGCCAGCCACGGCCGCGATTATTAACCTACAAACGCAATTAGCCGGTCTGGGCTACCGCCAGGGGCGCTACCAAGAAGCGGCGGACCTTTACCACAAAGTCTTGGCGACGGAAGAACAGCTCCTCGGCAATGATCATCCCGATGTCCTGTCGACCCTTAGCATCCTAGGAGGTCTTGAATTAAAGCTACGGCATTACCCCAGCGCCGAAAAACTTTTCCAACGCCAACTCGTCGGCGTGCAAAAACTTTATGGGTTGGAAAAGCGCGAAGTCGTCGCCGTCCTGGAGAACTTAGCCGACGTCGCCGAAAACTCCGGACGGACCAAGGAGGCTGCCGAATTGCGGGCTAAGGCTAAGCAAATCCGGCATAAACTCTGCGACGAGTGCTAGACCCCAGCCGACCCCCTTGACAACCCCCACCCTTGTGCTGGGGCGGGTTAGAGGTAAACCCTAGGAACAATCGCTTATGTTCGATTGGGAACGATTTTCGATTGCCCCGCCCCACTTGACAGACACCCCTTGACACCCGTGGCCCTCATTACCCGCAGATCGATCGATGAACTTCGCCAACGGGCGGATATCGTCGCCCTTGCCGGTGATTACACGCAGATGAAACAGCGGGGACGGGACTGGTGGGGCCTCAGCCCCTTCAAGTCCGAAAAAAGTCCGTCCTTTAAAGTTAACCCTGAAACCGGACTCTGGTACTGCTTCAGCACGCAACAGGGCGGCGACTCCTTCAAGCTCGTGATGGCGCGCGAAGGTCTGGACTTCCCGGAATCCGTCGAACGCGTGGCCACTCGCTTCGGCTTCAAGTTGGATTACGAAAACAACGCCGACGGGAAAACCGAGCGTTCCTTCCGCGGACAACTCCTAGAAATCCACGAACTAGTCGCAGATTATTGGCATCGCTGCTTCCTGGAAGACCCCCTCCACGGCGAGTGGATTCGCGATTATTGGACGTCGAAACGGAAGTTCGACCTGCAAGTCGCCGAAGACTTCGGCATCGGGTTCGCCCCGGTCGACGATTCCAAGCTCATCCCGGGTTTGATCAAAAAAGGTTACACCAAAGAGGCGCTGGCTCAAACGGGGCTATTCTTCGGCACCGATCGTATGCCCGACCCGCTGCGCTGGCGTTGCCGTTTCCGTGGCCGATTGATCATACCTATCCGCGATATTCAAGGCCGGGTCATTGCCTTTACCGCCCGCACCCTTGATATCACGCCCCAAGATGACCCGTCGCGGGAAGCCAAATATGTCAACTCGCCCGAAACCGAACTTTTTAAGAAATCACGGACCGTCTTCAATATCGACCGTGCTCGCACCACCCGGAAAGACGGCGAACCTTTCGTGCTGGTCGAAGGCCAACTAGACGCCATCCGCTGCCACACCGCGGGGATTCCGGGTGCGATCGCCGCCCAAGGCACCGCCGTCACCGAAGAGCACCTCCAACAACTCCGTCGCTTTTCTCCTCAGCTCCTCGTCTTCCTCGATTCTGATGCCGCCGGACAGAAGGCCGCCTTACGACTTTTACCGATTGGTTTAAAAGAAGGCCTGGATATCCGTTTCCTTTCGCTGCCCGGCGGCAAAGATCCGGATGAATATTTTTCCACCAACGATGCGACGAAGTGGAAAGAACTGACCACCGGCGCCCGAAGCGCGATGCAGTTCTGCGTCCAGTCGCTCGTCCCTGAAGGCTCAGCCAGCCTCCCCCTCGCCCGAAGACTGACCCTACTCGAAGCTATTTTCCCGATCGTTGAACAAGCCGGAGCAGAAGAAATCGTCCGCGAAGCCCTCAATGAGGCCGCCCGCCATGCCGGTATCGGCATCCGCGAAATGCATATGGCCTACGAAAGGCATCGGGCTCATTCAGCGGCGAATCGCCCAGCCGCGCAGCTCAGCCGGACCGAAATCCCGACCGAACCCTTGGTTGTCAAGGGGGGGGGCTTGACAACCACCGAGGAGGATCTGATACTCTTCCTACTCAGGCATGATTCATTCTTTGTTCCAGTGGCTCAGACCCTCCCACTCGAATGGATCGATCAAGCTGGCCGCGGGGGGATATTGCTGATGGCCCTGCTCAATGAGGCCGCGCATGGGCATTTCACCGGCATCCGGGAAGCGATCAACGGGCTGGATGACGACCTGCGTACCGAGGCCGCTCGACTTTCTGCCCAAACCTTTGCCGGCAAGGATGAAGACAAAGACCTCTACCCGCGCATCAATCTGATCCTGAAGGCCTTTCACGCCCGCAACCTTCAAGCCATTGTCCGTAGCCTTGACGCACGCATCGCCGCCACCGCACCTGGCGATGTCGCCAGCCTCAATCGTTTACAGGCCGAAAAAATCGCGCTTCGTAAATCTCATTTTCAATCCCCATCGCTCAGTCCATCCCTCTAAACCCCAACTATTATGTCCGAGAAATCTTCTAAAAAAACCGCAGGCAAGCCTGCAAAAGCAGCCCCAGCCAAAACTGGTGCCACCAAGGCACCCGTGAAGGCCGTCGCTAAGGCCGCACCCGCCAAGGCTGCCCCGGCGAAGCATGCGCCCGTCAAGGCTGCAATCGTCAAAGCCGGAGTTAAAGCGCCGCTTAAGTCTCCCGTTGCGACTAAAGTAATACCGGCAACGAAGCCCACCTCCGCCAAGGCCATCCCCATCAAAGCCTCCACGAATAAGGTCATCCCTATCGCTAAACCCGTCGCCCCCAAGACCGTGGTCAACAACGTACCGATCAAGCCCGCCACCAAAGCGGCTCCAGCCTTGAAGCCGACGAACAACCCGACCGTCAGTCGCGACATCAACGAGAAAGTCCAGCAGCTCGTCGTGCTGTCGAAGAAAAACGGGTACGTAACCGTTCAGAACATCAACGAAATCATTCCTGACAGCGCCACCGACCCAGAATTGATCGAGAATATCATGAACATTCTCGACAACCTCGACATCAAATTGCTCGACGAAGACGAAGTTGAAACTTACCGCAAAAAAGTCGAAGACTCCGAAGAAGAAGCCGCCCGCACCGTACCGGCAGATGCGCCGTATGACCCATTCAACGTCTACCTGAAGCAAATGGGCCACAAGCCCCTGCTCACCCGGGAACAAGAGGTCGAGATCTCCAAGCGCATCGAAGACGCCGAACTACGTGCCCAGGAATTCCTTTTCTCCATCTGGCTCACGCTTCCCTACCAACTTGACCTGGCGCTTAAGGTGCTGCGCAAAGAAGAACGCTTCGATAAAGTCGTCATCGATAAGAAGGTCGAATCCCGTGACGCGTATTACAAGATGCTCCCCAAGGCGACCGAGGAATGCTCCAAGCTCCGTGATCGGCTCGATAAGGGTTGGCAGAAATACCTCAACGAAACCGACGAAGCCAAGCGCCCCAAGCTGCGCGATGCTTATCGCAAGCTCGAACTCGCCGGCAAAGAAGGCTGTAAGGACATTCTGCGTAAGTTCTGCTTCAAGATGAAGCTTTTCGAAGAATGGTTGGAACTCCCGGACATCAAGGGAGACATCGAAGATTCCCGTAATCTCATTGAACCAACCATCGTCGCCCGCGGTCCGGTCCGAGCCAAGCTTGCTCGCAAGCCCGAGATTTCAGCCTCTCGCTCCCGCGAGATCGAACTTCGCTGGCGCCTCACGCCGGCTGAATTGATCCTGATGTCTCGCAATGTGCGCAAGCACCTTGACGAAGCGCAACGGGCTAAGACCGAAATGGTCGAACATAATCTTCGTCTGGTGATTTCCATCGCCAAGAAATACCAGAACCGCGGCCTGCTTTTCACGGACCTGATCCAAGAAGGTAACATGGGCCTAGTGAAGGCCGTCGAGAAATTCGAATACCGCCGCGGTTACAAATTCTCAACCTACGCCACCTGGTGGATCCGTCAGGCGATTACGCGCTCCATCGCCGACCAAGCCCGGACGATTCGTATCCCGGTGCACATGATCGAAACGCTGAACAAAGTCATGCAAGTCCAGAAGCAACTCACCCAGGAGCTCGGTCACGAGCCCACCGCCGAAGAAGTAGCCAACGAGATGAACATGGCCATCGATCGCGTCCAACAGATCATGAAGATGGCGCAACAGCCTATCTCGCTCCAATCTCCGGTCGGCGACGGCGAAGACACTTCGCTGGGCGACTTCATCGAAGACAAGTCAGCTGAAAATCCAAGCGATACGGCCTCGACCCGCTTGCTACGTGAGAAGATCGATTTCGTCCTCCGCTCCCTGGCCGAACGTGAAAAGGAAGTACTCATCCTGCGCTTCGGCTTGCTCGACGGCGTCCAACGCACGCTCGAAGAAGTCGGCCGTCACTTTAAAGTCACCCGCGAACGTATTCGTCAGATCGAAGCCAAAGCACTTCGTAAGATGCGCCACCCGACCCGGATGCGCCAACTTCAAGGCATGTTCGAAGGCGAGCTCGACACGTCCGGACCTGGCTTCGACCAATTCGTCGCCGAAGATGACAAGCCCGACCAAACTCCGGGACTCCTCACCGGCGGCGCGAT
>DKND01000104.1:0-461 GCA_002470605.1 Opitutia bacterium UBA7397
ATGCGAATCTTTTCACCGTTGATGGTGATATCGGTCGCGGCGGCGGCCGTGCGCTTTTCTTTAAAGGGGTCGCGTGACCCGAAGCCAAATGGACACTTGCCGGATGACATGACTCAGTCGACCGTCACGTTCAATTCCGTGATCTTTCCCTGGTAGGGGTTAGGTACGGAATAATTGGCGGCCGGCTTAAGGCTGTCATAGCCGAGGCAGAAATCTTCCGCCGGTTGCTTGAGTGTCCCAGGAGATTTGGTGGTGACGGCTTTCTGGTCTCCGACTTGCAGGCTCATCGTCCCGTTTAATTGGTTAAAGGATGCGACGATGCGGGTCGGCGTCGCGGGGAGTGGATCGACAGAAGTAAGGTCAGTGTTCTTGTCGATCGCGTGGCGGACGCTAAAGACGACATGGCCGGATTTGAGGTGCAAGGCATAGCCGACATTGAGACCCCCGTGAGCCAAGACGAT
>DKND01000104.1:499-2382 GCA_002470605.1 Opitutia bacterium UBA7397
GCGGCGGCTTTGGCGAGATGGTCGCCGAGTTTGAGCTTCGAGAGGTCGTTGGCGGACTTTTTATTTTGATTTAGCGGAGCGCTCGTCGCTGGGCCTTCGTGTTGGCCAGCCGGACGTTTATGTGCTTCGAGTTCGGCAAAACGCGTGGCGGCCTCGTTTTGGAGCCGGGCGACGATGTCGGGGTGTTCAGCGGCGACGTTATGCGATTCGGAGAGATCGCTGACGACGTCATAGAGAGCTGGCCCGTTGGCGGCGGTTTTTTTATTCTTAGTTTGGAGCGCTTTGTGCGCTTCTATGGAAGACTTCAGGTGCAGTTTCCATTGCCCGATACGAATCGCTTCGAGGTCGAAACCCTTGAAATAAAGATGCGTATCACGGACCGCAGGGGCGTTCGCGGTTAACATCAATGAGGAGATGTCGCGGCCATCGATGACGCGGTCGCTCGGAGTCGTACCGCCCGTGAGCGCCGCGAAAGTAGGTAGCATATCGATATTACCGGCGATCTGGTTACACGTCGTACCCGCCGGGATTTTGCCCGTCCAGCGCATGATGCAGGGCTCGCGGACTCCCCCTTCGAGATTCGTGCCTTTGTTGCCACGGAAGGGCGGGGCGTCGCGACCGGCGGGGCCGTTGTCGGAGGTAAAGATTACCAAAGTATTTTCATCGAGGTGGAGTTCCTTAAGTGTCGCCATGATCTGGCCGACGGACCAATCGATTTCTTCGACCGCGTCGCCCAGTAATCCGTCGTTGCTCTTGCCGGCGAAGGCCTCGGAGGCTGCCACCGGATTATGGATCATTGTGTGCGGCAGATAGAGGAAGAAAGGCTGGGTTTTATTATCGCGGATGAATTTGACCGCCTCTTCCGTGTAGCGCTTGGTCAGCAAGGATTGGTCGGGTTCGGTTTCGATGATTTTTTCATCACGATATAGCGGGAGGGGCGGGTAGCCTTTGTGGCTGGCTTTCATGTCATTACTGTAAGGCAGACCGAAGTAATGATCGAAGCCTTGGCGGGTGGGGAGGAATTCCGGGTAATGGCCGAGGTGCCATTTACCAATCATCATTGTCGCGTAGCCAGATGGTTTAAGGATCTCAGGCAAAGTCACTTCGTTGAGATTAAGACCGATGGTGTGTTGGGGGAAGAGGACGCCGGGAATCGAAACGCGTGCGTTGTAGCAACCGGTCATCAGGCAGGCCCGCGACATCGAGCAGACGGGCGTGGCATAAAAGCTCGTGAACTTCATACCCTCGGAGGCCAGTTTATCGAGGTGCGGGGTGTGGAGGGTCTTGTTGCCGAAGGGTCCGATGTCCGCATAACCCATGTCATCGATAAAAATCAGGACGATGTTAGGTTTCGCCGAGGTCGCGGCGAAGGCTGCCCAGGGGGCGAGCAGAAGAAGTGCGAGGACGCGCAAGGTTTTCATGAAATCAGATTATTCTTGGTCAACATCTTTGCCTTTACCCTTTTTGCCTTTGCCCGCTTTGCCTTTGGTCTGCTCGGACAGGGTTTTCTGCGCGAGTTCGGAGTAAGCGGCTAACTGCTTTTCCCAGGACTGGGTAAGTTCTTTCACCTTGTCCGGCATCTGGCTGGCGAGGTTGTGCTGTTCGGCGCGATCCGTCCGAAGATCGTAGAGTTCCCAGGGGTCGTTTTTGGCCGCGACTAATTTGTAATCTCCGATGCGGATCGCCTTGTTGTCTTCGTGCAGCCACCAGAGGCTGTCACGGGCGATTGTGATGTCGGTCTTAAGTGCCGCCACGAGGCTTTTGCCGGGAGCTTCGGGCATGGGGACGCCTTTCCAGTCGGTCGGCTTTTTTAGGCCGGCTAGCTCGATGATTGTCGGAACGATGTCCACCACGTGGGCGGGCGTATGGCGTAATTCGTTCTG
>DKND01000104.1:2424-2551 GCA_002470605.1 Opitutia bacterium UBA7397
TCAGCCTGAGGGTCGTGGCCGCCGTTACGGACCATGATTTCGGCGCTGGCGCCGTTGTCGGAGGCAAAAAGAATCAACGTGTTCTCGTAGGCGCCCATCGCTTTGAGTTGGGCGATGATGCGGCCGA
>DKND01000104.1:2654-3289 GCA_002470605.1 Opitutia bacterium UBA7397
AGCGCGGAAAGGGTCGTGTTTGTGATGCCCATTTCCGTCTGACGTTTGAAGCGGGCGGCCCGCATCGCATCCCAGCCCGTCAGGTAGTTATCACGATACTTGGCGATGTCTTGCGGGAGGGCTTGCAAGGGGAAGTGGGGCGAGATGAAAGCCACATAGTGGAAGAAAGGCTTATCTTGATAGTGGGCGGCGTGATCTTTTAAGCACTCGATAGCATGGTCGGCCGTGGCGATGGTCGTGTAATAGCCTTTCTCGTTTGCAGGAACCTTTAATGGGACATCGTCGATCAGGTTGCCCTTGGCGGTGAAATAATCTCCTTGGTTCGCAACATCGAGCGAGCGATCAAAGCCGGCGTCGAGGACCTTGCCGTCGATGTGCCATTTGCCGCTATGGTAGCTACGATAGCCGGCGGGCTTAAGGTAGTCGGGGAGCAGGCGCGCCCACGATTGACGGATGCCACTTCCGCCACCACCCAGCTTGGGTAAGGCGTCGCGGTGGATTTGTTGGGCGTAATAACCGGTCAGCAAAGCACCGCGGGAGGGCCAGCAGCGGGCGGTATTGTAAAACTGCGTGAAGCGAATTCCGGTGTTCGCCAAAGCGTCGAGGTTCGGGGTGGCGATATCGCCGCCGTAGCA
>DKND01000104.1:3364-5359 GCA_002470605.1 Opitutia bacterium UBA7397
GCGCATGGGGGTGTGGTAAGGATACGGTGTGAAACGTCGAAAGAGCAAAGGCGAATAATGGGGTCAGACCCCGACAATAGGGCCTGACCCCGTTATTCGCGAGTCAGTGGCCTGGCCTCAATTCCAGCCAATAATGACTAAACTTACTTCTTCTTCGGCGTGGGCGTCTTGCCTTGGGCACTGACGACCTTGGGCTTATCGATTTTCTTGGCGCCGGCGGGGAGGGCGGCCTGATCGAAGGGGAGGATGGGGCCATCTTCGAGGACCTTGAGTAGGACCTGTTTCACGTAAGTCTTATGCGGGTTGCCGGCATGAAGTTGGATGGCGATCAGGCCTTCGAGGGCACGGCCCTTTTCGTCATGGTCGATGAAGACCGAGGTCGTCTGGCCGTTGACCTTGTGTTCGAGGCGATTGCCGCGGGCGATCACCGTGAACTCGTTGTACTGGGAGATGTCAGCCTGCACGCGCGGACGTTCGCCGACCTGCCAGCGCTGGCCGGTCGGGTCCATCACCACGTCGACGCCGTTATAGCCGAAGATGCCGCGACCGCGTTCTTCGTAAGTCATGCCCGTATGGACCTCGGTCGGATGGATATCGCATTGGTAGCCGAGGATTGTCCAGGGAGTGACCTCGGGTAGACGGCGGCTGCGGTATTGCACGCCCGAGTTGTTGTCGCCGACGACCTTGACCGTGGCGCGGACCTCGAAGTCCTTCGCCTTGCCATTCCAAATCAGGAACGAATTCGTCTTGGGCTTGCCGACTTCGCTCGTGCCGACGAGGACGCCGTCTTCGACTTTCCAGAGGCCCGGTTCGCCATCCCAGCCTGAGAGGTCTTTGCCGTTGAAGAGTGGTTTGAAGCCATCTTGGGCGAAGGCGGGAAGGGCGAAGGTGAGCAGGAGGAAGCGCAGGAGTTTCATGGGGTGGTGGAAAGATTCGGTGCAAACGTGCAAAGGTGTATAAAGAGGACAGCCCTCGGAGCCAAGGGTTCCGAGGTCCGTAAGCGGAGGAGGGCAGTCCTCAGGCCAACTTCAGCACGCCAGCTCTGTTCTAGTTCCCTTACAGACCGATGAAGACGAGCTGGCCGGCCTTGCTGTCGGGGATGATCAGCTGGTCGTGGGCTTCGTCGACGTAGATGTCGGCGGCGGCCTGGAGCTCGAGGCCTTCGGAAAGGAGGGCCGGATGGGAGCCGTCGGCGTCATAGCGGGTNNCCCTTGGCGATGGTCGTGAAGATGCCGTCCTTATATTCCAGGACGTCTCCGGTGAAGAACTCGGCGAGGCGGATACGACCGTCTTTCAATACATCGACGCCGTTAGGGTTCAGCATGCGGGCGTTCGGGGCGATGACTTCAGTGACCTTGCCGTCGAGGGTGATGCGGAAGAGGCGGGCGATGACTGGGATGGCTTTGTGTTCAGGGCTATCGATCGGCCAGAGCTTATTGTTGGCGTCGCGCATTTTCGTCACGGCGCCCATGTCGGTCACCAGGATGCTCTGGCCAGAAGGTTCGACCTCGACGTCATTGAGGAAAGTCGGGGCGGTCGGGAAATCCTTCGGACCGGCAAGGACGGACTTGTTGCCCTTGGCGTCAATCTTCCAGACCGTATCGAAGTCGGCCGTGATGATGAAGCCGCCGGCGAAGACCGTGCCCTTGGGGTCGTTGAGGCCCGTGGTGAAGTCGGTGACGGTCTCGCCGTGGACGCGGACGATTTTNNCCGTCGCCGTCGCCGGCTTTGCGGCTTGGGCCCATGAGGCTGACGAAGAGGTCGCCATCGAAGCCGCGGGTGACGCTCTCCGGGTTGGCGCCGACGGCCAGCTTGCGCGGAGCGGCTGATACAGGTGCGAAAGCAAGGGCAGTAAGGAAGAGAAGGGCGATCTTCATAAGGCCCTTATTTCCGTCGCGGCGCCGCGCGGAGTCAAGCGGTCAGCCGACAATGAGCCAGACCGCGGCGAAGGCCGTGAGCCAAGACAGGACGGACTCGAAGGCGTCCTGTTTGATG
>DKND01000104.1:5403-6072 GCA_002470605.1 Opitutia bacterium UBA7397
ATGAAAAGGAAGAAGCGGCAGAAGACGCCGAGGTGTTCCTTCTTCTCCAGACGTTGGGCGAGTAGGTAGACCGTCATCACCGGCCCGGCGGCGTTGGCGAGCATGGTGGATACACCTGAGACGAATCCCATGCCCCAGGTGAAGGTACGGTGGCGGGTGAGCGCGAGGAGTTGTTCGCGGCGGCGATTGAGCACGACGTTGAAGGCGAGCAGGGCGAGGATCAGCACGCCAATCACAATGCGTGCGGTGCCGTTGTCGACCTGGTCGAGTAGGAACCAGCCGGCGAAAACGCCGATAATCGCCGCGGGGACCATGGGGATAATCTGCCGCCAACTGCCGCCTCCGCGATTGATGAGGAAGCCCATGAAGTCGGCGACGATGAGCATCGGCAGCACGATGCCCACCGAGGGTTTGGCGCCGAAGATCTTAGCCATCAACACGACGTTGAGGGTAGCAGTTCCGGCTAGGCCCGATTTTGACAACCCGATGCAAAGGGCCCCGAAGAGGGCGAGCAGTAGAATCCAGCCGTCAGCGGGGAGGAGGGTGTGTTCGTGGATCCAATTCATCATTCGCCGCAGTGAGTCGCAATCCGACTCAGCGGGCGAGCGTCTTCATCTGCAGGTGGCGGTATTCCATCTGGCCGCGATCGCCTTCGAGCCCGATGGGTCC
>DKND01000104.1:6131-6594 GCA_002470605.1 Opitutia bacterium UBA7397
GCGAGAAGGTAATCGCGACACTGTAACTGAGGCTTGCGCAGAAAGACGCCGCTGTCGGCGTTGGGCGTGGCCCGGAACTCGAGTTTGAGGATGAAGTCTTGGGGGAATTCCAGCTGCGTCGATAGCGCCTGGATGCGGCGACCTTCGGCCGGGGTGGTCACGACAAGGCGGCCGTTGATGGCCCGGTAACGTCCGTCGGAGCTTGTGGCCTGCCCGTCGAACTTCTCCTCGGTCTTGATCTCGACGATAAAGGGAGAGTCGGGCTTGGGTGCCTTCGGTGCCTTGCGGGGCGGGGTGATGCGGTAGCCCCAGCCGGTGAGGTCCTTGCCGTTGAAGAGGCTCACGAAGCCTGGGTCGGGCTTGAATGCCTCGGCTTGAGTGTCGAGGTAACCGAGCGTCGCGAAGAGCGGCCGCAGGGCGGAGGCCCATTTGGCGTAACCGGCACCATTGAGGTGGAGTAGGT
>DKND01000066.1:0-8081 GCA_002470605.1 Opitutia bacterium UBA7397
CCATGAGCCGCTCGCCCAAGGCTTGGCCTTCTTCCATGGCTCGTGGAAGTTCGCCGACGGGGCGATGCTCGGCGAACAGGTACCGACCGAAAAGCATACCGCCACGATCAAGATTCTCACGGCGTTCGACCAGATCAAGGCGGAGTGGAAGATGAAGTTCCTCGATCCGAAGGAGAACTTCCTGTTCGTCTCCTGGCCGGCCGATTCGGGCGCCCATGCGATGGATTTCACCTTCCTGCCCGACACCGGTAAGTTTGAGCTCATCCGGCCCGCCTTCAAGGATTTGAAGCGAGAGATTCTTACCACGGGACAATTGAAAGATCTCACAAAAGATTGGCATGAAGTCGTCTGCATCCACGACGGCGCGAAGTTCACCCTCACGATCGACGGCGTGACCATCTCAGCCTCCGACGAAGCGTTCAATCGCCCCATGGGTCCATTCTATCTCAATGGTGGCGGATTCAACGGCGCCCGTTATCTCGTCAAAGGCCTCAAGGTCACCGCACTGCCGGGCTCACCCCAGACCCGCACCTTCATCCCCCTCAAACCGGCAGCCCCAACGCCGAAGAGCAAGTAAGCAGCGACTGGCATCGACCGCCCATTTAGAGCCCCCTTAGCCCCATGACCCCACGCCCCAAGGCCTACCTACCCCTCACCCTACTCATGAATCTGTCCCTCATCGGAGCAACGACAGCAGGCAATGCGGCTGGCGAGCCAGAGCTGCGCGCCTTTCACGCTCAGCCCTGCTTCGTGGTCGCGACCAAAGAAGTCGAGCTGGCCATCACGCGGACCGGCGGGCACATGGCGCCGGTGACGTTTTACCGCGATTCGGAAAAGCCTGTGAAGCCCTACTACGTCAGCCCTTGGCAGGACGAAACCCCTTCAGCCATGCCTGCCCCAGTGCTGATCTCCTTGCGCGGGGATTTCTTCTGCGTGCCTTTCGGTGGAAACAACGACGCGGTCGCGGGTGAAAAGCATCCACCGCACGGCGAGATTGTCGGTGATGCCTGGCATCACGTGAGCACCAAGAAGACCGGCGATGTCACGATACTCACGCTGGGCATTGAAACCAAAGTCCGGAAGGGACTCCTGACCAAAGAGCTCTCGCTCGTCGACGGTCAGAACGTGATTTACTCCCGCGACCTCATCGAAGGTTTCACGGGGAAGGTGCCGCTGGGTCACCATGCGATGCTGGCCATGCCGGAGAAAGAAGGCGCGGTCCGCATCGCGACCAGCGCCTTCAGCTTCGGGATGACGAATCCCGGGCTCTTCAGCGACCCGAAGCATCGCGAGTACCAAGCTTTGCAGCCCGGCGCCAAATGGACCGACCTCGCCAAAGTACCTTCCGCCTGGAAAGACGCCCCTAACGCCGACCTCACCCGCCTCCCCGGCACCTACGGCTACGCCGACCTCGTCCAGGTCGTCCACGAGCCATGGGCGAAGACGCACACCCCTGCATGGACGACGGCCACTTACGCCGAGGCTGGCTACGTCTGGTTCTCTCTGAAGGATCAAGACGTGCTCAACAGCGCAGTCTTCTGGATGGAATTCCACGGCCGCCACGGCCACCCGTGGAACGGACGCAATAACTGCCTTGGACTCGAAGACGTCACCGCCTTTTTCGCCGACGGCCTCGCGCCTTCGATGAAAGAGAACGCCCTCACGAAAGAAGGCGTCGCAACCACCGTCGCACTGAGTGCCACCAAGCCGACCGCCGTGAACTACATTCAGGGCGTCATCAAGATCCCCGCCGGGTTTGAAAATGTGAAGACCCTTGAATTCGCCCCTGGACAGGTGACGTTCATCTCGACTACCGGCCAGCGTGTGACGACCCCCGTCCACCATGAATTCCTAAAGACTGGACAACTCTGACCCCACCCCCACCCCATGATTCGCTCCATCCTTACGGTGCTTACCTGCGCTATCGCGTTGCTTTTCGGCTGCGGCAAGCCCGCCAACTCCGAGACCAAATCCAAGGGCACCATTGGCGTCTCGCTGCTCACGCTCGATAACCCATTCTTCAAAGTCATCGGCGATAACATCATCGCCGAAGGCAAGCGCCGCGGCTATGAGGTCATCGTCGTCAGCGCCGACAAGGACGTGGCCAAACAAGGCAACCAAATCAAGGACTTCATCGTCAAGAAGGTGAGCGCCATCGTACTCAGCCCTTGCGAATCGCGTTCAATCGTCCCCGTCATCCAAGAAGCCAACGCCGCCGGGATCCCGGTCTTCACCGTAGACATTCCGTGCAATGAGCCCGGAGTGAAGATTGTGACGCAGATTGCGACGGATAATCTCGCGGGCGGCAAGGAAGCCGGCGTGGCAATGATAGAAGCGCTAGGCCAAGCCGGCGGCAAGGTCGCAGTCCTCCATTTCAAACAGGCCGAATCGTGCCGCCTGCGCGTGAAAGGCTTCTACGAGGTAATCAACGCTCACAACGCCAGCGGCAAGGCGAAGATCCAAGTCGTGGCTGAACTGGAAAATGGCGCCGGCAAGGACGTTGGCTACAAGGCGGCCGAAGATGCGTTGCAAGCGAACCCTGACCTCCGCGGCTTCTTCGCGGATTGCGATCCCGCTGCGCTCGGTGCCCGTGGGGCACTCGAAAAGGCGGGCAAGACCCAGCAGGTCGTAATCATCGGGTTCGACGGACAACCTGAGGCCAAACAGGCGATCAAGGACGGGAAGATCTACGCCGACCCGGTACAGTTCCCCGACAAGATGGGCATCCAGATCGTTGATGCGATCATCCGCCACTCCAAAGGAGAAACCCTCCCGGCGCAGATGCTCATCCCCACCAGCCTTTACCGTAAGGCGGACGGCTTGAAGGATTCCGAACTGAAATAACCTGCCCAGCCGCGAACCGGGCCAGCGTAACCTGGGTTACGACTACCCTCCCCTTCGGCTTATCTATAAACTTAAAATACTTAATCTTCCTATGGCTTCACAGAATTTCCTCCACGAACTCGTCGGCTCCATGTCGCAGGGGGCCGCCGGCAATCCCACGGTCGCGATGGTCGAGGCCGCCTTCGCCCATCACGGCCTGCACTGGCGCTACGTCAACATGGAGGTCATACCGGACGACCTGGGTGCCGCCGTACGTGGCGCCAAAGCGATGGGCTACCGGGGCTTCAATTGCAGCCTTCCCCATAAGGTCACCGTAATTCCCCACCTCGACGGCCTCGGTGAATCCGCTGCCGTAATGGGTGCGGTTAATTGCGTAGTCCGCCGCGGCGACAAGCTCATCGGCGAAAATACCGACGGGAAAGGCTTCCTGAAATCGCTGGAAACTGCGATCAACCCCAAAGGCAAGTGCGTCGTCCTCTTCGGCGCAGGCGGCGCCGCCCGCGCCATCGCGGTCGAACTCGGCCTCGTCGGCACTAAGCGAATCACCATCGTCAATCGTTCCGAGGCACGCGGTGCTGAACTCGTCACGCTCCTGCGAGAGAAACTTGAAATCGATGCCCAACTGGTCGTCTGGAAAGGCGATTATGCCGTGCCTGCGGAAACGGATATCGTCATCAATGGTACCTCCATCGGCCTCTACGACCCCGCCGCGCGTCTAGAGCTCGACTTGAATTCACTCCAACCAAACATGGTCGTGGCGGACGTGGTCTTTAATCCCGTCCGGACGCGCTTCATCACCGAAGCCGCCGCCCGCGGTTGTCGGGCCATTGACGGCCTCGGCATGCTGGTCAACCAAGGCATCGTCGGCGTGCAATACTGGACCGGCATCACCCCTGATGCCGCGGTGATGCGCAGGGCGCTCGAAGTCGCCATGGGGGTATGAGCGTAAGCGCGCCACTCCTCACGATGCGGGGCATCGTGAAGTCGTTCCCCGGCGTGAAGGCATTACGCGGGGTGGATCTCACCTTGGGCACGGGTGAAGTAGTCGCACTCCTGGGCGAAAACGGGGCAGGCAAAAGCACGCTCATGAAAGTTCTCGGAGGGGCCCACCAGGCAGATGAAGGTACGATCACCATTGATGGTCAGGTGACACCTTTTTACTCACCGCAGGCTTCGCGCGAGGCAGGCGTAGCGGTCATCTACCAGGAATTCAACTTAGTCCCAGGCCTCACGGCCACCGAAAATATCTTTCTCGGGCAAGAGGTAACCAGGGCGGGCTTCGTCGCGCAGGCACAAGAACGTGAACGCGCCACTGCCCTCTTCCAACGGCTGGGGGTGGAGATCGACCTCGACCTCCCCTGCCGGCGACTCACCACGGCTCAGCAACAGCTGGTCGAAATCGCCAAGGCTCTCGCCTTTGATGCCCGCATCATTGTGATGGACGAGCCTAGTGCCGCCCTCACCTCCCATGAGGTGGAACGCCTCTTCGTCATCATCCGCGAGTTGAAGCGCCAGGGGATCGGCATTATCTACGTCAGCCACCGATTGGACGAGATCTTCGCCATCACCGACCGCGTGCTCGTACTCCGCGATGGTCAGAACGTTGGCGAACGACCGACCGGCCAGATCACGCGCAACGAGATGATTGAGATGATGGTCGGCCGCGAACTGAAGGATGAATTCCCCGCCCGCACCCCCGCCCTCGGCCCGCCTCGACTGGAAGTCACGCACCTGACGCGCGGCCGCGCCGTCCGGGACGTCTCGTTCAACGTCCGCCGCGGCGAAATCCTGGCCCTCACTGGCCTCGTTGGCGCCGGCCGTACAGAAACAGTCCGGCTGATCTTCGGAGCCGACCCTCGTGAATCCGGTGAAATCCGCCTCGATGGTAAACTGCTCGACATCAACTCCCCCCAGGACGCCATCCAAGCAGGACTCGGCCTACTGACCGAAGACCGCAAACTGCAAGGACTTGTATTGGGTCATTCCGTCCGAGAGAACTTTAGCCTGCCTAACCTCGAACGCCTCTCCCGCCGAGGCTTCGTGCAACTGACGCAGGAGCGCGAGGAATTCGCCGGCTATGTCAAACAGCTCACAATCAAGGTATCGAACCAGGAGCAACGTGCGGGGAATCTTTCCGGCGGAAACCAGCAGAAGGTCGTGCTGGCCAAATGGCTCGCCCGTAACTCCGAAGTCTTAATCTTCGACGAACCCACGCGCGGCATCGACGTCGGGGCGAAGTTTGAAATCTACTTGCTGATGAACGCCCTCGTGGCGGCGGGTAAATCTATCGTAATGATTAGCTCCGAACTCCCCGAAGTGCTCGGCATGGCCGACCGCATCCTGGTCATGCACGAAGGCCGCGTAATGGGCGAAATCACTGATGTCCGCCACGCCACCCAGGAACAAGTCATGTCCCTCGCCCACGCCTAAGCTTTTTGACCTTATGAAACTCACCCGCCTTCTCACCGACTACGGCATGCTCATTGTGCTCGGTCTCCTGTGCGCCTTTTTCAGCGTAACGACCTACAGCGATCAGACCCCTAAAGGTGCGGCCGCCGCCAAACAGGTCGCCGACAGCATCGTTCAGCAATTCGGGCCGAAAGCCCGCGTGCTCATCGTCGCCAGTGAACAAGCCGATGACGCCGCTTTTGTGACAGGCATGACGAGCGACCTGAACGCCGCCGGCGCCCGCATCGCGGCCACCGTAAAAGGCGGACCCAAGGAGGCCCGCGACGCCCTGGTTAAAATCACCACGGACGGCGGGAAGATCGATGCCATCGCCTGCACGCAAGTCACGGGGGCTTGGCTCGTTTTTGCCGATTTAAAGACTGACTTCCCAGCACTGGGAAATCCGCGTGTCATCATGCCGCCCAGCTATCGCTGGCCGAATTTCCTCAAGTCCGAGAACTTGATGAACATCGCTAACCAAATCGCCGTGATCGCCATCGTCGCCATCGGGATGACGATGGTCATCATCACCGGCGGCATCGACCTTTCGGTCGGCAGCCTCTTGGCATTGTCTGCGGTACTCGCGACGAGATTCATCCGCGATTACGCGGGCGGGCTGGAAGCCTCCATCGGCGGAATGCTGCTCGCCTGTATCGCGGCCATCATCGCCTGCGGGCTCGTGGGGGCGTTTTCGGGCGCCATGATTACCCGGTTCACTATCCCACCCTTTATCGTCACCCTCGCCATGATGCTCGTGGGCAGTGGCCTTGCCTACACCCTCGCGAAAGGTGAGGCCATCTACCAGATTCCCGACTCCTTTGTCTGGCTCGGACGCGGAGCGGATGCCTTCAGCCTACCTAATGCGGTGGTCCTCATGATCGTACTCTACGCCCTGGCCCACGTGCTCATGTCGCGAACTAAATTGGGGCGCTACCTTTATGCGGTCGGCGGCAACAGCGAGTCCGCCCGCCTTTCGGGTGTACCTGTAAAGCGCGTGCTCATGTTTGCTTACATCGCTAGCGGCCTGCTCGCCGGACTCGGTGGCGTCATCATGGCCTCGCAGCTCAAGAGTGGCTCAGCGACCTACGGCAATATGTATGAACTCTTCGTCATCGCCGCCGTCGTGGTGGGTGGCACAAGCCTCAGCGGCGGCGAAGGTAAGATGATTGGCACCCTAACGGGGGCCTTCACCATTGCGGTGATTCAAAATGGCATGAACCTCACCAACGTCGAGAGCTACACCCAGAAGGTAGTCCTCGGTCTCGTGATTCTTGGGGCCGTACTCCTCGACAAGATCCGCCAGACCCGCTGACGGCATTCCCCGCCCGCAGTTAAGAAGTAAGGTCGCCACAGTCGACGGGGATCTGCTGACATAAACGAAGAACAAGGAACCAAGAACAACTAACCCTTAACCATTCCCTCATCTCCCCTCATTTATCTTTTCTTTCAAAGTATCGTCCGTCGCCCATCCTTTATCCCTCTATCATCTATCATCTTCCCACCCCATGCGCCTGCTTCTCGCCCTCCTTCCGCTCTTTGCCCTCGCGGCGGAGCCTAAGCCGATCCGCGTCCTC
Organism: Opitutia bacterium UBA7397; assembly: GCA_002470605.1. Lineage (GTDB taxonomy): Bacteria > Verrucomicrobiota > Verrucomicrobiia > Opitutales > UBA953 > UBA953. The sequence goes on from DKND01000066.1 coordinate 6,867, forward strand.
GTCTGGGACGAACAACAGCCCCAACAAGCCCAAGGCTACGGCGATAAGTTCCTCGGTGAGACGCTCGCCGCCGAACTCGCCAAGAACAAAGATCTCGTCGTCAAGACCGCCCGCCTCGCCGATGCCGATCAAGGCCTGAGCGATGCCGTGCTCGATCAGACCGACGTGCTCGTCTTCTGGTGCCACCGCAAAGTGAAAGAACAGGACGACGCCCGCGTCGAAGCCATCGTGAAGCGCGTGCAGGCCGGCAAACTCGGCTTCATCGCCCTGCACTCCGCCCACTGGGCCAAACCCTTCGTGCGCCTCATGCAGGAACGGTCGAAGGATGATGCCCTCAAGCAACTGACCGCCGAAGAACGCGCCTCCGCGAAATGGGTCTTCATCAATGAAGCCCCCTACTACAAAGGCGTCAAAGCCGGTGCCCCGATGACTCCTTCCGTCAAACGCGACGGCAATACCTATACGCTCACCCTTCCTCAGTGCGTCTTCCCGTCCTACCGTAACGACGGCGCCCCTGGCCACGTGACGACGACCAAGCCGGGCCATCCGATCGCTTCTGGACTGCCTGCCAAGTGGGACATCCCGCAGACCGAGATGTACGGCGAACCTTTCCACATCCCGGCCCCCGATGAAGTCATCTTCGAAGAACGCTGGGACAAAGGAGAATATTTCCGTAGCGGACTCACCTGGCAGGTCGGCCAGGGCAAAGTCTTCTATTACCGCCCCGGCCACGAAACGTATCCCATTTTCAAACAGACCGAAAATATTAAGGTCGTGGAAAATGCGGTGCGTTGGTCGGTGATGAGGTAGGGCTGACCACCCTTGGTCAGCCGCAATCCGGGCTCACCTCTGCGACGTTGCATCAGCCTAGGGGCTTTTTCAGGTTGCATCCCAATCACACCGCATGAATATCAAGTCAGGTGTGTAGGCTAAATTGTTTAGCCGAGATATCTCCATCAGGAGGGCGCGAAAGCGCCCTCTTTTCGTTTACGACTCGCCTACCGACTGGAACATCCGTTCGCAACGCTCCAAGAGGCGAATTTCCGCACCGGAGACAAACAAGCCTGAAGGCGCGACCGTCTGCTTTGAGAGATACGCCAAGAGATCAGCCAACTGAAGCATCTGGCTATCCTGAGAGGCTAGCCCAAAGGGTAGATCGACAAGCAAGCCTTCAAGCCGAGACAACGGATCGACGACCTTCATCATCATTGGCCG
>DKND01000066.1:8215-11597 GCA_002470605.1 Opitutia bacterium UBA7397
CATGCGCCTGCTTAGGTTGAAATGCCTGTCCGTCCGGCTCAACAGTTCCGACGCATGGATCTCGGCGGCTTCGGGGAATCCGAAGTTACTGCATAAACGCGTGCGCATCTGCCTGGCTTCATTTCGTACCCGATGCCAATCTGCGTGATGCACCAATATGCCACAAAGAATAAAGTGGCTGCTAGATCCTGGCTTAGACCCCACATCCCCGCTCTCATCGACGTATAGGAAATGCATGCCCGAATTGCAGAGGGCCTCACACAGTCTTCAAGTCAACCGACCTAGGGACCTAACCTCAGCGACATCCCCTAGGGTGGGCTGACCACCCTTGGTCAGCCGCGATTGAGCAAGGGCGCTCAACCCTACCCGTGGCTGGTATCAGCGGTTGGCGGTTAGGAAATACAGGACTCAATGGGAGACCGGAAACTGGAACTAATGCTGAGGCAAATAACCCCAGCTCATCATCCGGTCTCCGGTTTCCCCTTGAGCGCCCATCCCCGCCACCTGCCACCCGGGGCCGCCACCCGCCACCTAGGAATACATCTCCCGAGTTACTTCCGCACCCCTCATCATTCCTCTTTCATCTTTCCGCCCATCCTCCATCTTTCTCTCCACCCCCATGCTCCTCCGCCTCCTTCCCCTCCTCGCCGCGGCCTCCCTTTCCGCTGCTTCGGTCTCAACCTTCGCCGGTAACGGCCAGAAGGGCTACTCGGGCGACAACGGACCCGCCACCGAAGCGAAGATGGACAATCCCTTTGGCGTGACCCGCGGCCCTGATGGTGCCATCTGGTATTGCGAATACGCCGGCCAGCGCATCCGCAAGGTGACGCCCGACGGCAAGATCCACCTCGTCGCTGGCACGGGCAAGACCGGCTACTCCGGTGATGGCGGCCCCGCCACGGAAGCGACCTTTAATCTTCCCCACGAACTGCGCTTCGGCCCGAAGCGTGGCAATCTCTTCCTCGTTGATATGCAGAATAACGTCGTCCGTAAGATTGACGTGCAGACGGGCATCATCTCGACCGTCGTCGGCACCGGCAAGCCAGGCTACTCGGGTGACGGCGGTCCCGCCGACCAAGCCCAGCTGAAGAACCCGCACAGTCTCCAGTTCGACGCTAACGGTGACCTCTTCATCTGCGACATCGGAAATAACGTGATTCGGAAGGTCGACATGAAGTCGCACGTGATCACGACCATCGCCGGCACCGGCAAGGCAGGTGATTCTCCCGACGGCGCCCCGGTCAAGGGCACGCCGATCAAGGGCCCGCGCTCCATCGACTTCGACGCCGCCGGCAACCTCTGGGTCTGTACCCGCGAAGGCAATCAGGTCCTGAAGCTCGACCTCAAGGCCGACAAGATCTCGCTCATCGCCGGCAACGGCAAGAAGGGCTTCACCGGCAACGGTGGCCCCGCCAAGCTCGCCACTCTCAGCGGCCCGAAGGGCGTATCCTTCGACGCCGCAGGCAACGCGTGGATCGCCGATACGGAATCTCACTCAATCCGCATGGTGGACATGAAGACGGGGAACCTGGAGCTGAAGATCGGCACGGGCGTCAAGGGCGACGGCCCAGACGGCGACCCCCTGAAGTGCCAGCTCGCCCGCCCTCACGGCGTCTTCGTCGACAAGGACGGCTCGGTCTACGTCGGCGACTCCGAGAACCACCGTCTACGCGTTCTGAAAAAATAAATCCGTGACCATGCGCCTCCTCTTCCTGCTCATTGCTACCGCCGCCCTGGCCGCGGATCGCCCGCCGAACGTCGTCCTGATCCTCGTCGACGACCTTGGCTACGGCGATCTTGGCTGCTTCGGAGCGAAGGATATCCGCACTCCGAACATCGATGCGCTAGCGAAGCAAGGCACTCGCTTCACGGATTTCTACGTCGCCCAAGCCGTCTGCACGGCGAGCCGCGCCGCGCTCCTGACCGGTTGCTACCCCAACCGCGTCGGGATGCAAGGCGCCCTCAACCACACCAGTCGTAACGGTCTTAACCTCGCAGAATGGACGCTCCCCAAGATGTTCCGCGATCTCGGCTACGCAACCGCGTGCTTTGGTAAGTGGCACCTCGGTACGGCCATCGAACTGAGCGCCACCCGCCACGGCTTTCAGGAATTCTTGGGCCTGCCCTACTCGAATGATAATTCCAAATATCATCCTTCCCTGGCGTTTGAAATGCCACCCTTGCCATTGATTGAGGGTGAAAAAGTCGTCGAGCTGGACCCCGATCAGTCGACCTTTACCGCGCGTTTCACGGCCCGGGCGACGGATTTCATCGCCCGCAACAAAGATCAACCGTTCTTCCTCTACGTTCCCCACGTTATGCCCCATGTGCCCATCTTCGCCTCCGCGAAATTCAAAGGGCAATCTGCGCACGGTCTTTACGGCGATGTAGTCGAAGAGCTCGACTGGTCCGTCGGCGAAATTCTCAAGTCCTTGGAAAAAAACCAGTTAAGCGAAAATACGATCGTATTATTTTTCTCCGACAACGGAGCTTGGATGAGCTACGGCGAACATGCGGGGACGAATCGCCCTTTCCGCGAAGGTAAACTGACTTGCTTCGAAGGTGGCATGCGCTCGCCCCTCATCGCCCGTTGGCCCGGACACATTCCCGCCGCTCGCGTCGAACGCCTGCCCTTCATGTCGATTGACCTCCTGCCGACGCTCACGCAGATCGTGGGAGGAAAACCTTCGAGCCTAAAAATCGACGGTCTCGACGCGCGTCCGCTGCTGTTAGGTGAAGCCCAGTCAAAAGCTCCGCATGACGCCCTTTTCTATTACGCGGGCGAAGAACTACACGCTGTCCGGTCCGGCGAATGGAAACTCCACTTTGCTCACCCCTATCTCACCAACATGGGTAACCCGGGCAAAGGCGGCAAACCTTCCGCCCATGGCGAATACACTCCCCGCCCCATCACGGATTCAAGCATGGATGCCATCGCCAGCCGACACGGACAACGTGTCGATAAGCTCCCTCTCTCGCTCTTCAATCTATCCCTCGATCCGGGCGAAGCACACGACGTTTCCGCCGAGCATCCGGATATCGTCGAGCGACTTTCGGCCCTCGCCGCACCAATCCGGCTCGCCCTTGGAGATAAACTGACCGGAGCCCCGGGCACCGAACGCCGTCCCGCCGGCTTCGTACCCTTGAAGTGATTAAGGCTCGATAAGCCCAGAGTCGGGGGAATCATCGGAATCACCCCCATGCGCCTCCCCACGCTGTTCTTAGCCCTGTCTTCGTTGGTCGCATTCGCCGCGCCGACGAAGCCTAACGTCGTTTTCATCCTGATCGACGACTTCGGCTACGAATGCGTCACGGCCAACGGTGGCGAAAGCTATCGCACGCCGGTGATGGATAAACTCGCCGCGACCGGCGTCCGCCTCGA
>DKND01000066.1:11609-14392 GCA_002470605.1 Opitutia bacterium UBA7397
GGCATCATCAATAAGCACAACTACACCCACTTCGGTCACCTGGATCCACAGCAGCAGACGTTCGGCAACTTCTTCAAGGCCGCTGGCTACGCCACCTGTATCACCGGTAAATGGCAGCTTTCCAACGGCTTCGAAGGACCCGGCCATTTCGGCTTCGATGAAAACTGTCTCTGGCAACTCGTCCGTCGTCCCGGTCGCTACCGCAACGCCGGCCTGGAGATCAACGGCAAGGAGATCGATTATTCGAAGAACGAATACGGACCCGATATCGTCAACGACTACGTCCTCGACTTCATCACGCGCAAGAAGGACCAGCCTTTCTTCCTCTATTACCCGATGATGCTCACGCATGCACCTTATGATGCGACGCCAGACAGCCCCGACTATCTGTCGGGCAATCGCGAGGATGCTAACAAGAAAATCGGCCACTTCCCCGACATGGTCGCCTATACGGACAAGCTCATCGGGAAGGTCATCGCCAAACTCGAGGAACTGAAGCTACGTGAAAACACGCTCGTCGTCATCATGGGCGACAACGGTACGGGCAGCGGCACGCCTTCTCGCTTCAAAGGACGTGACGTCACCGGCGGCAAGGGGTCCAGCCTCATCTGGGGTACCCACGTCCCGGGTATCGCCAATTGGCCTGGCCAGCTGGCCTCCGGCAAGGTCTGCGCCGACATGATTGAAGCCGTCGACATGCTCCCGACGATCTGCGAAGCCGCCCATGTACCGGTTCCGGCCGAACTCAAGATCGATGGGCGCAGCTTCCTCCCCCAGCTCCGCGGCGAAAAGGGCAATCCCAAGGACGCCCTCTACGTCTGGTATAACCCCAGCGGCGGAGCTTCGGCCAAATACGAGTTCGCGCACGACGCCCATTACAAGTTGTACGCCGACGGACGTTTCTTCGACACCGTCGCGGACGACCGCGAGAAGTCACCCCTCAAGGAAGCCGAGCTTTCCGCGGAAGCCAAAGCCGCCCACACCAAGTTCAAGGCCCTCCTCGCCGCCCACCAAGGGCCGCGTGACGATTACTTCGTGAAGCAGACTGAACGATTCGGCGGGGAAACCGGCGAAAACGCCGACGGCGTCAAGAAAGGCAAGGCCGCCAAGAAAGCGGCCGCGGCCGCGCCGAAGGTCGCCCCAGCGAAGCCTAACGATACCGATCCAAAGGTCGCTCGCTTCAAGGAACGCGACGCCGATCATGACGGCAAAATCACCTACGAAGAATTCCAGGAAAGCATCCCCGACAAGAAAGCCGCCAAGGAACGCTTTGAATCCCGGGACACCAATCACGACGGCAGCCTGACCCTCGAGGAATTCGTCGGGAATGCCGCGAAGGCCAAGTGAAGCTCACGCCCGCCCGAGAATTGCAGGGTAAACGGTAAGGATGACAAGACATAGAAATCGACAGCGAATCACTGCCATTTTCCGCGACTGTCCCGGGCTGACGCCGGGACCGTTTACTTCTTTTTCTTCTCCTTGGTCGGCTTATCAGCCTTGGGAGGCTTCGGCGCCTTATCAAACACCTTGAAATCGGTCGGCGGCAGTAATGCCGGCGACTCCAATTTGCCCCGATGAACCTCAATGAGGCTGAAGATATCGTCGGCGGCATCCGTGTTCAGGAGGGCGAAGTCCGACCCCTTGGCACCCCCCTGACGCAGCACCGCGTCCGTTACCGTGACGGTCTCGTGGTGCCACTGTTTATCGCCTTTGCCTGTGACCGTCAGAGCCGTCTTCATGGATGGCTTACCCGCATCGTAATCCAGCTTCCAAGTCGAGCCTGCCGTCGCATCATACCAGACGACGGTCATCGTCATGACCTTTGCTTCGGCGCCCTGAGAGAAGCCTTCGTGCAGCTTGAAATAAAGGGTGTCCTTGCCGGTGGCATGCTCGAAGCCACGAGCGAACCGGGAATAGATGGGAGACTTGTTGGTGATCGGGCCGCCTACGCGCCAGAGCGGAATCGAAGTTGCATCGGCGTCGATCTGATAAAGGAAGCGCCCGTAGTTGTCTGGCCAGATGTCCCAGCCTACGTCGTTGAATCCGGTCTGCGTGTCGCGTTGCCGCACCTGCCCAAGAGTCAGCCCGTTCTTATCATCTACGGCCGCACCATACTTGGCAAAGGGGGCGATGATCTTCTCCATGCGCTCGGTATTTTTGTGCGAGGCCTTTCCGAACTTCGCCTCCGGATAAGTCTTGGTATCGGCGGCATCCAACCCCTTGTGGAGTGCGCAAAAGGCGTCCGTGGCCGTCCGAGGATCAATCTGGCCGGCGTAGCGATTGAAGAAATAAAAGGAGTAATCGAACCCCATCTCCTTGCTGGACTCGAGAGCCCCGGAGGTGATGTCCCAGACGCTCTGGCCGTTCTGTAGACCAGTCAGGGCGCCCCAGTAGAAGCTCATCGGTAGATTCTTGGCGAACATGGCGCGCTGCCAAGTCTGGTCCATTTCCGACCGGGCGAACAAAGGCGCGGCCTCCGAGGCGATCAAGCGATGTTGCCACGCCTCAATCATAGTCCGCTCACCGCTCAGGTGATGCCCACGCGCGCTACCGGCAAGCTTGATGGCGATACCCCCTGTGACGTTTTCCGTCACCCACTTCCACTCTTCGTCAAATCCTTTGCCGCCACTCTCGTCATCGTCCGACGTCACGTTATTGAACATGAGGGCGATGCGAGGCTGACCCGTAACACCCTGAAAAGTCTTTGTGAAAAGATCAAACTGCCATAACCGGAACTCCCGCCACGCGGAGGATTTCGTAGGCAAATCGTACTTCTTCTCGAT
>DKND01000066.1:14412-17356 GCA_002470605.1 Opitutia bacterium UBA7397
ATCCGCGCCTGCTTCTCGACAGGATAGCTGCGGATGCGCTTGCCGAATGCGGCGACCAGCCTCTCCAAGAGAGCCTTATACTCCTTTGAAGGATAAAAAGGGTATGCAGGCCAAGCATCGAACTTCTGGTCTTTGCACTCCACGCGAGGAACTCCCTGGCCATAGATCCAATTGGGAGCATCTGGGCCCACATTCAAGGAAAGGTAGATGAACTGGCCTCTCTTGGCCGCCGTGCCCATGGCGTCGTCTAAAGCACTCCAGTCAAAAACACCCGGCTTCTTTTCCAAATCCGCCCATCTTTGATTAAAAGCCAAACCTTTCAGGAAAGGATACTCCTTGGGGTCGAACGACGAACCACGATCCCACACCCCGAAGGCGCCGGGCGGCGGCGCGGCTTGAGCCGAACCTAGGAAGCTGACGCCGACCAGGGTAAGCAGGTAAAGAATGCGGGCATAACCCAAAGGCGAGATCGGCTTCATACGGTTTTGAGTATTTATGATTCTCACGGTGAAAAGTGTCGCTACTCAAGTTAAGATTTGGGCCAAACCCACAGAAATTAGTGCAACTTTCTTGAAATCCTGGTGACGCGTTCGCACGCCCAAGGTCGTACACCTTCGGACGCCAGAGGTCAGGTCGTACCCACTAAAGACTCGAACCGAGAATCCCCAATTTAAGTAAAACCAAGGTGCGACCTAACCCCATCGGCATATCACCACCTTTCAGTGATATTTAGGAACAAAACCCTGAGAATAAGTAACCAAGAACGACGAACTCTTAACATGCCCCCCCGCCTTACCCCTCCTCGCCTGCATCCTGTCAGCCACCGCCGCCTCACGGACGTGCACGGGCACGTAATCAAGGAGATCATCGCCTAAATGAGGTAGGGACAGCACCCCATGCTGTCCTTTCATCCCCCGACGGGTGACTGTCGGTAATAAAAATGTGACCTTTCGGACCCCCGACGGAATTACCCTAATGACATGTCCCGCCCCGACTTCGACCAAGCCCGCTTCATCGCGGCACTGACCAGGCACCAGCCGGCTTTGGCGGCGTTCTGTCATGCGCAGCTGGCGAACCGACAGGACGCCCAGGAGGCCCTGCAGACGACGTGCGTGAAGCTCTGGGATAAGGCAGCCGAATGGAACCCCGAGACCGAGTTCCTCCCCTGGGCCTTCGCGGTCGCCCGGTTCACGATCCTCTCGCACATCCGGGATCGCATGCGCGACCGACTGGTCTTTGACGTCGATGTGGTGGAAGCCATGGCCCAGGACGTAGAAACGGTGGCGGCGGAGTTCGAGGAAAGGCGGCAGGCCCTGGGTAACTGCCTCGAGAAACTCAAAGCCGAACAACGCGACATCCTCCAGGCCCATTACCTCACCGGCCGTACGGTGCGCGAGATCGCCGACGCCACGCAGCGGAGCGAGAGCGCGGTGAAGATGACCCTCCTCCGCCTCCGCGAACAGCTTTCCGATTGCATCCAACGCCAAATCCACCCTTCCGCATGAACCTCGAAGACCCCTCCCCGTCCCCTCGCACGCTGGAGCATCGCTTGCTGCGCCTGCTGCAAGCCGTGCGCGACACGCAGGACACCTCCGCCCGAGCGGAACTCAACATGTTGCTGCGCGATATCCCCGAAGCCCGTCCGATCATGGCGCGGCTCATGGTGGATGAGCAGGCGTTGATCAGCCGTCTCCGCGAAGACGGCATCGTGGAGCTACTGGAGCCCGCCCGGACGCAGAAGCCCGCCCCGCGCATGAGAACTCGTTGGTTCGCGTGGCGCCCGCTCACGGCCATGACTGCCGGGGTCGTGTTCGGCCTGTTCGGAGCGTCGGTATTATTGGGCTTTGGACTTGGCGGCCGTCGGACTGAAAAAGTGACGTCACTCTTCGTGGAGAGCTTCGAGAGCGGCCCCGCGCCTTTGGTGACGGGGGTTCCGCAACAGCTCAACCAATGGAGCGGAGACTTCTCCGAGCTCGTCGGCGAACAGCAAGGCGTCAGACCTGTGCACGGGACTAAGATGATCCGCATCCTGCGTTCCGACTACGAAGGCAAGATTTCCTCCAAGCGCAACTTTCAGGGCGACCTGATGCGGGTCGTTGACGTAAGACCTTTTTCCCGCGAGATCAACGGCGGCGAAGTGGTCTTGTCCACCTCGGCCCTCTTCAATGCCGCGCCTTTCCCCGAGACGGAGCGATATGACGGAGTGGTCACCCTTTACGCACTCGGCGAACTCGGCTCCACCGAAAAAACGCTTCTGGAGGATTCACTTGCCCATAGCTACGGACTACGTCCTTCACTGGATCGAAATCCTGGCACCTGGGAGCAGGCGACCAGCCGGTTGCAGCTTCCTGCCGGAACCGAATACGTGATCGTGAAAGTATCCGTGCGGCGCTGGCCAAAAGACAAAGAGAGCCAGTCGTCGCTACCCAGTCCGGTGACGTTCGCCGGGCACTTCGTGGACGACGTACGCGCATCAATTAACATCCGCAATACGACACCAGCCCAGCGTAACTGAGGTCACCATCTATCATGAAACCCACTTTGTTGCTCTTTTTCGCCTTGCTGCTCGCGCCGCTGGCCGCGTTGCACGCCGCGCCATCCCCAGATTCCCGCATCTTCATCGCCAGCGAGGCGGGTGCGAAGCTCGACAGCAATGTCACCACCGGCGGCGGCACGGATGATACGGCGCTCATCCAGGGCATCCTCGACCGCGCGCCGAAGCTCGGTTCGCTCAAGCTCGTCGTGGATGGGGCGATCCTCGTGAAGGGGCTCAAGGTTTACTCCAACACGACCATCGAGTGCCTCACGAGCGATTGTGGCTTCTTCCTCGCCGATCACGCGGACCAGCCGATCATCCGCAACGCCGATCCCTCGGCCAAGGAGCGCAAGAATCGCAACATCACGTTTCTCGGCGGCACCTATAACGGAAACTCCGCCAAGCAGA
>DKND01000122.1:0-5250 GCA_002470605.1 Opitutia bacterium UBA7397
TTCACCGTCATGGAAGTCGGTGTCTCTCTCGAAGTTACCCCAACGGTTGGCCAAGATGATTCCATTGCCCTTAACCTTAAGCCCAAAGTGACCGAGTTCGAAGGTTTCGTCGAATACGGCGGCACTTCGATTGCAATCGCCTCGGGTATGACTGTCTCGGTGCCTTCAGGCTTCTTCCAGCCCATCTTCTCCACCCGTGAAGTTACGACCGATGTCACCGTCTTTGACGGCGCTACGGTTGTGATCGGTGGTCTGACCCGCGAAGAAGTAAAGACGGTGAACGACAAGGTTCCGGTCTTAGGCGACATTCCTCTTATCGGTGCCGCCTTCCGTTCTAGCGGAAAAACTACGACCAAGCGCAACCTGATGATTTTCATCACGGCTAATCTGGTTTCCCCAGGGGGTGCCACGCTCCGTAGCTCCCACCCTGGTATGCGCGCCGGTACGACCTTCTCGAACCCGACGCTCACTTCCCCTGGTGGCGCGGTTTATCGTGAGCCAATCGAGGCAGTCGCTCCGACCACCTCTTCAGCTCCCTCTCAGCCTGCCGCCGAGCCTGCAAAATAAGCCTTAGCTTATTTGAGTAGAGTAACAGGCCCGCCATTGGCGGGCCTGCTTTTTTCTCGATGGATGGGCTGTGGGGCATGAGAATAATCGCATGCGCTGGCTGCTCGTTGACGGATTCAACTTAGTTTTTCGAAGTCACTTTGCCATGGAGCGCTCCAATCTGCGTAGGCAGTCAGATCAGTTTCCTACCGGGGCTTTGCACGGATGGATTAAGACCTTGATGGAATTACGGGAAACCGAGAAACCAGACCGCTGTGTTGTATTTTTTGACTTGGGGGGTTCGGACCGCCACTTGGCGGTCTTGCCGGAATATAAGGCTCAACGCGACGAGACTCCGAATGAGATCGTCCAGCAGCTGCCTGAAATCAAAAAACTGACCTCCCTGCTCGGCTTTCAAGTGGTGGAGCAACGCGGGGTAGAGGCGGATGATCTGATCGCTACGGCGGTCAAGATACTCTCAGATTCCGGGAAGGAATGTATTATCGTCAGCGCGGATAAGGATTTCGGACAATGCGTGGGCGAAAAAGTCTTACAGTTGGCACCACCGCCGACGGCTAATCCGGCTTTGGGCTGGAGGCGGTTAGATGCCGCCGGAGTCACGGAGAAGTTTGGTGTTCCGCCGAAGCGGATCGCCGACTATCTCGCCTTGGTCGGTGATGCCTCGGATAATATTCCAGGACTGCGCGGGGTGGGCCCTAAGACAGCGGTCAAATGGCTGATGGAATACGGCAGCCTGGAAGGAGTCTTGGCTGCGGCCGGAACGATTCAACCGGAGCGTTTCCGTGAGCAGATCGTCGCCGAAGCAGATCGGATGCGGAGCAATCTTGGATTAGTCACCTTTCGGACGGATTACGCTTTTGAGCCTGGGGAATCTCCGCGGGAAGACATCGCCGGGGTCGAAGAGTTTTTGGTAGCCATGGAGATGTTTTCGACCCTTAAGCGCTATCAAGCCAAGCACGGTCGTAGCGTCCAAGAATCACAGAGTGTGGAGCCCAAGGTGCCGGAGCCGACCGAGCCGCAGCAAGGCGAGCTCTTCTAGTGGCAATAAAAAGGCCCGCCATGATGGCGGGCCTTTTGCTGGAACTAAGCGTACGGCTTAGTTCTTCTTTTCAGTCAGACGCTTTTCGACCTTAGGGGCGTCGAGCGTCGCAGCAGCGGCCTGTTGCTGCTGGCTATTGGCGAAGAGGTTCTGGACTTGGTTCACTTCTTCCTGGTTGAGAAGGAAGACGAACTTGGCTTCGAGTACTTCGATTTCGTAATTATGGGTGAGCGAATAGCCGACGCTTTCGGCCATCTCCTTGTTGCCCTTGTCGAGCAATTCGGTGGCTTGGTCGAGCTGGGTCTGGATGCTCTTCTTCTGTTCGTCGGTGGTGGCGCGCTTCAGCAGCTCGGTAAGCTGGAGGAAGGCGTCGCGACGAGCCTGAAGGACTTTGACGAACTGTTCGAATTGAACAACGAATTCCAGTCCGCGGATCTCAGCGGTCTGGAGAAGACGACGGTCGCCACGGATGACGATCTGCTCTTCTTTGAAATCTTTCGAGGCCCGGGCTTTGACGGCTTCTTCTTCGGAAATGACCGCCATCAAGCGGAGAGCGGTATTGACCAAGGCAGTCTGACGATTGGCGAGGGCAGGGATGCTGAAACTCCAGACCTTGGCGAAGAGGGCGTCCTTTTCGTTGAAGTCTTTGACTTCGGATTCGCCGACTTTGGTCAGGGCATCGCGTTCGACCGTGGTGAGGGCCGACTGGATGCGCTGTTGAAGTTGTTGGATGCGAGCGAACTGTTGGCCAAGGGTGCCGACTTCCTGTTGGAAGCGAGCGAGTGAGCCTTGGTTAGAGATCGTGAGGACGACTCGGGCCAAGTTTTGGCCGAGAGGGAGGAGCTCGATAACAGGACCTTTGGGGGCTTCGGTCGGAGCTGTGGTTTGGGCTGCGGTGGTCATAGGGGTGTGAGTTTAGGGTTGGGGTAAGATTATTTTTTCTCTGGGGTAGCGACGGGCTTCTCGTCCTTCTTCGCTTCATCCTTTTTAGAGTCTACCTGGGCTTGAAGGCTCTTTTTCTCATCGTCGCTGAGGAGGGTGTATAGCTTGGCTTCGGCTGTCTGGATGGTGAGCTCGTTAGGAAGATCGTATGTCCGGGCCTTTTTGAATTCCTCAAGGGCTTTATTCACTTCGCTTTGGGCGCTCTTCAGGGCTTCTTCGACCTTCTTTTTGTCTTCTTCCTTCGTGAGGCGAGGTTGCAGGTCTACCAACTGCTGGAGGGCCTTACGGCTTTCGAGTACGCGTTGAACCAGAAGCTTGAAGCTTTCAACCTCAACGGCGCCGGTGACAGTGTCTTTCAGGAGGAACTTCTTATTATCTCCACCGTTGATCACGGAATCGGCTTTGAAGTCTTTGCCGGCGGCTAATTTGATATAGTCGTCGTTGGAGAGGGCGGTGAGGATCAGAAGCTTGGTTGGGATGACGGTATACTGGCGACTTAAGTCGAAGCCGTAGGCCTTGGCCATGGCGGTATTGTCGGCCTGAAGGCGGGCTAATTTACCTTCCAGCTCGCGGGTACGTGCTTCGCGCTCCGGGGTGGTGAGGGCTAATTCCGAGAGCTGCTTGACCTGGGTAGCGTCGGCTTTCTCTTGGGAGATAACCTTAACGTTCTGTTCGAAATTGGCGAACTCCTCGGCGGAGCCGATGTTCTTCACGAGGACAAAGCGCTTTCCGTCGACGTCGAGGACTTCGACTTGCACATCTTTGGGTGCGGCAACGGGTGCAGCGGCGGGTGCAGGTGCCGCTGCCGGCTTGGCTTCGTCGGCGGCGTAAGCACCGAGAGCGATAACTGAAAAGAGAAGGGCAAGTGTCTTCATGGGGTACGAAAGGATTGGAGGATTGAACATAGCCCTTTCGTCCCTTTGGACTACAAAAAAATGCTCTTAACCCTTGTTTTATGGTTTTTTTAGGGATCGGTCGACGATGCCGGGCAAATCGATAGAATCTGCCTGTTTTTGGAGGTCTTCGTCAGCAAGTATCGCCCGAACCTTAGGGTGGTCGATAAATCCGCTTAAGTCATTGTTATTCAACAGTTCACGAACTTTTTTATCTTCCCATGCTTGGTAAACCGTGGGGTGAGCGGCAAGGGCGCGCATTTCCGGCATAGCCATTAATCGTTTACGTGCCTCGGGGTCGGCCATGAGTTGTCTTACTTGGCTAATCAGTTTGCGCTGCTTGGTTGGGATGGGAGACCAAGTTTTCAATTTAGCCGTCAGGGTCGTAGCCGCTAATTCGTTTCGGGTTTGAATGACCCAATTCCTTTGGGCCTGGCCCGGACTATCTATTAAGTCATAAATCGAGGCGATTGAGGCTAAGATTACGACCAGGATGGCAAAGTAAAGGGCACCCGTCCAGCAGCCTACTAAGGAGCCAGATATTGGGCTCTCGGCCTCATCCTGCCCCTCTGGGCGCTTCCCCAGCCACCAAGCTAGGGTGTAGCAAACAAGCCCCGTCAGGCACGTTAGCACGACCATCCCGGTAACTGCGCGGAGCAGCCACGGGTATGAGGTGCCATGAAGGCAGGCATGCCCACAGTCTGGCCCAAAGCTCCAGCCGACAAGCAATCCGACCGTAAGCGAGAACGGCCCGGCAAGTTGGCGCAGGGGGCCGCGCTTGTAGCCACGCCATGCCCCCCGGACCATGAGCAATAAAAGCAGGAGGCCGGCAATCCAGAGAGTCGTCGAGGCGTCAGGGAGGGAGGGCATAGCGTCGGTTTATCCTAAAATCTTACGGATGGAGGACTCTCTCGCCTCGATACTTTCGACGAGTTTGAATTGCACGAGGGCGCGGCGAAGGTTGTGCCCAGGGTAGCGAACTTTGAAATAAGTGTCGCCGGCCAGATGGTCGGCTAAGAATCTTATGCCGAGTTCCAAAGGGATCAGGTGGATGCAGTTAAAGAGGTGCCGATGGTCGTTTTGGCTGAGAAAGTCTTTTGCGTGCGATTGGTAGCCACGATAGATCGTCGTAAAAAGTTCGAGGTCAAAGATGACCGAACTTAGGCTTGTGGCGTCTTCTCCAGCGGGATTACAAGCCGATCGGGTCGCGTCTCCGATGTCATAATGGACCAAGCCGGGCTGCACGGTATCGAGGTCGACGATGCACGTGCCGCGGCCGGTGGCTTCGTCGATCATCACGTTCCCGACCTTGGGGTCGCCGTGGGTCGTGCGCAGTTTTAATTCACCGCGCTGCAACGCATCTTCCAATACCGAGCAGCGTGTGCGACGTTCTTCGACGAAAAGTAGAGCCCGCTTGGCTTCCGGGGAGGCCTGTAGTAGGTCGCGAGCGAGCGAAGTGGTTTTGTTGGCGTCAAGTTTAGCAAGGTACCCCGGGGTGACGTGAAAGCCTGGGAGCGCGTAGCGAAGCAGCGTGGGCGGCAGGTCGCTGACCATACGGTGAAAATGTCCGAGAACGTAGCCTACTTCGTGCGCGTGTTCGGGATGCTTCACGCTTTCGAAGGCCTGTGCGCTCGCGATTTGAGAAATTGCCCGCCAAAGGTCGCCCTCGGCATCGGTCACCCAATCTTCGCCGTCCTTGGTCTGGATGATTTTGGGAAGCTGCCAGATGCGATCGGATTGATCGATCTCGGCTTCGAGCTTGGTGTGACAGTGATCGGTCAGCACCCGCATGTTCTGCATGATGGCTTC
>DKND01000122.1:5272-6833 GCA_002470605.1 Opitutia bacterium UBA7397
TCGACGCTTACAAGCCGCCCGGGGACGTCAAATTGGCGAGCAATAAGGGCGGCACGCATGGGGATTGGGCTCAATTTGTGGTTCTTTTCGGGGGAGGCGAGGGCATTCCCATCATGCCAAGGCTTGATTTTCTTTTTCGCCGCCTCATGTTCCACCTTCCCCTGTGCCGCCACCTTAGCTCAGTTGGTAGAGCGTCTCATTCGTAATGAGAAAGTCGCCGGTTCAAGTCCGGCAGGTGGCTCCAGCACGGGGGGTTCGATTTTCTTCAGCCTATTTGCCACTCCGGGCTTTTCTCTCACCCTCTTCCTTATGAGTCGCGCCGACCAGCCACCCCGTAGCCGGGATTTATCCCGCCGCTACGACCGTGCTTTCAGGGCCGACGAGGCTTATCGGGCGAGTTTGCCAGATATGCAAAATAAGGATGCCAGCCAGATTCAAGGAGCCAATGTGCCAATCCAGCACGTAGGCATCTCGGGTTTCCGGCTTCCGATGCAAGTCGTCACGCGCGACGGCAAGCCTATCACGCTCGAATGTACCGTGACGGGCTCAGTCTCTTTGGCCGCTGATCGTAAGGGCATCAATATGTCCCGCATCATGCGGACTTTCTACGAATTTAAGGATCGGGTGATTTCGCATGAGCTGTTGGAAGAAATTCTCATCCGTTATAAAAAAGACCTCGAATGCAGCCGAGCTCGTATCCTAATCGAGTTTCAGTACCCGATCATGCAGAAGTCTCTCCGTTCCAGCCTCGAAGGCTGGCAGTATTATCGCGCCGTGCTCGAGGGTACGATCGATGATCTGGATCGTCTGCGTCGTTACGTGCATTTCGACTTTGTTTATTCGTCCGCATGTCCTTGCTCGGCGGAATTGACGGAACACGCCCGCGAAGCCCGCGATACATACGGCATCCCTCACTCGCAGCGTTCCAAGGCCCGCGTCGTCGCCGAAATCTCTCCAGGGAAGGCCCTCTTCGTTGAGGACATGAAAGACCTCTGCCTGGCGGCCTTGCAGACCGAAACCCAGGTCATGGTGAAGCGCGAAGACGAGCAGGCTTTTGCCGAGCTTAACGGGGCTTATTCCAAATTCGTCGAGGATGCCGCGCGCTTGGTTTACGAACAATTTGACGCCGATCTGCGGGTCCGGGATTTCGTCATCGCCTGTTCGCATTTGGAATCCCTGCACTCCCATGATGCCGTCTCGGTCATCAATAAGGGGATGCCGGGCGGTTTATCGGCCGATTTCCATAACTTTAGAGACCTGATCTGCTAGTTCGCTGACGGCTTGCCCAAGTGCGGTGGCCGTCTATGGTCACTTTTACGAGGGGGTAGCTCAGTTGGATTAGAGCAGCAGCCTTCTAAGCTGCGGGTCGCGGGTTCGATTCCCGCCCTCCTCACCACTTTCTTAGTTCGCACCGCTCTGGATGGAGCGGCCGAGGCTTGCGGATTTATCCGTCAATGGCTTAATGGGGCGCATGCAAATCCACGTTGCTCGCAATGCTGCCCAACTCGGCGTTTTCAGCGCCGAAGAAATTCAAGCCGGATTGCAGGCCGGCCGATTCAGT
>DKND01000029.1 GCA_002470605.1 Opitutia bacterium UBA7397
TGGGTTTTGGCGACCTCAAGGCTAAGTATAGCCTCGAGAGCCTAGGGGCGTTCATTCTCGATCCGCTGAAGGTACGCACCGACGGACGTATGCCGAAGATCGTGATGGATCGGCAGGACGCCATCGACATCGCCGGTTACCTTCTTGAATTCCAGGGCAGCGATGGTCGTTTGGATAATCTAATCGATGGAGTTATCGCGGATAAGGCGCTCGCCATCGCGGGTCGTAAGGCCGTCATCTCCGCCCAGTGCGCTGCCTGCCACGACCTGCCCAAGGATACCGCCGCCGCTCCTGTCGCCTTGAAGAAGACCGAAGGCGGCTGCCTGGACGCCGATCACGCCAAGGGCCCGCGCTATGCGCTGTCCGAGGCGCAGCGTGCTGCGCTAAAACTCTTCCTCGCGAAGAAGGATGAAACGGCTTCACCCAAACTCGCCGCCGACCTCACCTTGCAGGCGCTCAACTGCGTCGCTTGTCATGAGCGTGATGGCAAGGGTGGCCCCGACCTTGCCCGTAAGCCTTACTTCCAGGGTGATCACAATCTCGGTGACACCGGTCGCTATCCGCCGCCCCTGACCGGCGTCGGCGGCAAGCTCCGTCCGGAATGGCTCAGCAAAGTTTTACTGGGTGAAAATCGCGTGCGGCCGTACCTAAAGACCAAGATGCCGCAGTATGGTGCGGCCACTGCTGAGCTCGGCAAGCTGCTCGGCGTTGCCGATGCGCGTGTTGCGCTCAAGTTTGAAGGCGGCGACGACACCGCCGGCCGTAAGCTCATGGGCACGCAAGGCGGGGCGGGTTGCATCACCTGTCACCGTTGGGGCGATCGTCCTTCGCTCGGTATTCAGGGGCCTGACCTCAGTAATATCGCCGCCCGTCTGCAGGAAGGCTGGCTTCGTGAGTACCTCATCAATCCTGCGGCCTATCGTGCCGGCACGCTGATGCCGTCGTTCTGGCCGGCTGGGAAGTCCTTCAATCCGGCCATCCTTGGCGGCGATACTGACAAACAGATCGCCTCGATCTTCAAGTTCGTCGAAAGCGCCAATGGCGAGCCCGAAGGGTTTCCACAAAATCGAAATGGAGAGTTCGAGATTATTCCGAAAGACCGGCCCGTCGTACAGCGCGCGTTCACCGACGGCGTGGGCGTCCGCGCAATCCTCGTCGGCTTCCCGACCGGCGTCCACTTGGCCTACGACGGTGACAAGGGCGGCCCAGCCCTCGCATGGAAAGGGCGTTTCTTTGACGCCTACCTGACGTGGTACTCGCGTTTCCCGATTTTTGAAAAGCCGCTGGGATCACAGGTCGTGGCTTGGCCTAAGCCAGCCGGTCGATTCCTCGGCTACCGCCTCGATGCGAAGGGCAACCCCACGTTCCTGAACGAGCAGGGCGGGGTGAAGGTCGAGGAGACTTACGAAGGTATCGAGAATGGCTTTCGCCGCACCGTTACCTGGGCGCCCACACCCGACTTTGCTCCGACGATCACACATCCCGCTGGTATGGTTGTCGACATGAAGGAATCATCCACGCAAGGCCATCGCGTCTTCACCTATCTCTGGAAATGAAAATCCTATTTGTAGCCCTCTTCGCCGCCGCCTCGCTTTCCGCGGCGTCTTATGACATCGCTGATATCCTGACCGCTAGTACCGTCCTTGATACGCGCGCCAAGGATTGGAAGCCCGGCGATGGTCTGGCTTTGGAAGTTAGCGGTATGGACTGGACCGCCGATGGCAAACTCGCGGTCGCGATCCGCAAGGGCGAAGTCTGGATCGTCGACGGTGTGCTCGCCGCTCAGCCGAACAAGGCGACCTTCAAGCTTTTCGCCTCCGGCCTGCATGAGCCGCTCGGCCTTCTGCGCGATGGTAAGGACCTGCTCGTTACGCAGCGCACCGAGACCACGCGTCTGCGTGACACGACGGGCGCTGGTGTGGCCAACGAATACCTCACCGCCGGTGCGGGCTGGAACGTCTCTGGCGCCTATCACGGATATGCCTACGGACCTAAGCGCGATGGCCAAGGCAACCTCTGGGTCACGCTCAACGTCGACATGGGTGATCACGCCGACAACAAAGCGCCTTGGCGCGGTTGGGGTGGTATCCTCGGCAAGGACGGCAAGTTCATCCCCATGGTGGCCGGCATGCGTTCGCCGTGCGGCCTCGGCACGAACCTCGCCGGCGATATGTTCTGTGTCGACCAGCAAGGGACGTGGATTCCGACCACCCCGATCTACCATCTGCGCAAAGGCGTGTTCTTCCTTAATCCCGAAGGCATTGCCTCCGAGAAGCTGCCCGAGTCGCCGCTCAAGCTTTCCGCCAAGATTCCCGAGAAGATTCCCTATCCCGAAGCCCTCAAGGCTCTGCCCGAGATGCGTCCGCCCGCGATTTGGATGCCTTATAACAAAGTCGGCCGCAGCGGCACCGACCTCGCCACGTGCGATGCTGGAGGTAAGTTCGGTCCGTTCGACGGGCAGATGTTCGTGGCCGAGTTCACTGATGCCAAGATCAGCCGCGTCTTCATGGAGAAGGTCGACGGCGAGTATCAGGGGGCCTGCTTCCCGTTTGTCGGCGGCTTCGCCTCCGGTATCGTGCGTCTGCTGTTCGCCCCAGATGGCTCGCTCATGGTCGGCATGACCAGCCGTGGCTGGTCCTCGCTCGGTACCAAGGCCTACGGATTACAGCGCCTCCGTTTCAATGGCACCGTACCGTTCGCTATTAAGGAAATGAAGGCGAAGCCCGACGGCTTCGAGCTCGTCTTTACAAAGCCCGTCGACGTCGCTCGCGCCGGGGACGTTGCCTCGTACCACATGACCAACTACACGCTCTTCTACTCTGGCGCCTACGGCAGCGACGAGATTCAAGCGGCCGCGAACGGCATCATCTCGGCTACGGTCGCTCCGGATGGCCTCAGCGTGCGTC
>DKND01000131.1 GCA_002470605.1 Opitutia bacterium UBA7397
AAAGGCTACGTGGTCATTGATGCCGTCAATTGGCAGGCACGCTGAGGTTTTTAAGGAAATCCATTGAAACCCGCAGGTCGCGAGGGTGTCATATTGATACCCCCATGCGCGTCCTGCCTTTCGTCGCCCCTTTGCTTGCTGTCGGCCTTTACGGTGCCGTGGAACCTGCCGACACCGTCCGCTTTAACCGCGACATCCGTCCGATCATGTCGGACACCTGTTTCCACTGTCACGGCTTCGACTCCAAGGCGCGCAAAGGCGAACTGCGTCTAGATATTCGAGAATTCGCCCTCAAGGCCGGCAAGAGCGGAGCCATCGCCATCGTCCCGGGCAAACCTGACGAAAGCGAAATCATCAAACGTCTCTTTACCCAAGACGAAGATGACGTGATGCCGAACAAGGAATCGCACAAGACGCTTACCGCCGCCCAGAAAGAGCTCTTCAAACGCTGGGTCGCCCAAGGCGCCGTCTACGAACCCCATTGGGCCTACAAACCGCTCGATGCACCGATCGTTCCGAAGCTGCCAGAAGGCGGCAAGAATCCGATCGATGCCTTCGTCGGAGCCAAACTTGCGGAAAAGAAAATCTCGCCGTCGTCCGAAGCTTCCAAGGAACGCCTGCTCCGCCGTGCCTCGCTTGATCTCCTTGGCCTGCCTCCCACCCCAGAAGAAATCACGGCCTTCGTGCAAGACCGCTCGCCGGACGCTTACGAAAAACAGGTCGACCGGCTGCTCGCGTCCCCGCACTTCGGCGAACGCATGGCGGTCTGGTGGCTCGATATCGCCCGCTTCGCCGACACGGTCGGTTACCACGGCGACCAAAATCAGCGCATCTTCCCCTATCGTGACTACATCATCAACGCTTTCAATACCAACAAGCCGTTCGACGTCTTCACGCGCGAACAGCTGGCCGGCGATCTCTTACCTAACCCCACCGAAGAACAACTCGTCGCTAGCGGGTACAATCGGCTGAATATGATGACCCGCGAAGGCGGCGCCCAAGCCAAAGAATACCTCGCGAAATACGGCGCCGAGCGCGTGCGCTCCGTTTCCAACGCCTGGCTAGGCAGCACCTTCGGTTGCGCGGAATGCCACGACCATAAATTTGACCCGATCAAATCGGCCGACTTTTACTCGCTGCAGGCGTTCTTCGCCGACGTCAAACAATGGGGAGTCTACGCTGATTATAACTACACACCCGAACCCGAACTCAAAGGCGTCGGCAATGATTACCCCTTCTACCCAGAGGTACGGATTAAAAACGCTTACCTGAGCAAAAAGGACGCCCAAGCTCAGTCCGATCTCAGCGTCGCCTACGCTAAAATTCTGTCGGATTTAAAAGCCAACCCCCAAGCGCTCGCTGACTTCGCGGATTGGCAGAATGAAACTTCGCAATTCCTCGCCGCCCATCCTTCCGGCCTAATCAGCCCAGCAGGCACGTTCTTCCATAAGGCTGCCTCACCCACCTCCGCCGCCGCGATGAAAAAAGCCGCGAAGGCACCTGCAAAAACGACTGCGACGAAGTCTGTCGCCGCGAAACCTGCGGCCAAGCCCGTGGTCCCCATGCCGACCGCATTCGCCGCTGGCGAAGCCATAAAGATGGCCAAGGGCATTGCCGCTGGCGAAGACTTAGCGGTCACGCTCCAGGACATCACCACTCCCGTCGCTTCCGTCCGGGTCGACATCGCAAAAGGCTCAGTCGCCATTGATACCACCGCCAAAATCTCTGTCCGGCTTGGTGTCTTAGATGCCAAAGGCAAAGAGCGCAATCTGGGCATCTTCCTCGCCGATGCTTCTCCTCGTCAGGCTCGCTACAGTAGTTCAGTTGAATTCACCGACATCAATACGGGATGGACGCTCAAAATGCCTGATGCCGACGTGCATGCGGTCTGGCTGCTCGATTCGCCGGTCAAACTGAAGCCTGAGGAAAAGTTCGTGGTTCATTTCGACAGCAACATCGCGCTGACGTTTAAGGTCTCCGTTTCGCCCCTCAGCGGCCCTGACCCGCTTAAGATCACTTCGGCCTCCAACCTCGAAGCCATCAAGTCTGTACAACTCTCGTCGGCTTCTGTCGCCAGCTACTTGTCTTCTCGTGCCACCGACCGTCCGACACTCGAAAAGATCCGCTCACTGACCCTGCTCAAACGCTCGCACACCGATGGTTTCACCTGGTCGATGGTCACCCAAGCGACTGCGCCGCTCACGGTACGCGTACTGCCACGGGGCAACTTCCTCGACGAGTCCGGGCCTGTCGTCCTGCCGACCACGCCATCGTTCCTGCCGGGACGTCGTGAAAGCACCGCGGAAAAACGTCTTACCCGGCTCGATCTCGCCGATTGGCTGACCTCCAAAGACAACCCCATCACTTCGCGGACCGTAATGAATCGTCTCTGGCAGATCTTTTACGGCAGCGGCCTCAGCGCCGGCCTCGACGACCTTGGCTCGCAAGGCGACATGCCCTCGCACCCCGAACTCCTGGAATGGCTCTCGCTCGAGTTTCGCGACCACGGCTGGGATATCAAAAATATGATACGCCTGATGGTCACCAGCCGCACCTATCGCCAAAGCAGCAGCCTACGTCCCGAGCTCAAGGAAACCGACCCCAATAACCGCCTGCTGGCCTCACAGAATCCGCGCCGTCTGGACGCCGAATTCGTCCGCGACAACGCCTTGGCCATCGCCGGCCTGCTCAACACCTCCGACATCGGCGGACCAAGCGTGAAACCTTATCAACCCGAAGGCTATTACGAGCCCATGCAGTTCCCGAACCGCACGTATGTGGCGAGCAAAGATTCGGACCAATGGCGCCGCGGCCTCTACATGCATTGGCAACGCATGTTCCTCCACCCGATGCTGATCAACTTCGACGCCCCGGCGCGCGACGAGTGCACGGCCTTACGCAATTACAGCAACACGCCGCAACAGGCGCTCACGTTGCTCAACGATCCGACGTTCGTCGAAGCCGCCCGCGCAATGGCGACGCGGCTACTCGCCTCCCCCGCCGGCACCGACCGGCTCAGCCAAGCTTTCCGACTCGCGATGGGCCGCGACATCAAAGCCAGCGAGCGTCCTTCGCTAGAAAAGCTAATTTCCGATCAGACGGCCTATTATCAGAACAACCCCGCCGATGCCACCAAGCTACTGAAGGTCGGCTTCAGCCCCATGCCCACCGGCGAACCGGCGGAACTTGCGGCCTGGACGAATCTCTGTCGCGTCGTCCTTAACTCCCACGAGGCGATCACCCGCTACTAATCCATGAAACCTTACGACCCTATCGCCCACGCCCTATCGATCAATCGAAGGAGCTTCCTGACCAAGAGTGCCTACGGACTCGGCAGCACCGCCTTCGCCATGCTCGCCGCGAAGGCCGGCGTCGGCGGATTACAGGCCGCACAATTCTCCAAGGGCGTCCTGCAATCCCCCCACTCACCCGTCAAAGCCAAGCGCGTTATCTTCCTCTGCATGGCCGGAGGTCCGCCGCACCTCGAACTTTTCGATAATAAACCGGTGCTAAAGGCGCTCCACGGCCAGGCCTTTCCCGAGTCTTTCACGAAGGGCAAACAGATCGCCCAACTCCAGAACGCCGTCCTCAAAGCGCGGGGCGGCTCTTTCGAGTTCAAGAAATGGGGCAAGTCGGGCACCGAAATCACCGACATCTTTCCGCATCTCGGTAGCATCGCCGACGAAATGTGTGTGGTACGTTCGCTCAAGACCGAACAGATTAACCACGACACAGCGCACGCTTTCTTTAATACCGGCTCGATCATCAAAGGTCGTCCCTGCATGGGCTCGTGGCTGCTTTACGGACTCGGTGCTGAATCCGAAAACCTACCTGGCTACATCGTCCTGACCTCCACCGGCCGCACCGGCCAGCAACCCATCTCGTCCCGCCAATGGTCCAGCGGCGTGCTGCCGAGCAAGTATCAAGGCATCCAGTTCCAATCCAAAGGTGAAGCCGTCCACTACATCGGCAACCCTGATGGCGTTTGCCAAAGCACCCAACGTCAGGTCATCGATGAGATTCGCCGCCTCAACGGTCAGCTGGCGGATGAGACCGTCGATCCGGAAATCGCCACGCGCATCGCCCAATACGAAATGGCCTTCAAGATGCAGTCGAGCGTGCCGGAGCTGCTCGATTTCAAGAACGAATCGGCCAAGACGATCGAAGCTTATGGCATTAAAGAAATCGGTGACGGTTCCTTCGCTTCGAATTGCCTGATGGCACGTCGCCTCGCCGAACGCGGTGTCCGCATGATTCAACTTTATCACCGCGCCTGGGACCTCCATGGCAATCTCGACAGCGGCATGAAGATGGGCGCCGAAGATGTCGACAAGGCCACAGCAGCGCTAATCAACGACCTAAAGCAACGAGGCCTGCTCGACGACACACTCATCCTTTGGGGCGGAGAATTCGGACGCACGCCGATGGGTCAAGGTACGGGACGCGATCACCACATCGCCGGCTACTCGGTCTTCCTCGCTGGCGGCGGCGTCAAGGCCGGCACGACTTACGGGGCGACCGATGAGCTCGGATACAACGCGGTGGAAAACGTCGTGGACGTGCACGACCTGCATGCGACCATGCTGGCCCTGATGGGAATCGATCATCATCGCCTGAACGTGAAATACCAAGGCCTGGACGTACGCCTGACCGGCATCGCCGGCAAGGTGGTCAAGGGCATCATGGCCTAAGCGATAAATGACACATTAACGCCGTTTAAATTCGGCGTTTAGACTTCAAAGCCCGACATGGAATCATAAGTTCGGGGCATGCCCCTTCTCCGCCTATCCCTGTTGGCCGCCCTGCTTGCGTCGGCCACCGTCAATGCCTTCGCCGCCGACGC
>DKND01000071.1:0-752 GCA_002470605.1 Opitutia bacterium UBA7397
TTTGCACCTTTGCACATGAGGACAGCTCGTGGTGCTATCCTTGCCTCGGTTTACGCGAGCAGTTCCTTGACGACTTTGGCTGGCAGGACTCCGGTGAGCTTCTGGTCGAGGCCTTGGAACTTATAGGTCAGGCGCTCATGGTTGTAGCCCATGAGGTGCATGATGGTGGCGTGGAAGTCGGAGATGTGGAGCGGGTCCTTGACGATGTTGTAACTGAAGTCATCCGTCTCGCCGTAAATCTGACCTGCTTTGGAACCGCCACCGGCCATCCACATGGTGAAACAGCGTGGGTGGTGATCGCGGCCGTAGTTGGTCATGGTCAGTCCGCCTTGGCTGTAAATCGTACGACCAAATTCTCCGCCCCAAATAATGAGCGTGTCATCAAACATGCCGCGTTGCTTGAGGTCTTCGATGAGCGCATGGCATGGCTGGTCGATGTCCTTGCACTGACTGGGCATCCGAACGGTCAGGTTGCTGTGGTGATCCCAGTTATTGAGATAAATCTGCGTGAAACGTACGCCGCGTTCGGCGAGGCGTCGGGCCATCAAGACGCTGTTGGCAAACGTTCCCAGCTTTCGGGCTTCTTCTCCGTAGAGTTTGAAGACGTGTTCAGGTTCCTTGCTGAGGTCGGTGAGTTCAGGGACCGAAGCCTGCATACGGAAGGCCATCTCGTATTGGCGGATGCGCGTATGGGTTTCCGGATCGCCAATGGCTTCGTAGTTGAGGCGATTGAGCTGATTGATGCCATCGAT
>DKND01000071.1:830-4250 GCA_002470605.1 Opitutia bacterium UBA7397
TTATCATTCTCGGAGCCGAGTCCGTAAGAGGCCCATGAACCGATGCAGGGACGGCCGGCGACTTGGTTGCCGGTCTGCATGGCGCAGATGGCAGGTTCGTGGTTGATGGCTTCCGTGTGGAGCGAACGCATCCAGCAGATATCATCAGCGTTTTGGGAGAGGTATGGCAGTAGCTCGGAATTCATCCACATGCCCGCCTTGCCGTACTGGGCGAAGTTATATTTGGAAGGGGCGACGGGGAAGCGGGCTTGGCCGCTGGTCATCGTCGTGAGGCGTTGGCCTTTGCGGATGCTTTCGGGCAGGTCCTTGTCGTACATCTCCTTCATCTGCGGCTTATAATCGAAGAGGTCTAATTGCGAAGGGCCACCGACCATGTGCAGGTAGATGACACGCTTGGCCTTGGGGCGGAAATGCGTACCGACGGCGCCAGGAGCGGCCTGGGCGGTCGATTTTCCGATGAGGGAGGCGAGCGCGGCGGCGCCGAGGGCGTTCGCACCGTGGCCGAAGAAACGGCGGCGGGTCTGGAGGGTGTTCCACTCGTGAAGGATAGACATGGTGATTATTTGTTAAGGACTTCGTCGAGGTTCATGAGCTGGCTGCAGACCATCGTCCAGGCGGCCAGTTCGGGCTTCGATAACTTTTCGTCAGCCTTGGAGTCGCCGACTTTGACCAATGCTTCGGCATCGGAAGTATGCGCCACGTAGTATGTGCGAAGTTGCGCGAGGCTGGAGGTGAGAATCGGCAATTCATTCGCATGCAATGGGCGACAAAGTAGGCGGGTGGCCGCGAGGTTGAGGCGTACCTGATCATCTCCGGCCGCCTGGAGCGTGTGTTGGGCGAGGAGGCGCGAAGCTTCGACATACTGCGGATCGTTCATTGTCACGAGGGCTTGCAGGGGGGTGTTCGTGCGGTCGCGTCGGACGCAGCTGGCTTCGCGTGAAGGGGCGTTGAATAGATCCAAGCTGGCGGGCGGAGCCATGCGTTTCCAGAAGTTATATAAAGTACGGCGGTAGAGGTTCTCGCCGGTGTCCTGTTTGTAGGACATGTTATGCATACCGACCACTTCCCAGATGTTTTCAGGTTGATAGGGGAGGGTGCCGGGGCCGCCCATGCGCGGGGAGAGCGTGTTGCTGGCGGCAAGGGCGTAGTCGCGGATCATCTCGGCATCCATGCGGAAGCGGGGTCCGCGGCTGATCAGCGCATTATCCCGGTCCTTCTCAAGTTTTTCGGGAGTGATGATCGCGGCTTGTCGATAGGCGGCGGAGGTAAGCAGTTGTCGGTAGAAACGTTTTACGTCCCAGCCGTGCTCGCGGAAATCGACGGCCAGCCAATCGAGCAGCTCGGGGTGGGTCGGCGGGCTACCCATGATGCCAAAGTCTTCGGTGGTTTTCACGAGTCCGGTACCGAAGATTTCCTGCCACATGCGATTGACGGTCACGCGTGCCGTGAGGGTGTTGGTCTCGCCGACGATCCACTTGGCCAGACCAAGGCGGTTGCGTGGGGCGTCGCTGGGAAGTTTGCCGAGGGCGGCCGGAATCTCGGCTTCGACTTGTGCGCCGGGTTTGTCGTAGGCCCCGCGGATCAGGATATTGGCCATCGGCTTGCTACCCATTTTTTCTTCCTGGATGTGTGTCATCGGACTGCGATTCTTAATCGTGGTCTGTTCGCCTTCCAGTTTCGCGAGAGAGTTGCTCGATTTCTTAAAGCCGTCGCTGCGTGAGGTCAGATAATATTCGAAGACCATCTCTTTCTGTTTGTCGTTGAGCTTGGGGGCGGCGAGCAGGCGTTGCATCGGACCGACCTTGGCGATGGTCGCGACTTCGTTGGGGTTCAGTTGGCGACCGTAAAGAAGGACATCTTGGATGTTACCGGTGAAGATATCGCTCCGGCTACGTTGACCGATTCGAGTGGGAGTCGCGGCTTTGACGGACGTCTGGAGTTTGTCGATTTCGACTTTGAGTGGGGTATTCACGCCGTCGATGAAGATACGGATACCTGCGGCTTTACCGCTGCCGTCATAGGTCATGAACACATGTTGCCAAGTGCCGGGGCGGACGGAGGGTTTGGCGGTGGTCACCTTGATGGCGTCATTGGGAAACTTGCTGATGATGTACGCTCCGTAATTTTTACCGACCTGATAGAGGTCCCAGCCCATCGCGCCTTTCGCGTCGTCCATGCGCGCGACGATGGCGCCACTGCCTTCGGCTTTTTCGACGCGCACCCAGGCACCGACGCTGAACGGCTTCTTGGTCTCAAAGTCACCGGTGTCTCCGATGACCAGATTGGAGCCTTTGTGGAGGACGGGTGCGGGTCCGAGTTTGCCATCGGTTTTCCAGGCGATGGGTTCGCCATTGACGGTGGTGCCAGCTGGCGTGCCTTGGCCTTCGTTGAGGGCGAGATGGGCGATGAGATCTTTGGAGGGAATGTCAGCGGCAAGATCAGCTGGTTTGGCTTGGGTGATCCATGAGTCGAAGGGAGGTTTAGCTGCAGTCCGAGCTTCCGCTATCTGAGTTTTGGCGGTCGCGAGTTCTATGGTCAGGGCTTTCCATCGTGGGCGGTCTGCGTCATTCGGCATGATCAGCACCGGTCCCTTGCCGTCCTTGACGTTTCCGTCGAGTCCGCCTTGCGTCGTATTTCGGAAGAATGCGGCCATCGAATAATAATCTTTCTGGGTGATCGGGTCGAACTTGTGGTCGTGGCACTGACAGCAGTTAGTGGTCAGACCGAGGAAGACCCAGCCCATGGTCTGGACGCGGTCGGCGGCGTAGTTAGCAAGATTTTCTTCGACGATAGTGCCGCCTTCATTGGTCGTGATGTTGCAGCGCTGCAGGCCCGTGGCGACGAGCTGTTCCTCGGTGGGGCTGGGCAAAAGATCGCCCGCGAGTTGTTCGACGGTGAATTGGTCGAAGGGCTGATTGCGGTTGAAGGCTTTGATGACCCAATCGCGGTAGGGCCACATCTCGCGGTAAGCGTCGAAGTGTAGGCCGTGCGTGTCGGAGTAACGTGCCGCGTCGAGCCAGTAGCGGGCGCGGTGTTCGCCGTAAGCGGTCGTGCCCATCAACTCGTCGACGAGTTTGGCAATTTGGGCTTCAGAAAGTTTTCCACCGTTCTTGGGAAGATATTTTGTGAGTTGTTCCGGGGAGGGAGGGAGGCCGGTAAGGTCGAGGGTGATGCGACGGATGAGCGTGAAGGCTTCGGCGTCCTCGGCGGGCGAGAGTTTGGCCGCATCGAGTTTTGCGCGGATGAAACGGTCGATGGGATTCTTGGACCAATTACTATCAGCAGTTTCAGGGAGGGCCGCTTTCTGCGGAGCGACGAGCGACCAGTGGGGTTGCCAAGAGGCGCCTTGTTCGATCCATCGTTTGATTACAGCGACTTGTTCGGGCTTCAGTTTCTTGTGCTCCTTGGGCGGAGGCATCA
>DKND01000071.1:4265-11164 GCA_002470605.1 Opitutia bacterium UBA7397
GCGAAGAAGCCGGCTTCGGTGTCGAGGCGCAGGCTTGCTTTGCGGGCGGCGGGATCCGGGCCGTGGCAATGGAAACAGCTGTCGGCGAGAATCGGACGGATGTCGCGGTTGAACTGAATCTTCTCATCGGCCGCGAAGGAGGCGGATACGAGGAAAGGCAGGAGCGCCAAGAGGGACTTACGCATGGGAAGGGATGTCTTGAATAAAAGGGGTTATTGGGGGAGGGGAAGCGGGATACACGTTTTGTGGATGTAAGTTTACCCTTTGTGTATGTAAGAGTAGGGACCTGGGCGGGTTGTTCCCTGCCTAGGTATAAAATACCACCTTTCCGGGTAGGAATTAGCTCAGATTTCCCAGCGGCGTGGCTTGGGCGGCGAAACCTATCTGCGGACGCGCCAGACGGCCTAAGTGCGAACCTTGGATGGCAATGGACGAAAACTTAAGAGCGTCCGCCGTAGATTTTTAGAAATCGGTTCGGCTAGGAGTTCCGCCTTCGGCCTGCAGTTCGATCCAGTCTAGTTCAGTGGTATCGCCCGCGGTCGGAGGAGAGATGCGAAGGTGGATAAGTCGTCCTTTGGATGGAATCAAAACTTTGACTTCTTGTAAATCCGGCCCAGCCGGCCAGACGAATTTGACGGTGTTCGCGGGGATGAAATCTTTGTCCTCTTGCGTGCGCCAGGCTATGGAGGCTTCACCCCCTTGGGTAGAGCGGGTGCGGGCGGTAAAAGTGACGGCGCCTTTGAGGCTGAGTCCGGATAGGGCGAGGAAAGGTCGGGCTTTAGGGGACGCCTTTGGGTCGGCCACGAATTTCGAGACATCGCCTTTTTTCTCCAATGTGCCATTGCGGCAAATCCATGCCGTATTTTTTACGGGCGGAGCGGTGCGGAGGATGAGGTCATGTTCGGCGTAGAGGCCTTCATGATGCTCATCGAACGACGTGGGCAGGCCCGGGGGCAGCAGGGTATCGCTCCAGGCTTTAAGGGCATTGTTCAGGCGTGCGACGACTTCCGGCTGTTGGGCGAAAAGATTTCGATTAATATTTTCGCCGTCAGGTTGGGAAATATCGAAGAGCAGTTGCACGCGGTCGCCGAGGCGAATGAGTTTCCAGGGGAATTCTTGCACGGCGGCTTGCGAGCCCCATCGCCAGAAGAGTCGTTCATGGGGTGCGTCCTGATTCTTGCCTAAGAGGTAAGGAAGCAGATTAGTACCATCGAGAATGGGGTCCTTGGGCAGGCCGGCGAGTGCGACGGCGGTGGCTGCGACATCGAGGTTGATCACTGGCTTGTCGTAGACCATGCCGGCGGGGATTTTGCTCGGCCAAGCGGCGAGGAAGGGCGTCCGGATACCTCCTTCGGCGAGCATGCCTTTTTGTCCGACCATCGGGACATTGATCGAGCCATCCCAGACTGCGCCCAGCGGCGCGCCATTGTCTCCGATGAAAAAGATGAGGGTGTTCTCTTCTTGGTTCATTGCTTTAAGTTTGGCACGGAGCTGGCCGAGGCCTTCGTCCATGGCGGCAATCATCGATAGCGCCTGACGTCGTTCCTTGGGCAGGTTGGCGGGCGTCTGGGAGAACCATGGCTCAGGCGATTCGAGCGGAACATGTGGGGCGTACCAAGCGAGGTAGAGGAAGAACGGCTGGTCGGGCTTGGCGACGCGTCGATCGAGGAACGATAGGGCGGCCTCGGTCTGGACGACGACGCGGAAACGCTCATCCGTCACGACGTGTGGAGCGTCTGCGAAAGGTTTCCCTTGCAGGTCATGGGAAGCGTAGAATTGGCGGAGTTCTCCGCGGAAGTATTCATCGAAGCCTTGGCCGTGCGGCATGTGCTCTTTCATGAGGCGCACGGCTTTCTCGCCTTTTTTACCACCGCTATCGAGGTGCCATTTGCCGACCTGCCCCGTGACGTAGCCGGCGGACTTGAGGCGTTCCGCAATGGTCACTTCCGCCAAGGGCAGCGGTCCTTTGCCGTTATCTTCGACGCCGAACTTCTGTTGGTAGCGTCCGGTCATTACGCCGGCGCGCGACGGGACGCATTGGGGTGCGCTGACATAACCGCGATTAAAGCGTACACCATCCTTGGCGAGCTGATCGAGGTTCGGCGTGCGGATGTCCTTGTCCACGCCTTGCGCGCCAAGGTCGGCCCAACCGTGGTCATCGCTGTAAATAAGAATGATATTTGGCTGACGTTCGGCGGCGATAGTCAGGCTCGCGCAGGCGAGTAAAAGGAGCAGGGAGCGCATGGTAAGGTTTAGAATTCCCAGCGGCGGGACTTGGCACCGGCGGCTTTGAGCTCGACCCAGTCGATCTCCACGGCCTCGGTGGTGTGCGGAAGGTAGAGGCGGAGAATCGGAGCAGCGCCGACGTTCGGCAGGTCGACCGTGATGTCCTGCCAATCGCCACCCTTGGCGGCATAAGGAATCACCGTGGGCTTGGCGTCTTTCTTTTCCGGGCTGGACATGAGATCGATGTGGCCTTCGCCGCCGGTGGTAGTGCGAAGGCGGAAGGTGATTTTGGCCGCTCCTTTTAGGGAGGCACCGACTCCGAGGAATGGTTCTGCGCCGGTTGCTTTGGCGGTCAGGATACCGTCCTTGACCGAGGCACTGCAGTTGCGGTTCTTCCAGCCCATCAGCGGGTCTTTTGGCGTGGCGGCGACTTTGCCGGAGGCGGGATTGAGTTTAGGGAGGACGGCTTCGGTGTCCTTGAGGAAGTCGGTGATGAGTCCGTTCAGTTCGGCGGTGAGTTCGGGCTTCTCCTTGGCGAGATTTTGTTTTTCGCCGAGGTCGTTCTTCAGGTCGTACAGTTCAAGCCGGTCGGAACCGTCTTCGTTGCGTGCGTAGAAACGGATGAGCTTCCAGTCGCCCTTACGGACATAAGTGCCAGGGTAGAGTCCGTCCATGTGTTCGGATTGATTTTCACTGCCGTGAGGGAAGTGGCAGAATACGCGATCGCGCGGCGACGGGGCGCCCAAGAAGGCCTGGGATTGATCGTGGCCGTCGAGTTTAATGTCGGCGTGCGGTTTGAGTCCGGTCATCGTCAGGAGCGTCGGGTAGAAGTCGGTGCTCTGGAAAAGCATATCGTTCGTGGTTTCTTTTTTAACCTTGCCGGGCCAAACGAGGATGAAGGGCTCGCGGGTGCCGCCTTCATAGAGAGATGCTTTGCCGCTGCGGAGGGGAAGGTTGCTGGTGGCCGGGATATCGGCGTAGCCATCCGGGTCGGTCTTTTTGGGCGGGTAAGCGTAACCGCCGTTGTCGGAATAAAAGACGATGATCGTGTTGTCGGCGATGCCGGCGTCATCAATCGCTTGAACGATGCGGCCCACGCCATCGTCGAGGGATTTCACCATCGCGGCGTAAAGGGCATTATGCTGCGGGTTCTTCGAATCGGCCTTGGCTTTGAAGTGTTCGATATAATCCGGGCGGGCGTTCCAAGGGGAGTGGACCGAGAAGGCCCAATAGTTGACGTAGAATGGCTTGTCTTTGTGGGCGGTGATATACTTGGCGGCTTCCTTAGACATACGATCCTCGATGTGCATGCCGACATCATCGGTGATCGTGGGGTCCTTGATGAATTTCCACGGGGCGAGATAGCCGCCGCCGGGTCCGGCAGCGTTCGGCGTGTGCGGGAAATCGAAATCGAAGCCCTGATCCATCGGCTCATAATGGTCGGCCGGTTTGAGGTTATGGCCGAGATGCCACTTGCCGAAGTGGGCGGTCGCGTAGCCAGCTTCCTTGAGGGCTTCGGCGAGGGTGAAGTATTCGGTCTTCAGGCGAGAGACGCTGTTGGCGACGAGTACGCGAGATTTAGGACCGTCTTTGACCAGTTCCTTGGTTAGGTAGATCGGATTGATGTGGCAGACCGGTGCGGTGATGCCAGTGCGCGCCGGGTATTGGCCGACCATGATACTTGAGCGCGTCGGTGAGCAAAGCGGGCTGGCGGCGTAGGCTTGGGTAAAGCGTGCCCCACGTTGGGAGAGACGATCGATGTTTGGGGTCTCGTAATAAGTGCTGCCAAAGCAACCGAGGTCATGGGCGCCAAGGTCGTCGGCGAGGATGAAGATCACGTTGGGTTTGCGCGCTTCTTCGGCTGATAGCGCGATGCAACTCAGCAGTGCAAGGAAGAGGATGGGGAGGCGTTTCATATTTCGTTGGATAAAGGTAAAAGTGAGTAGGGGTACGACGGGTTAGATTGCGTCTTTAAGTCGGGAGACCGCAACGAAAACTACTCCAACCCGAGTTGAGTTAGGGCTCCTCCTCACGCCTTATTTATATGAGGATTAATGAAGCCCGGTCGGGCTGCGCACCTTACTGGGCGACGGCTTTCTTCCCTTTACCTTTTTTGCCCGTGGGTGTCTCGGCGCTTTCGATTTTCGGATTACGGGTCGGCATGGCAGCGTTGGTTTCTTTGCGCCAAGCGTTCAGCCGATCGAGCAGCTCCTTCGTCTTTTCGGGGGCGGCGAGGGCGAGGTTCTTCGTCTCGCTGATATCATCCTTAAGATTGTAAAGTTCGAGGTGTCCGTCTTCCAGGTATTCCATGAGCTTCCAATCGCCTTGCTGGATGAGGCTGACGGGAGTTGTGCGCCACAATCCCGTGCCAGCGCCGAGGTAACCGGGGAAATGCTGGAAGATCGCATCTCGTTTTAAAGCAGCGGTTGGATTTTTGAAAAGTGGCACCAGACTTTCACCGTCGAGTATTTGGCGCGGCAAGGGAGCGCCGGCGATTTCCAGTAGGGTCGGGAACAGGTCGACGTGCACGGTGGGCGTATTTACGACGGTGCCGGGAGTGACTTTTCCGGGCCAGCGGACGATGAAGGGGACGCGGGTGCCGCCTTCGTAGAGGCTGCCCTTACCGCTCCGTAAAGGGGTGTTGTCCGTGATACCGCCGCCTTCAGGGTCGTTCTCGTTTTTCCCCTTTCTTATGGTTTTGCTCTCTTTGCCTGGTTCGCGAATCAGTCCGTCCGGACGGTCGTAACCGCCCACGCCGCCGTTATCGCTGGCGAAGATAAAAACAGTGTTATCGGTGAGTTTTAGTTCATCGAGTTTCGCCATGAGACGTCCGACGCTTTCGTCGACACTTGCGATCATCGCGGCATAGGTTGGATTATTGTGTCCGCCGACGGCGGTCTTCGGCTTGAATTTGGCGATGAGGTCTGCCTTGGCTTCGAAGGGCGCATGCACGCCGTAATGCGGCAAGTAGAGCAGGAAGGGCTTGGCCTTGTTGCGTTCGATGAAGTCGACGGCTTTATCAGTGAGGAAGTCTGCCAAGTATTGTTCGGGTGGGTGTTCGGTCTTCGGGTTGGTTTCGAAGTTGAAATGTTTGCCTTCGGATTCGATGGCTTCGTCGAAGCCGCGTTTGGAGGGGTGGTAAGTGGGGGTGGTGCCAAGGTGCCACTTACCGAACATCGCCGTCGCGTAGCCGGCGGCCTTGAGCTGATTGGCGAACGTATCGCGATCGAGGGAAAGTTTGGTGACGTTGTCGACGGGCTTGAGCGGCCGTGTCTGCCAATTGAAGCGTTCGATTGAGCCCACGGTGTAGGTGCCGGTGCGGGCGCCATACTGGCCGGAGAGCAATGCCGAGCGGGTGGGGGCGCAGTTCTGACAGTGGTGGTGGTTGATCAGCTTTTCGCCCTGGGCGGCGAGCCGATCGATGTTGGGCGTCTCGTAATACTTGCTGCCGAAGCAGGCGACGTCCGTGTACCCAAGGTCGTCGGCCAAGACGAAGATAATATTAGGCGGTCGGGCTTCAGTGGCTAAACTACCGACGGTGAGTAGGATGGTGTAGAGGCATGGTGCCCAGCGGGCGAAGGTGAGCATGGCGCAGGTTGGGCGTGATGGCATAGGTCTTTAAGTGAAGAATTATCAACGTTGCAGGTGTTCGATGACGAACTTGGCTGCGGTGGCGGTGATTTCTTCGACGGTCGGAGAACAGCCCAGACCGAAGCCATGCGTGCCTTCCTTGACTTCGACATATTGGATTTCGGCGCCGACTTCTTTACCTTGAGCGAAAAGTTTTCTGGAATTATCTACGGACAACACGGTATCTTTATCGCCATGGAAACAGAAGACAGGCGTCGAGTTTTTCTGGATGAGTACGACCGGGCTCAATAGTCGCATGATGTCGCGCTTCTGGTCGGCAGGTCCTCCGAACATCAGCGTGGCTCGTTGACCTAGGAAGCGGCCGGCCAGTTTTTCGTCAGTGAAATCGGTCGCGGGGTAGTAGGCGATTTCACAACGGATGGTAGCTGGGTCGAAGGCGGCGAGCTCCGGGTCGCCGGGGTATTTCTTGGGGTCGCCCAGAGCGGTGACGAGGGAGAGGTGACCGCCGGCGGATCCGCCAATGGTGGCGATGCGCGTGGGGTCGATGTGGTATTGGGCCGCATTTTTGACAAGGAAACGCAGGGCGTCTTTGCAATCGATGGCACTGTCAAAGGCCGAGGCTTTGGGGGAGTTGAGCCGGTATTCGATGCTGGCGCAGATGATACCGGCCTTGGCGCAATGATGGAATACGCCTGAGATATCTGGCCGGGTCATGCGGAAGCGGTCGCCGCCGGACCAGCCGCCGCCATGGATGTAGACGAGGACGGGAGCGGCCGGATTTTTTAATCCTTTTGGGGTCAGGATTTCCATCTGGAGCGCCTGGTCGCCGACTTTCTTGTAAACGATATCAGGCAGGTGATCGAACTCCGAGAAAGCTGCGGCAATGATTTCCGCTTGGGTTTTAGTGGATGCTTTTTTGGCCGGCCGGGCAGCCTTCTTGGCCTTGCCGGTTTCTGCCGTTGGGTTGGCGGGCGGACTTGCCGGCTTGTTGTCGGGCTCGGCTCCTCGGGCGACGAAGACTAAGGATAATAAAAGTAGTCCAACCGGGATTTTTTTCATAGAAATTATTTAGCGGCCTTCTT
>DKND01000071.1:11314-12430 GCA_002470605.1 Opitutia bacterium UBA7397
ATGGGTTGGGTGAGTCCGGCTTTGACAAGTTTCCAGTCGCCTTGCCGGACGGCGTATTGGACGCCGAAACGCCAGTAGAGCGTATCGCGATCGAGCTTATCGGTCTTGCCTTCAAGCAGTGGCAGGATGTTCGTGCCGTCCAGTTTCCATTCGGGCTGCGTCGTGCTGCCCGCCGCCGCCAGCGCGGTCGGGAGGACGTCGAGTTGGATGACGGGGGTGCTGATGACGCGACCAGCGGGAATGTGGCCTTTCCATTGGGCCAACCAAGAGACGCGGATACCGCCCTCCCAGAGTAACCATTTGCGGCCGCGCAGTCCGTCCATCTCGGCGAGGGGGTTGGCGCCGCCATTATCGCTTATAAGGAAGATGAGAGTATTCTCCTCGAGCTTCAGTTCACGGAGCTTGGCGAGGATTGTCCCGATGGCGTCGTCGGCTTCGTTGATGAGCGCGGCATATTCCTGTTCGCGTTTAGGAAGTTTGGCGAAGCGCGCCTTGACCTCGGGGCTTGCGACCACCGGTGAGTGGACGGCGTTGAAAGGCACGTAGAGGAACCAGGGTTCGGCGCGGTGGCGTTCCATGAACGCATTCGCTTCGCGGGCGTAGATCGGGGAAGTCACAGGAGCACCAGCCGGATCTGGGACGAATTCCTTGCCTTTATAGAAGCCCATTTTGTCGCCGAGGTTGCCCGTCGTGCCGAAGGATTCGTCGAAGCCGCGATTAGCCGGCAGGTATTCCGGGCTCGTCGCACCGACGTGCCACTTGCCGTAGATGCCGGTGGCGTAGCCAAGCGGCTTCATGCGTTGAGCGATGGTGGTTTCGGTGAGGACGAGGTTCTTGGTCTCAGGGTCTTTGCCTTCGTTGGAGTTGGCGTCGTGGCCGGTGCGGGCCTGATAGCGACCGGTCAGTAGGCCGACGCGGCTCGGTGAACAGATACACGCGCCGACGTACCCGTCGGTGAAGCGTACGCCGTTGGTCGCGATGGAATCCATGTTCGGTGTCGGCGATAGTTTGCCACCGTAGCAACCGGGTTGAGCCCAGCCCATATCGTCGAGATAAAGGACCAGAATGTTCGGCTTCGCCGCGTCGGCGGCCAAAAGGCTGAGCGGGGCCAGAAGC
>DKND01000098.1:0-1261 GCA_002470605.1 Opitutia bacterium UBA7397
TTCATGCAATACCACGCAACGGGCTGCACCTGCTGCCCATCGCGCACTGGACTGATGACAAGCAAGTGGCCGGCGTCGTATCCAACCTATCCGGCAAACGGCGGCTTTGCCAATCACGTCACCATCACCGAACTCCTAAAGAAGCAGGGCTACGCGACGGGGCACTTCGGCAAATGGCATATCGGCCCCGAGCAGAAGAACGGCACCTACGGCATCGATACCGTCGGCGCAGGCGAAGAAGAAGGCGGGAAGAAAAAGAAGGTACCCGATGAACGCGGGCGCGACGCACACATCTACGACGAGGCCATCCAGTTCATCGAACAGCATAAGGGCCGACCTTTTTATGTGAACGTATGGGGCCACATTCCGCACAACCCCGTGAATCCCACCGAAGCACTGGTGAAACGCTGGAGCGGACTTAAGGTTAAAGAGAGCGACTTCCCACCCCAGATGATGGCAAAGTTCGCCGACGTGCGCAAAGCCGGCGGAGACGTCGACGACGGGATGCGCCGCTACCTTGCCGATATCGAATCGCTCGACGACGCCGTGGGTCGCATCTTGAAACGACTGGATCAGCTCGGACTGCGCGAGAATACAATCGTGGTCTTTAACAGCGACCAAGGCGCAGACATGACCAAGGCCGGGGGCGGCGGACTTCGTTTCAATCAGATGGGCAGCAACGGCCCGCAACGCGGCGGCAAGCACACGAACTGGGAAGGTGGCCTGGACGTTCCGTGGATCGTAAGCTGGCCTGGCCACGTGCCCGCGGATAAGATTGACACCACATCGGTCATCAGCGGTGCCGATTGGTTGCCGACGCTCTGCGGCATCACCGGCATAAAAATTAATACTGCCGATTTCGACGGCGAAGACGTGTCCTCCGCTTGGCTCGGCAAAGGCCCGCACGTGCGCACCAAGCCCCTGTTCTGGAAAACCAGTGCAACCGGTAGCGATTCCTATATCCGCGACGGCCAATGGAAACTGGCCCGCCCCACGCGCAAGAACGGTGGCGAATTGGAACTCTTTGATCTGACCGCCGATCCCGCCGAGACGAAAAACCTCGTCGCGCAGAATCCCGAAGTGGTCAAGCGACTGAGCGCCAAGTTGGAAGCCTGGGTGGGCACCTTACCAAAGGAATACGCCAAGACCGACGACAAGGACAAGTAAGCCGACTCGATCAAAGTTCTCAAAATGAAACATCTTATAACTTTCTTCGCCCTACTGCTTGCTCCGTTGGCCACACTGCAAGCCGCCGAAGCAA
>DKND01000098.1:1332-1658 GCA_002470605.1 Opitutia bacterium UBA7397
CGTAACTGGAACTCGGCATCGGTGAAGCAGACCAGGAAGACCGACTTAAGTGCGCTGGAAAAGAAGCATTTTCCACAACCTCAACTTCAACATGAACCAGGACGGCTGAATCTCGCGACGTTGATGAAACACCAGGGCTATGCGACCGCCTGCGTCGGCAAATGGCATCAGGGTATGTCGACGAAGGCCGAGGCGGATGGCACACTGAAGATGACGCCGCTAAACTTTGGATTCGATTACTACTTCGGCTTCGATGCACCGGAACAAGGACCCTATGCGTTCATCGAGAACAGGCGGTTCGTCGTCGCGCCGACGGAGATGATTCC
>DKND01000098.1:1777-2136 GCA_002470605.1 Opitutia bacterium UBA7397
ACGGCAAGCGAGTTCAAGGGTAAGAGCGGTGCCGGTCAGTATGGCGACTATGTTATGAACGTAGACGCCATGATCGGGCAGGTCCTGGCAACTTTGGACAAGCTGAAGCTACGGGAGAACACGCTGATACTCTTCTCCAGCGACAATGGGCCTGTCTGGTATGCGGCTGACATCGAGAAGTTCGGTCACCGCGCCGCTGGTCCATGGAACGGGATGAAAGGCGCACTCACGGATGCCGGCCATCGTATGCCTTTCATAGCAAGCTGGCCGGGCAAAATCCAGGCGGGCAGTTCGTGCGGCGAGTTGATTTGTTTCACCGACATGATGGCGACGCTCGCTTCGCTGCTCGGCGAAAAACT
>DKND01000098.1:2273-4085 GCA_002470605.1 Opitutia bacterium UBA7397
TCACCCCTGACCACATCGTCGAGACCCATGGCAAAGGCCCCAACGACAAGTTCCAGCTCTACAACCTCCGCACCGACCCCGGCGAGACCACCAATGTCTTTGCACAAGAGCCAGACAAAGCGAAGGAACTCTTCGCTGCGCTGAAGACGGATATCGCCCGCGGTCGCAGCCGTTAAGCACGAACCGACTTTCTTTCTAAAACCATGAAAACATATACCCTCACCCTACTCACCACCCTGCTGCTCGCGCCGCTGGCCGCGCTGCACGCCGCTGACTCGGCAATCAATAGACCCAATATCATTCTTATCATGTCCGACGACGTCGGCATCGGTGACATCCACTGTTACGGCGGGCCGTTCAAAACGCCGAACCTCGACACCCTGGCACAGGGAGGCACGCGCTTCCAGTATTGTTATGCGTCGCCTCTGTGCGGCCCATCTCGGTGCGAGACGCTCACAGGTCGTTATCCCTTCCGCACCGGGCTTAACAGCAACGACAGCGCCAACGCCGTTGCCACGGATCGTGAGGTAATGATCCCTACAATCATGAAAAAAGCGGGTTACGTGACCGCAAGCGCAGGCAAGTGGGGACAGATCTGCCTCGGGCCGCGCGAGTGGGGCTTTGACGAACACATCGTCTTCAAGGGCAGCGGCCACTACTGGGCCTCGCAAACCAAGGGCTACAACGTCAACGGCCAGAGCAAGGAGATGACCGACACCGAATATATGCCCGATTTGTTGCACAACTTCGCCGTCGATTTCATCACGCGACACAAGGACAAGCCCTTCTTCCTCTACTATCCGATGTCGAGCATCCACGGGCCCATTCTCCGCACCCCCGACAGTATACCAGGTGCGTCCCCGGATGAGCTCTACGCCGATAACATCGAATACATGGACAAGCTCGTCGGCAAACTGATGGCCGAACTGGACAAACAAAAGCTGCGCGAAAAAACCGTCGTCATCTTCACCGGCGACAACGGCACGGCGCGCTTTGGTGCCGGGAAGGCGACTGTCGATGGCAAGCAGGTCAGCGGCATGAAAGCCACCATGCTCGAAGGCGGCAGCCGCGTGCCGCTCATCGTCAACTGCCCCGGCACCACGCCCGCCGGCGCGGCGAACCATGACCTCATCGACTTCAGCGACTTCTTTTCCACCTTCGCGCAGCTCGGCGGCGCGGCTCTACCCGCGGGAGTGACTCTCGACAGCCAAAGTTTTGCGGCCCAAATCAAAGGCGAAAAGGGCACCCCGCGCGAGTGGTGTTACGTCGAGCTAGGGGGGCAATCCTACGTCCGCGACGCCCGCTACAAACTCACGAACCAAGGCAAACTCTTCGATCTCCAGAACGCCCCTTGGGAGGAAATATCCGTCGACGCCGACACGAAGGACGCTGGGGCCATCGCCTCCCGGACCAAACTGCAAGCCGTGCTGGCTGAGCATCCCGCCAAGGACGGCAAGCGTACCGAGGGTAAGAAGGGCAAGAAGAAGGAACAAAAGAAGCGCAGTGCAGATGCGGCCAGTCCCACGAAGTCCGACGCACCTCCGTCCGGGGCCGCTAAGTAGCCCGCCATTTACGAACACAAGAAGAAGGCAAATGGCTTCACGCCTTTGAAGTGACGCTTGGCAACACAAGCAGGAAAAACTCCATGAAAACATATACCCTCACCCTCCTCGCCGCTCTGATGCTCTGCGCGTTCGGCACCACCGCAACCGCGGCGAATGCGAAGCCCAACATCCTCTTCATCCTCACCGACGACGAAGGACTCAGCGACGTCGGATGCTATGGCTCGGACCGGTTCAAAGGGAAGACGCC
>DKND01000098.1:4177-5527 GCA_002470605.1 Opitutia bacterium UBA7397
TCAGTCGCACGCACGCTCAGGCAGGCGGGCTATGTCACCGGCATGGCGGGCAAGTGGCGGCAGATGAAGGACACGCCGGGCGATTGGGGCTTTGACGAATGGCTCACCGACCCCTCCGGCACCGGTTGGTTTTGGGAGAAGAGCTACAT
The DNA here is from genome assembly GCA_002470605.1 of Opitutia bacterium UBA7397. Lineage (GTDB taxonomy): Bacteria > Verrucomicrobiota > Verrucomicrobiia > Opitutales > UBA953 > UBA953. Next base: position 4,327 of record DKND01000098.1, read on the forward strand.
CAAGAACGGCCAGACCATCGAGACCCCTGAGCCTGTCTATTGCCCCGACGTCTGCATGGATTTCACGCTCGATTTCCTGCGGCGCCATCGTGATCAACCTTTCTATTTCTACTTCCCCACGCATCTGGTCCACGGCGAGATCCATCGCACGCCCGACAGCAAGCCGGACACGAAGAGGTTTTACCCCGACGACATCGCCTATGCGGACAAGCAAGTCGGACAGCTCGTGGCCGAACTCGACAAACTCGGCTTACGCGAGAACACGCTCATCGTCTTCAGCGGCGACAACGGCAGCGTGCATCCCGAAAAAATTAACGGACGCATGATCGACGGCCACAAAGGCACGCTGCTCGAAGGCGGTAGCCGCGTCCCCCTCATCGCGAACTGGAAAGGCACCACCCCCTCCGGCAAGGTCGTGAACGACCTCGTGGATTTCAGTGACTTCTTCGCGACCTTCGCTGAACTCGGCCAGGCGAAACTGCCCGAAGGCGTGACCTTCGACAGCCATAGCTTCGCATCACAACTGCGCGGAGAACGTGGCAATCCCCGCGAATGGGTCTTCCTCCAGCTTGGTGCCGATTGGTATGCTCGCGACCCAGGCTTCAAACTCATGCGCAACGGCGAGCTGTTCGACATGAGTGACGCACCCTTCACACAGAAGGCCATCCCCGCCGAGTCCTCCAGTATCGAGGCCAAAGCCGCCCGGGTGCGGCTGCAAGCCGTCCTCGACAAGCTCAGCCCCGCCANNCGGCAAAACAGACTCTGTAGGGACTAAAAAGAAGTAGGCCTCAGCCATTGGGGTAAATGACTGAAATTGAAGGGTGTTTTGCCTAACTTCGGTCTGGGACTGGGGTTGCTTTAATAGATAACCCAAAGAACCCATTTTCGATGAAACGCCCCCTCTCTCTGCTCGCCCTGTTGCTCGCGCCGCTGGTCACGGTGCATGCCGCCGACTCACTTACCCCTTACACGGCTGACAACGTGCCACAGAACGTCGTGGATTTATGGAAGGACGTGGATGCTCGCAAAGACGCACTCGAAACAAAGGTCGTGAAAGAGTGGCGGGAAAATGGCATGGTCTGCCGCTACGTCATCTTCAAAGTCGGCACGTTCAAAGGCGCGGACTCGCGAATTGCGGCTTTCTACACCTTCCCCGAGGGCGCGAAGAAGGCGCCTGCATTTGTATGGGCGCATGGCGGTG
>DKND01000049.1 GCA_002470605.1 Opitutia bacterium UBA7397
GTTGAACGGTTGGCCAGTTGGCCGGAAGGGAGAACTAGCTGGCCGGTTGACAAGTTGACCAGTGGGCAAGGGAGACAGAGGCCTAACTCAAGGGAAACCCGCCACCCGCCACCTGGGGCTGCCACCTGCCACCCGAAACGAATTCATAACACTCAAAGGGAAACCGGAGAATATGCTGCGGGTATAAATTTACCCCAGCCAATCATCCGGTTTCCGGTCTCCCTTTGCTGTTACCCTCGGTTGCCTTGGGTAGGGGCGCCACTGCGTGGCGTCCGTTCGCCGATGTGAGTTGGATTTACCAGGCAACCCCTTTCTCTGTTCTGATGTCTGTCCGTCCACGGACGCGACGCAGTCGCGCCCCTACCTAAAACAAAAAGGGGCCTGGCGGCCCTTTGGTAAATTCGACTGTCCCAAGCCCTAGCCCTGTCCCTGCGAAGAAGCTTATAGGCTTCTTCGCTTACTTAACATCTTGGAGGAATTGCTGATACTGGGTTTCGGTTTGCTCTGCGGTGAGCTTACCCGAATGGATCAAGATGCGGAAGCGGAAGGTTTCTGATTTGCCGGCCTTAATCGTGAAGTTGAGCGTGGTCTTTCCCTTAGTGAATTCCTTGGCGCCGAATGGATTCGCGGCGAAGAGGCCGTAACCGCGGTTATGCCAGTAGGTCGGGTAGGTGCTGTTCTTCGGGTGGTCGAAAATCCCGACGCAGACGTCTTCGCCTTTCACGTTGCCGGAAAGGGTCATCCATTTCGCACGCGTGCTCCAAGCTTCCTTCTCACCGACTTTACCTTCGCTGCTTAGGTAGATGCCGTTCACGCCGGTATTATCCATTTTAGCCACGGCCGTCGGTTTGCCCGAAGCGTCGGTGAAAATCTCAGGCTTCAAGGAAGGTTCTTCCAGCGAGCGGGTGAGACGAATGGCGATGGCGCCTTCCTTGGAATCCTTAAAGACGGCGTCCTTTTCCTGCGCGGTCAAAGTGATGATACGGTCGATGATCCGAAGGTCTTTGGAGGCGCGAAAGACGAGCGTCTCGTCCTGTTGCAGTACCTTAGAGCCGTCGTTCATAATCCAATCCGAGGAAACTTCGAGGGTGGCGGCACCGGTGCCCGAGGCGAGCGCCTTGATGTTTTTGTGACGGACGGCGCCGTAGGGAATCTTGCTGTCGCGATCGAACCCTTCGGGCGGCGAGTTCCAAAAATCACAGTCGTTGACGTTGCCGTAATTGAACCACGAAGAGATGTGATGCGGGTGGTCGGTGCGTTCGCCGGCGACTTTCTCGAGCGGGAAGCCGCGGGTGAAGATGTTACCCTGCGAAGTGCGCAAAGGGGAGAGCAGAGGCTTCTTCTGGTTGGACCAGTAGACGTAGGAAGTGAAAGGCTGGCCGTCGACGAGCACGTCGATTTGCTGCTTATCTTTTTGTTCGACGAGTTTCACTTCTTCCGCGGATGCGCCGACGGCGGCCAAGAGGAGGGCGAGGAGGGNNATAGGACATATCTTTGCCCCAAAGGTTGCCAACCCGAAAGGGGCGGGATATCTCCCAAGAAAGGCAATTATCGGAATCTTGGCTTCCGCGCCCCAAGCTTACGTCGCGCCTTAACTTATTCGGCTCGGGCTCCTTCAAGGGAGAGTGGAAGTGAATTCATACCCTCACGGCACGTGCGGAGTCTTGCGTCTAGCCAGCCGAAGGGTTCAATTCTCCTCACACCTATGAAGGCCGCCCTGCTTCTTGCACTCTTATCTTTTTCTCTGTCCGCGGCTGATCAGCCCAAGGTTGCCCATCGCTTCGCCATCGACCGGACGGTAAAGCCCGCGATGGATGAACTGATCGCCGCTGACGCCAAGGTCGAGATCTTGGCTACGGGGTTCACCTGGTCAGAAGGGCCCGTATGGTTTCAAAATAAACTTATCTTTTCGGATGTTCCTAATAACACGGCTTTCGCTTGGCGTCCAGGAGCCCAGGGGGAAGAAGTTTTTCTGAAGCCCAGCGGCACCTCGGAACCATCCGGCCGGCAGGGCTCGAACGGCTTGGCGGTCGACCTTAAAGGCAACTTATTGCTCTGCCAGCACGGTGATCGCTGCGTGGCACAACTTTTGCCCGACAAGAAATTCAAGAAACTCGCCACCAATTTCGAAGGGAGTCGTTTTAATAGTCCGAATGACTTGTGTGTCGCCAAAGACGGAGCGATTTATTTTACCGACCCGCCCTATGGCTTGGGCGATGAAACCGCTGAACTCGACTTCCACGGCATTTTTAAACTATCGCCTGATGGCTCGGTTTCCTTGGTCTCCAAGGAGGTCAAGTGGCCTAATGGTATCGCGTTGAGCCTCGATCAGAAGACCCTTTATATCGCTATTTCCGATCCGAATGACACTCGGATTGCGGCTTGTGATCTCAATGGTGCACATTTACGCGACATTTTTAAGGCCTCGTCTTTGAAGGGTGCTAATCGTCCGGGAAATTGCGACGGATTGAAGCTCGACGAAAAAGGAAATATTTGGGCGACAGGCCCTGGTGGCGTCCTGATCTTATCTCCGGAAGGTAAGCACCTCGGCACGATCATGACTGGTCAGCCAACGGCCAACCTCGCCTGGGGAGCCGATGGCCACACGCTTTTCATTACTTCGAACAAGAACCTTTTGAGTATTCAGACGAAGGTTAAAGGTGCGGGATTCTGACCGGCGGCTGAAGGCCGTCGGAGGGGCAGGTATTTAATTCTGGTAGGGCTGGCCGATTCAGCCAACCGCGGTTAAGATAAGTCTGACCACCCTTGGTCAGCCGAAGTTGGTGGCGCCAGCATAGGTAGGGCTGACCACCCTTGGTCAGCCGTTGTCATCGCCACAAAGGTAAGCAAAGGGCCAATGAGCTTCTGTTTTCACAAGCCCGGCCCTTATCGGGTTGGCTCGGACATAGGCGGTTTTGGCGCGAAGTTCGCCGGAGGATCGAATCCGGTGGTCGAAAAAGCCTTGCTGCCATTCAATGGCATGTCGTTTGGCCAGCATACACTTAAAAGCCTTGATGGTAAGATCGAGGCCGACTGCGTGATTCCACCTAGCAATCAGGTGGATGTGATCCGGCATGACAGTCAGGCTGAGTAGTTTCAGTCTGCCCGCAGATTCATGGATTAGTTGTGTTTCCATGATTGTCCCGAATACATTGGGGTGGGCCAAGGAGTTGAATCGGCGTTGGCGGCAGCATATTGTTACGAAGAAAGGGTCGGCGCGATCTACCCAGGCTGGAAGAGAGTGCGGTAAAGTTTTACGTTTCTGGAGTTCTTGCATCGGTGCCATCACGGCATTTCTGGATGTGGATTTCGATTTGAGATAATACCTAGTGGTTTCCGACGGTTGACCAAGGGTGGTCAACCCTACCTCGATGCAGCTGGTAGGGCTGACCACCCTTGGTCAGCCGCGGCTGAGCGAGGGCGCTCAACCCTACCAAGTCTTGCCCTCCCCCCAAAACCCGCCTTCCTTTCCTCCGTGAAAGCCCTCCTGCTGACCGAATACAAAAAGATGTCCTATGTGGACGTGCCCAATCCGCTTTGTGGCTCGGATGATGTTTTGATTCAAGTCCGTGCCTGTGGCATCTGTGGCTCAGATATCCATGGGTTCGACGGTTCCACGGGACGTCGGATTCCCCCTTTGGTCATGGGCCATGAAGCCGCGGGCGTCATCACGGGCGTCGGCGCCCATGTAAAGGGCTTCGCGCTTGGCGATCGCGTGACTTTTGATTCGACGGTGTTCTGCGGCGAATGTGTCCACTGTAAGCGCGGCGACGTCAATCTTTGCGATAACCGCCAAGTGCTCGGCGTTTCTTGCGGCGATTATCGTCGCCATGGAGCCTTCGCCGAATTCGTCACGGTGCCAGCGCGCATCCTGCATAAACTCCCAGCAAATCTCGGGTTTAATGAAGCCGCCATGATCGAAGCTGTCTCGGTGGGCGTTCATGCCGTCCGCCTTACGCCGTGTGCTCCAGGGGATACCGCCATCGTCGTCGGCACGGGGATGATTGGCTTACTGACTCTTCAGGCCGCGAAGATTGCGGGGTTCGCGCAGGTCATCGCGGTTGACACGGAAGACTCGCGCCTCGCCGTCGCCCAGGAGCTCGGCGCCACGCACAGTTTCAATCCCAAGACCGGTGGCGACCTCACCGAGTTTGTGAAATCGCTGACGAAAGGGCAGGGCGCGGATGCGGCCTTCGAATGCGTCGGTCTCAATGCCACGGTGCTTTCCGCGATCCATGCCGTGCGCAAAGGCGGTACGGTGACGCTCGTTGGCAATCTTACGCCGAAGACGGAACTGCCTCTGCAGATCGTCGTGACTCGACAGCTGCGTCTCCAAGGATCCTGCGCCTCGGCCGGCGAAATCCCGCGCTGCATCGAGTTGCTCGCCTCGGGCCAGATCAAGGTCGACAAGATCATCTCGGCCGTCGTCCCGCTCGCCGAGGGCGCCGCTTGGTTCGAAAAACTGCATGCCGGTGCGCCTGGCGTGATGAAAGTGATTCTCACCCCCCCCGTCTAATCCCTCGCCATGTCATTCTTTGATCTCACCGGAAAGGTCGCCTTTATCACCGGTACGAGCCGTGGCTTGGGGCAATATTTCGCGCGTGCGCTCGCCCAGGCGGGCGCCGACATCGCGATGTCGAGTCGCGACGCCTCTAAGTTGAGTGCGTTCCGCAAAGAAATCGAGGCCCTGGGTCGCCGGACTTGCGGGGTCGATCTCGACGTCCGCGACCACGATAGCATCAAGGCCGCCGTGGCTGCGGTGGAGAAGCAGCTGGGGCGTATTGATATTTTAGTTAACAATGCCGGCTGCAACGCCCGTAAACCCGCGCTCGAAGTGACGTGGGAAGATTGGAACCTGGTCCTCGATACTAATTTACGCGGCACCTTCTTTACGGCGCAGGCGGTCGCTCCAGGAATGATCGCACGCGGTTACGGCCGGATTATCAACATCGGGTCGGTGACATGCGTCGCTGGCTATGCGGGACTCGCGCCCTATGGCGCCAGTCGCGGAGGCGTGAAGCAACTCACGATGAGTTTGGCGGATGATTGGGGTCGCCACGGGTTGACCGTCAATTGTCTGGCGCCCGGTTGGTTTAAGACCGCCCAGAACGCGTTGCTCTACGAAAATCGCGAATGGGTGGAATACCTCTGCGATCGCATTCCCCTGAAGCGTCCGGGCGCGCCGGATGATTTGGCCGGCCCGGTGGTTTTCCTGGCGTCAGAAGAGAGTCGTTACGTTACGGGTCAGACCTTGTTGGTTGACGGGGGCATCAGCACGGGTGCTACTCGTGCTACGGTCGCCCCGCCGAAATCCTGATTCCGTGCTCTACGCTCTTCTTGCCATCGCTGTCCTGGTCCTGTTGGTGACCTGGCTGAAGTTTAATCCCTTCATCGCCTTACTCATCAGCTCGCTCAGCTTGGGCGCGATGGTCGTCGTCGGGCAGGGAACGTTGACGATGGTCGAAGTCTTGAAAGCGTTCCAGACGGGCTTCGGAAATACGCTCGCCAGCACGGGCTCAATCATCGTGCTGGGTGTCATCTTCGGAAAATTGCTGGCGGAGTCAGGCGGCGCGGGAGTCTTGGCGAAACAGTTCATCCGGACGCTCGGCCCTTCGCGCATCGGCCTCTGCATCATCTTGCTCGCGCTCTGCGTGGGGATGACGACTTGGTTCGCTGTCGGTCTATTGCTGATTTTGCCGATCGTCATCACGCTCGCCAAAGAAACCGGACAACCGTTTCTGCGTCTCGTGTTGCCGCTCTTATCTTTCTTATCCGTGATGCATGGCTTGATGCCGCCGCATCCTGGGCCGGTCATCGCGATCGATGCGCTCCATGCCAATATGGGTAAGGTCATCCTCTGGGCTTTCGTCCTGGGGATTCCGGTCGCCGCGATCGCCGGTCCTTTTTTCGCCAAGCTGGCCGTGAAACGCGTGCAAGTGGCGACGCCGGAGTTCACGCCTTCCGTCAACGCCGGGCAGACGCTCCCGACCTTTGGCCTGACGCTTTTCACCGTTTTGCTGCCGGTATTATTACTTTTGACGGGGACGTTGGTCGAATTACTTCAAGCTAAGGAAACGCTCTGGGGAAGGGTGGGGATGTTCGTGGGCAACCCCGTGATCGCCCTGCTTTTATCGGTGCTTTTCGCGATGTGGGCCTTCGGTAAACGTTGCGGGCGTTCGACTTCGGAACTGCTAAAATTCTCCGAACAAAGCGTCTCTGGTATCGGGATGACGCTCATCCTGGTCGGCGCCGGGGGCGGCTTCGCGCTCGTGATGCGTACGGCCGGCGTCGATCAGCAATTAGCGGCCATCGCCGCCGGCGCGGGTTTGCCACTCTTGCTATATGGTTGGCTGGTCTCTGCCTTTATTCGCGTCGCGACGGGTTCCGCGACGGTTGCGATCACGGTGGCTTCGGGCTTCATCGCACCCGTCTTGGCTGCTCACCCGGGCACCAGTCCGGAGCTCATGGTCATCTCCATCGGTTGCGGTTCACTCTTTCTCTCGCACCTGAATGACAGCGGTTTCTGGATGGTGAAAGAATGCCTGGGGCTCACGGTTGGGCAGACGTTGCGCACGTGGACGATTACCGAAACTTTGATCGGTATCTCTGGCCTCGGTATGGCGATGTTAGCCGAGCGCGTTTTAAAATTTATCGGATAAATTGCGTCGCCCGACGGTTGGTTGTTACCCGGTTGCCTTTGAGGCGTGATTAATTTTAATCAACCGGACCGGTGGAGATCGTCATCAAACGCTCGAATCGAAGGGAGAAATGAAAATTAAGCCTAATTTAATGATTATTGCCATTCAAATAGACATTATTTGACCATTATCAATCGATAAATCGAACCCGATAATTTCGGTCGGGCTAATCCCGTCCTTTTATCGAAGTTCCAATTTGTTACTCACATTCGGGTTTTATCCCCTTAATCGATTGTCAAAATAGAGGAAAAGCCCCAGAGTTTTAATACCCCCAAAACAGAAAGGCACGAAAATGTCTTTCCGGTTAACTCCTGATGAAATTTCCCAAGACTCGCCCCTTATTTTCACGCGCCGCACTGATGGCCGCGTCGGTCCTTTTGTCTTTGGCCGTGCCGAAGATTTCCAAGGCCGCAAATTATTACTGGGATGCCGACGGCCTCGCGGCAGGCAATAATTCGGGTACCGGTGCCGGTCTGGGCGGATCATCCGTTTGGGATGATAGCACAGCAAAATGGTGGGATGGTGTTTCGGCGGCTAACGTGGCTTGGCCAAATCAATCGTTCTCTGCCGATTCGGTAATTTTTACCGGAACAGCGGGGACGGTGACGGTGGGTGGTTCCCTCGGTATCTTTGTCCGCGGTCTGACATTCAACACCTCGGGCTTCGTGCTCGCTGGCGATAATAGTCACGCGCTGATTTTAAGCAGCAGTTCCCCGAGCATAACTTTGGGTACAGGAGTTTCCCAGGCGACCATCGCAGCGTTCTTGGGCGGGTCGAACGGCTTCACTTTCAATGGTGGCGTCAACGCGGGCACCCTGCTTTTAGGGGCGACCGCCAGCGGAAGTAATTATAACGGTATCGTCGATATCAGCAGCGGGGTCTTACGCACGATGAGCTTGACCGCCTTAGGCTGGGCGGGTGGGGCGGTCGATGGAACGATCGTTAATGCGGGTGGCGCCTTGCGCCTTGGCATCGGCGGCACGAGTTCGGAATATGTCACGATAGCCGGCACCGGCGTCGGCGGCACGGGGGCTTTGATCCTGGATCCTAATTTGGCCGCGACTTTAAGCGTGCCACTCACCGTGGATGCTTCGGGTGCGACGATTAATATCGGAACCGGTGCGACCTTGACCTTGACCGGCGGCATCGTGGCGACGGGCAACCTGACCAAGACCGGCAACGGTACTTTGCTCATGACCACGACAGCGTCGTCGGGAACGGGGACGTTGACGGTCAACGGTGGTATATTTTCGATCACGAGCGCCACGACGGTAACCAAATGGCACTCCGGCAATATTACGGTCAATAACGGCGGTACCTTCCGCTTGACGGCGGGGGGCACGGATTCGATTCCGGTAAGCGGAACGAATTCAGCCACGGTTTCTCCAACCCTCACCATCAATGCCGGCGGCGGTCTTGATTGGCAGCAGACCGGTGCGGAAACCCTGACGAGCATTTTGCTCAGCGGTACCGGTCTCAATAATACCGGCGCCCTGTTGACGAGCGCAGCTACCGCGGGGGGTGCGATCACGGCCAGCAGCGGCATCAATCTGGCTGCTGCCACGACGATCGGAGCTTACACGGGGGGTTCGTTGAAGTTTGTCACGGGAATCACGACGGGTGGATTCACGCTCACGAAGGCCGGTGCGGGTTCGTTGATTTATACGCCAAATTTAGGTACACCCTGGGGTGTCGACGCTTTGGTGTTGAATGCCGGTTCGTTGGTGCTGCTTCCCGGTGCGGCTTCGGCTGCGACTTATACAGGCGCGAATGCCGCAGTTGGCACGACCTTTACCTATGCGGGCGGTAATACTTTGACGTTAACGAAGAACACCACTTCGACGTTGCTTTACACCATCGGTAATGCCGGTGCTTCGGCTAACAGCGTCTTGGTCCGTGGCGCGAGTTCCCGCGGAACTTTGGTTTTGGCTCCGACCGCTTTGGCGAATTTGGGTGTCGCTGCCACCTTCGAAAATTTTGTCGTCCGAGGTAATTCGACGGCCGCCAATAAGAACGGCGTTGCGACCGCTGCGGGAATCTATGACGCCTCGGTCGTGGCCACCGGTACCGGCGCCTTTAACGCGACCTTCCCCGGCCAAGTCGGGACGTTCGTGCAATACCAAGCAGGCAGCAATGGTTTCGGCGTCGCGACTTACACGACGGCAGTGAATAACGCTACCATTGCCGCTACTACGATTTCGGATGTTGCGGCCAGTCTTAGTCTGGCGACGGCTAGTAATCCGTATGCTTTGCGCGTCGGTGGATTGACGGCCACGGCAATTTCTCCGACTGGTAACACGACTTTAAGCTCTGCCACCGTCGCCGCCCTAAGTTCGACGGCAGGACTGCAGGTCGGTTCTTTGGTGACAGGTAGCGCGTTTCCTTCGACTACCTCCTACTACGTCACTGCCATCGATTCGGTGGCCGGTACGGTTACTTTATCCACGGGTACGGGCGTTCTGGGCCTTTCGGGGACAACTCTTAATTTCACGCCGCCGACGGTTGTGACGAATTCTGGGACCACGACGATTAACGGAGTGGCTTCGGGGGCCAACAATAGCGGCCTGGGGGGTCTCATTTTAAACACCACCACCGGCTACGCTATCGTCACGGGCGGAACTCTCGCGTTCGGTGCTTCCGAAGGAGCTATCTTCACGCCGAATACTTTTGGACTCGGACAGATCACCAGTGCCATCACCGGTACTGCCGGCGTGACTAAATTCGGGGTCGGCACCTTAGTCTTAGACGGAATTAATACTTTTACGGGCGGCTTACAGCTGAATCAAGGCACCCTGAACATCAACAGCACGACGGCTTTGGGCGCGGCGGCCAGTGTCTTCACGATTAAGCCCGGCACGACGTTCAATAACACGACCACCGCCGCGTTGACGTTGACGAATAATAATCCCATCGGCTGGGAAGGAGATTTCACTTTCACCGGGACGCAGAGCTTGAATCTTGGTACCGGCGCGGTGACTTTGACCGGCAATGGTGTCGCGACCGTCACGGCGAATACTTTGACGTTTGGTGGGGCGATTTCTGGTTCCGGTTCGATCACTAAGCTTGGTGCCGGTACGTTGGTTTTAGGGGGTTCGAATTCGGGCCTGACCGGGGGCGTAACCCTTTCGGCCGGTGTCCTGCAGATCAATCACGCGAATGCCCTCGGGGCGACGGCGGGTGCCTTCACCGTGACGGCTGCCTCAACAATCGGAAATAGCTCCGGTGCGGCCATCACCAACGCCGGTAACAACCCGATTAATATCCAGAGTACCGGGACTTTAACGCTGACC
>DKND01000048.1:0-1370 GCA_002470605.1 Opitutia bacterium UBA7397
CGGCGGCCGCGGCGGCGACCGTGAGGTTCAGCTGTCCACCCGTTGAATTATCCAGGGCATAAGAATATCCGCCCGTGAGTACGCCGAGGGTGAAGCCAGTGATTGTCGCGGTGTTACTGTTGTTAGTGGCGTCGATTAACGTGAAACTTCCGGGCGTCAGAGAAGCGAGCGCGCGGGCATTGATGAGTCCACCCGTGGCGCCGACGGTGAGCGCGCCAGCCCCGGCGAGAGTGATCTTGTCCGCACTGCTTCCGCTCAGATTGAAACCAAGGCCGCCGGCAGCCGTGGCGCCGCCGATATTAAGATTGGCGTCAGTAGCGAGATTGACGGCGCCTACCGCGCCATCGGCATAGAAGTTCAGGGCACCGGCGGTGCTGTTGGTGCCGACGTTGATCGTCAGACTGCTGCTGATCGCCTGAGGCGAAACGCTGAGCGTGCCGCCATCGACAGAGGTAGTTCCGACATAAGTGTTGGCACCCGTGAGCACGAGCGTGCCGTTGCCAGTCTTGGTCAGGGCCCCGCCCGTAAGCGTGTCGGCGATGACAGCACTAATGGTCAGATCGGCACCGTTGGCCGATGAACTCGAGCCGACAACGAACGTCCGCGTCGCGGCGTTCAGGTCGAGGGTCGAAGCTCCGCTTCCGCTGATGGTCGCACCGGAATTATTAGCGGCACTGAAAGTGACGTCACCGGTGAGCGTCGCCGTACCGGAGGAACCAAGCGCCAAGGTGGCTGCGCCGCCGGAGAGACCACCCAGGGTCAAGGCGGAGAAGTTCTGGCTGACCGCGCCCAACAATAAAGTCCCATTCTGAATCGTCGTGGTACCCGTGTAAGAACTCGCGGCATCAAGCTTCCAGACGCCGGTGCCGGTCTTGATCAGACTGATGACGGCGAATAATCCGTCGGAAATTCCTGAGCTAATCACGTTCGGCGTGCCCGCGTCGCCACCCGTTCCCGTGAGCGTCAGGCTCTTCGCACCTACGCCCGTGGCCGTGACGGCGCTCAACAAGGTCAACGCTCCGCTACCGGAGGCATCAATCGTGGCTCCACCCGTGGTGCCGGCCAGATCGATGACGCGATCGGAAGTTTCGTTCGAAGAGCGGGTCCACTTGAGCGTACCCGTCGTGGTCAGGTTACCCAGTGCGATGGTACCCGAGGCGACATCCGCGGCGGTGCCAAGACCGCCGGCGACGCCGACACTACCCAACGTCGAGACCGAAAGGGTTCCGTTCTGGATGGAAGTCTTACCCGTATAAGTATTGGCCGTGTTGCTCAGCGTGACGACGCCCGTGCCGTCGACAATCAGTGATCCGGAACCGGAACCGATAACACCCGAGACGGTCACATTGCCCGCACCGCCGAAAGTCAGG
>DKND01000048.1:1419-2501 GCA_002470605.1 Opitutia bacterium UBA7397
CGTGCGGATCCACCTAAGGCGATTGCTCCCGCATAGCTATTATTGCCGCTGATGTTACGAAGCGCACCGCCGCTGGCGTTACCTGCGCCGATGAGCGTCAAAGCTTTGGCACCCACGCTGATACCGCCGCTGAGGCGCAGCGTCGCGGTATCATTGACGGTGATGCTGCCTGCGGTCGTACCCAGCGCAGCCGCGTTCTGCATCTCGATGTAACCAGCCTCGCTGATGACGGTGTTACCGATAAAAGTGTTGGCGTTTTTAATCGTCAGGCCGCCCGTGCCGCCCTTGGTTAAGCCCGTCGAACCGTCAATCGCTCCAGAACCTTGCAGGACGTAATTGACCAGCGAATTGCTGAAAGTCACCGCCGCCGGAGTAACAATAGCGTCCAGTTGCACCGTGGAATTGACGACGCTTGGGGCGCCGGACGAGGTCGGGAAAGTATCCCGGAAAAGAACCTTGTCACCGGTGACGAAGAAATTAGCGGGCGACCAGTTCGCGACGCTCGTATTCCAAACGCTGTTCGTGGCCCCTGACCAGAAGCGCGCGTTATCCACCACTAATTGAATCAACTTATTAACGGAGTCATTTTGCAGCGTGACGTAATAATTATTCACGCCGATTACGCTGGATGAGAGACTGAGATTCGAAATGCCCGAACCGGCCAGAGAGGCGCCGGTGTAGTTGATCAGGTCATACGTCCCGAGGGTCACGCCGTTGGGTCCGGCTAATTCGGTCAAGGAAATCTTGCCGCCATTGAAGGTCAGCGTGCCACCGGAAACCAAGATGACATCCTTCTGCTGAGGCGCGGCGCCAGCGGTCGTCCCAACCTGGAGCGATAACGTACCTCCGGTATTCATCGTCAGGCCGCCCGCCAAGGTGATCGTGGCTAAGTCATTCGCGACCGTAGCCCCGGGAGCGATGACACCGAAAGCGTTGACCGTGACCAAGCCGCTAATGGTCTGATTGGAAACTAGGGTACCCGTAGACGTTCCACCCAAGACGATGGGCGAGGAGGCATAACTGTTGGCAAGGATCAGCGTGCTGTTCGCCTTGACCGTCGTCGGTCCCGTCAGGGTATTATT
>DKND01000048.1:2573-3492 GCA_002470605.1 Opitutia bacterium UBA7397
TTATTGGCACCCGATCCGCTGATCGCGAGGCCAGCGATTTGCTGGCTGATCATACCGCCGGCATTACCGAGCTGTAAGAAGCCACTGTCGGAACCACTACCCAAAGTGACCGTGGCCGAAGATGACAGACGATTGTCTGCCCCCGCCAAAGCCAAAATACCTGCCTGCACCGAGGTCGAACCACTGAAGGTATTCGCGCCCGAAAGCGTCTGCGTCCCCGTACCCGTCTTGATCAGGTTGATAACACCGACATAGGCCGTCGAGGTAACTCCAGGAGCGACCGTGTAACCATCGCGGATCACGCCGTTAAAGGAAGCCGAAGCGTCGCCGGCACCGAGGGTCAGATCCTTCGCGGACTGACGGGCCGCTGCGACGGCCCAAGCGCTACCATTATAAGCGAGCGTCGGATTGCTGGTCACGAAACCACCGGTAGTGGAGTTAAGACCATTGAGCGTCAGATTGAAACCGCCCAGATCGAGGGTGCCAGGCGCCAAGAGCCGATCCGAACCATTGGATGTCGAGGCGACGCCGATTGAACCCTTGTTGGTACCGATGATCGTAATCGCTGTTTTGCCCGCTCCGCTGGGCAGGACATTGTCGGCACCCATCTGGAGGGTACCGGCGCTGATTGTGGTCAGCCCCGAATAGGTATTGGTGCCCGAAAGAATTTGCGTGCCGGAGCCGACCTTGGTCAAAGCCAAGGTGCCCGCACCATCGGACAACGCCCCCGAGAAACTATTCAGGCCCGTGGAATTAACACCGGCCGCCGAGGCAGCCAAAGTATAGGCCGACAGACCCGCGCTATTATTACCGCCCAAGGAAAGGGTCGAAGTAGTAGAACCTAAAGTATTCGTGACCGAACCACCGCCGGCCAAGCCATCGATGGTTTCGCTGAGGCCGTTCAGATCAAAGACGCCGC
>DKND01000048.1:3593-9986 GCA_002470605.1 Opitutia bacterium UBA7397
CCTCCTGCCAAGTCGATTGCGGAGATGCCCGTGAAGGAGAACGGACTGTTGGCGGCCGTCAACGTGGCGGCCGCGGAAAGCACCAAGCTGGTCGGATTGGTGATCGAAGTAATCGTGCCGGTTACGCCGTTACCGACAATCGTCATGCCGACGAGCAACCCGGTTGTATCGATAGTGAGTGTTGTGCTGGTGGAGGTGATACTACCGCTCCGTGAATTGACGGCGGCGTAGCTCACCTTATTCAACAGTAAGGTGCCCGCGACGACTTCGATGCTTAGGTTAGCGTTATTGGCGTTGGTCGTCAGGTCTTTGAGCTCAAGCGTGCCCGCGCCGGTCTTCTTGAGGATACCTGCGTTCAAAACGCCGGTCTGCTGATTAGCGGTTGCCACGCCGTTGAGCGTAGTCGTCAGCGTCAGCGTATTGGCGACGACTTCGATCGTACTGGGCGCGTTGATCGTAAAGCCATGATCCGTCGTACCATTAGCCGATAAATTAGCTCGGAAGGTGCCGCCGTTGAGAAGGATATTGCCCACACCGGCCGAGGATTTGCCCAATGGACCCGACGCAACAGCCAGATTGACCGTAGCGACTTCCAAGGTTCCGCTGTTGATGAACAGGGTACCGTTAAAGGTATTAGCCCCGGCTAGAATCAGCTTACCCGTACTCATCCCGTTATAGACGACGTGCGTGACAGCGGTCGTGGCACCGTTGTAGGATATGACGGAATTAACCGTGATATTACTGGTCGAATTATTGATGAAAACTAGATCCCCCAGCCCGGAACTCGTGGTAGTTCCGCCCGCCATGATTGTTCCTGCCGACCCCGAGACGCCAATCGTCAGCGCCCCTGACCCGCTGGCGACAAGGATACCACCCGCGGCCGTAACGCCACCCGTGGCGGCGACCGTACCCAAGCGAAGGAAGCCGGCGGAACCGATGTTGAGCGTTCTGTCTAGGGTGTCGTTATATTTAATCGTATTGATGTAAACCGGCAACAAAAGCGTACCCGCCGTAGCCAAGCCGACGTTATTCGTAGTCGCGCCACTGATGATATAGTTTTTAGTCGTGGTGATAGAAGCCCCCGTCGTGATTGTGGGTGCCGACAAAGTACCTGTGAGCGCGTCGTAGGCCGTGAACCGGGTAATCGCAGAGCCGCTCGCCGCGGCCCAGTCGTCACCGTTCCAAGTCGTGGCTCCGTTGACTAACGACTGGAGGGCTGTCGTCGTGGATACAACCGTTCCGCCGGTCGCCACCGACAAGTTCAAGGTACTTCCCGTGGTACGGGTGATAACTCCCAAGGTCAGCGCCATGGCGCCGGTCAATCGAATCGTATTCGCCTTGGCGTTGACGGTCACCGCCCCGAAGGTCTGGGCCGAGGTGCCGGTTATTTCCAGGGTGCCTCCGTTACCAAACGTTCCACTGGCGACGCCAAGGGTCAGGCCCTGTCCGGCTGTCCACACCGAAGAGCCTTTGGTGGCCGCATCGAGACGCAACGTACCCGCCCTGACCTGCAAGCCCCCCGTCGAAGCACCCCCCGTTGCGTTACCACTTAAAACCAAAGTTCCCAGACCCGTTTTGTAGAAAATACCCGTGGTAAGGACGGTAATAGATCCGGGTATCGTCAAGGTTGCACCCGAAGGGGTATTCACCATGAAAGCTCCGGCCGCCACGCTGCTCAGTGCAAGCGACCCACTCAGTGTAATCGTACCTGCACCTTGGAGTTGAAGCGTGGAATAGTTCGTCGAGTTTATGTTCAGCACGGTGGCTGAGCCAAAAGAGCTGGGCGAATCGATCACTAAGATGGAGTCGTTAGCGATGGTAAGTGTACCCGTAAAACTCTTTGCCACCCCGCCGTTGGTCGAGGTGCTCAATAAACTCATGTAGCCTCCGCTTCCTTGGGTATAATTGAGGCCCGTGGCATTCTTCATGTCGCCCAAAAACAAGCCGCCGCGCGGGCGACCGGTGATCGTCGGGTTAACGCGGCCACCAAAATCAACCGTGCCAAGGTAAGAGAGCGTCCCCTGATTAGGATTACTCAGCATACCACCCGATCCTGGATCAGCCGCAAACTCAAAAGCGCCCGTCGAAGCGGCGTCGAAGCTGATATTATTGCTCAGGGTGTGGTCGCCATTGATGGTGCCCAGGTGTGTGCCCTGGTTGCCTTGAATGGAAATCGTGCCGGTACCGAAGGCCGCATTGCTGCCGACGCCGAGTCGTACCGCCGCGATGGCATTACCATTGATAACAGTACCGCCCGTATAATCATTACTGTCCGCCAANNTGGCCGCATTACTCGACGTAAGAATATTTTTCGAACCTAAGACCAAAGTCGAAGTGGTGATGCCAGTAGCCAGACTGACTGTCGCAAGCCTGCCGCCCAAGCGATAGGTGGAATTAGCGGGAACGATCGTACCCGTAAAGGTCGTGGCATTGGAAACGCCTGAGGGGGTGGTTCCCGGTGTATATTGGAACGCCGCCAACCGCATGTTGGGGAAATTCGTGAAATCTAAAGTCGCCGAGCTATCGGCGCCTAACAGAAACGCCGCCGTGGAGGTCGACGGGTTGGCAATGCGGCTGCCCAAGGTGCTGATCGGATTCGTATCGCCTGTGAGGCCGATCGACGCATTCGTCCCAGCGACTGTTGAGAGCGTCAAATTAGCGCCAGAGCCCAGAATCGCAGCGGCGCTGCCGAAAACCAAGCCTCCTTGGCTCAACGTCACCGTCGCACCGGCCGAGGCCGCGGCGTTGCCGGCATTAGTGATCAAAAGCGTACCGACGCCGCTCTTCGTCAAGCCACCACCCGTCTGCGTGCTTAAGACGCCGCTTAGCTCCGCTTGATAAATTGAGGGTGCAACATCCACGCTGGCGACATCAAGCGTGCGCGAGGAGGTTCCTAACTGAATGGCATTCTGAAAATTAATCGCACCCTGCACGGACACCGTGTTACCCGTACTCCCCGCATGCCCGAATTGCAGGAGATAACCCGTCGGCACGAAGCCGCCGGCACCCCAAGTTAATTTGCTAGCAGCCCCACCCAAGTTGACATTCTGAGTCGCCGCCACCGCTACGTTAGATGCACTTAAATTGTTACTAAAGCCGCCATTGCCCTCCCAGTGCACTTGGCCGGCACCGTAGCCCAAGCTTCGGGTGAAATCACCTGAGACCAACCCCAGGGAAAGTATCGCCCGGTTTGTTCCCGTCGCGGCAAACACGATATTTCCGGTTGTCGCTGCGGAAGTAAATCCGCCGGCGATGGAGTTAGCGACTTGATTGACATCTAAGATACCGCGCGTGATCAAGGTCAGGCCGGTGTAGGTATTGACACCATATAAACGGAAAAGTCGGGTATCGCCTCCCTCAGCCAGAGTCAAACCGGTCACACCACCCGTGGCATCGCCCAAGACAGGAGTGAAACCAATGACACGGGAATCCGTGCCACCCGTGATTGTAAAAGTGCGCGGACCAACGCCCAGCATCGTAACTGCGGCCGTGGAGGTAAAAATTACCTGCGTTCCCGTCGCCCCACTGGTATCAAGAGTTCCGCCAGCCGGTCCAAGAGACAGGGGTACGGTAGTTAGCATACTATACGTTGTATACCAACCTAAGATACCGCCGTTGAGGGTATAAGATGTGGGCAAACCGGCGTTACTACTAGTGCTCAAATCATAAGTTCCACCGTTGATGACAACTGCCCCAGTAAAGGTGTTCGCACCCCGAAGCTGCAATTTTCCCGTACCATTGAGCG
The DNA here is from genome assembly GCA_002470605.1 of Opitutia bacterium UBA7397. Taxonomy (GTDB): domain Bacteria; phylum Verrucomicrobiota; class Verrucomicrobiia; order Opitutales; family UBA953; genus UBA953. Next base: position 7,339 of record DKND01000048.1, read on the forward strand.
TGATATTCGTCGGCGACGCACCGTCGACAATAGCGGAATTGATCACCAAAGTCCCAGCACCATACTGGTTGAAAATCAATTCATTGCCGGCACCTGGCTGCAAACTACCGCCCGAGACGGTCGTCGTACTAGCCGAGGTGGCGCCATTCAAGATGCCTCCGGTGTTAATCGTATTAACTCCGGTCAAAGTGAGCGTTAAAGCCGTGGCGAAGTTTAAGCGGAGACTATTGACGGTGATTCCGGCGCTTAAAGTTGGGCTGGTAGTGACATCGACATCGGAAGTGGTGAGGTAATTACCAGCGGTATTACCGGCGATAGCTGTGGTCAGGAAGTTGGCCAGGGCCGTGATTGCGCCGGCGGTGGATCCATTACCAGCACTGACCGCCCAACTCGTCGCCGAGCTGGCACCCGCGACAGCCCAACCGCCGAGAATAGACGTGCCGGTATTGGCAGTCGTCGTCGAAGTGAAACCGAGAGCGCTGGGAGAGGTGCCTAAGTAAAACGCCAAACCTGTCGCCGCCGGACGCGTGATCGGCCCGAGGTTGATCTGGGCGTAAGGAGTCGTGCCACTCGTAATCACCTTCGCCGAACCAGCCAACGTGAGCGAGGTGAAGTTCTGGATATTATACGAAGTTGAACCAGACAGCTCGAGAGTCGCACTACCAATCGTGAGCGCATTAACGGGCAACATATTGGCCGTGAGACCATTGACCGCCGAGGAATCAGAAAAATAAAGCCTCAGGTTACCATCGTTGATCGTCGTGGAACCGGTGAATAATTGCTTATCGTATAAGTTCAGGCGACCTTTACCGAATTTGACGATACTGATCGCGCCTCCGGTGTTCTGAATGACGCCATTGAACATCGACGTATCGCCGGTAGCGCTCGTGCCCGGACCGCCGATGTACAGATTGACGGTGGAAACCGACGTGTTGTCGACTTTACCGAAACCGGCCAAGCCGTTGAGCACCTGCGTCGTACCGTTTAGATCGAGCGTCGCTCCGGTCGAAATGATGGTCGCGCTGTATCCGATAGGATAAAACGGCAGGGCGTTATTCTGCCCCATCTTCAAGGTCGCGGTTCCGGAAATATTCGTACCACCCGTGTAAGCGTTATTGGTCGAATTAAGCAGCACCGTACCCGTGCCGAAGATGCTCAGCGTGGTACCCGAACGGGCGCCGTCCGTCGTGGCTGTCAGGTAACTGGCACTGGCGGGATTATTGATCACCTTCGCATTGAGCGTCGCGACGCCGCCGAAATTAATGATATTCAGCTCACCGGGGGTATAAGTGGTGGGACCGACACCAGAAAAAAGGGTGCCGGCAAGGGTGCCGCCGCCCGCGCCGCCGATATCCACGGTACTGGCGCCGCTACCGATGAGGATGCCACCTGAGGTCAGGATATTGGCTCCCGTGAGAGTCAAGACCGCCGGCGTACCAGCATTGAAACGTAAAGAATTCAGCGTGGCGCCCGCCCAAGTCGCCGAGGTAGTGACATTGATATTATTCGCCGAGGTCGTGAAAGTATCGTTCGTATAAGTCGCCGCGACGGGATTGATACCAGAGAGTGTCGCCCAATCGGTGCTGTTCAACGTGACGAAGGCCGCCAAAGGATTGGTGGAGGCAATCAGCCCGTTTGAGGTCGACAAGCCGCTGGTCAGGTTGATGACCGGTGAGCCGCTGGTGATAATATTCAAAACCGAACTGGCCTTACGCGTAATCGCACCGGTATTGATCGTCAAAGTCCCGACGCCGGCCACGGCTTGGAGCGTGCTCTGGGAATTGCCCTCGAAATACGGCGTGCCCCCTGTCGACCAACGCTGGGCGGAACCCAAAGTCGTACTCGCAAAAGTCTGGGTGGTATTCGTTGCTGCCCCAGTGACCTTAAGCGTGCCACCACCCAGCCAAAGGCTACTACCCGCAGCCACCACTCCGCTGGTAGGCACGGGCGTTGAAGTCGCATCCAGGTGCAAGACGCCCCCGATCACGGTAGTCGTGCCAGTATAGGTATTATTATTGGTCAGCCCCCAAGTGCCCGTCCCACTCTTGATGACCCCGAAAGCAGAAGTGGAGAGCGAGAGGGCATCTTGGTTCGCAAAGATGCCGGCGATGGTATTGCTGCCGGTGTTGGTGCCGCCCAGATTGATATAGCGCAGATTAACGACCGCCGCCAGTTGAGGAATGATGCTGGTATTCGCAAAAATCAAAGGCCCCGTGCCGGATGATGACAAATACTGGGTATTCGAAGTCGTCGCATTAGTCGTACTCCCTTGATTATAGAGACTTAACTGCCGATTAACCAGCGTCACTCCGCTTCCGGTATAAGTGATGAGACTCGCAGTACTACTAAAGGCTAGATTCCCGATTCCGCCACCGTAGCGAACGCCGTCGGCCAGGCTCGCGAAGGAAAGTGCCCCGGCGGTGACGGTTAACGTACCCGTGAAAGTATTATTAGAACCGGTAAGAACCATCGTCCCCGCGCCTGATTTGGTAAAACCGATATTTTCACCATTGTCCCCGATATTACCGCCCAAGGTCAAAACGGCGCCCGTTGAAGAAATCGTCAGCACACCGCCGCCCAAGGTCAGCGCACCAGCGCCCAAATTCAGATCATTCGCCAACAAACCGGTCAGCGTTAAAGTCCCGGTA
>DKND01000072.1:0-5679 GCA_002470605.1 Opitutia bacterium UBA7397
AGGTGATTCCCGGTCAGGAAGCAGGTAATGGCAGATTGATCACCGAGCATGACGCGGGCGCCTATGGTCTGACGCCTGCCGCGGCGCGGGCGATCATTGCGGAAGCATTCGTCGGCGACTGGGCTCTTTGGAAGAAATGGAAAGCCTCGGTCGATGGGCTCGGTGATGCGGGCGGTGCCGAGCGGGTAGCTGAACTCGTGGAGCGCGAAATGGTAGCAGAGTTAAAGAGGTAGGGGGCGACTGCATGGCGTCCGTCGATCGAAGTCGGCGAAAATAGTCGAGTAGGCTGATTTCCTAATTACCTAAGCGAACGGAAGCCACGCAGTGGCGCCCCTACCCATTAACCGCGCGCCTCGAGATAAGCCTTCACTTCGCCAGCTAACTTATCGCTGACGCCAGAAACTTGCGCGAGCTCCTCGACGGTGGCCTTGCGAAGTTTCTGGATGGTGCCGAATTTTTCGAGCAGGGCTTCTTTGCGCTTGGGTCCGAGGCCGGGCATTTCGTCGAGGATTGATTCGCGTAATTTCTGGCTTCGCAGGTCGGCATTGAAATTATTCGCAAACCGGTGCGCTTCATCGCGGATACGCATCAGCAAGGCCAGACCAACATCGTGACGTGGGAGCTTCAGTTCACGGCCGTCGGGGAAGACGATCGTCTCTTCGCGCTTGGCGAGACCGATGAGCGGAGGCGGGGCGAGGTCGTGTTCTTTAAACGCCGCGAGGGCCGCGTCGACTTGGCCGAGGCCGCCGTCGATGATGACGAGTTCGGGGAAGGCGCGGTGTTCCTCATGCAGGCGGGTGTAGCGACGGCCGACCACTTCCTGCATCGAGCGGAAGTCATCGTTGCCTTCGAATGACTTAATCTTGAAGCGGCGGTAGCCAGACTTATCGGCTTGGCCGTCGACGAAGCGTACCATCGATGCCACGGCGAGCGTGCCGGAGATGTGCGAGATGTCGAAGCACTCCGCCGTGGCGGGCGGGCGTTCGAGGCCGAGCGCGGCGGCGAGCGAGGCCAGCGCTTCGGATTCATCGCGTCGCGGGAGCGGATTATCGCGCAAGAAACGCCGAGATTTTTCCGTCGTCCGTTTCAAGGCGTCGAGCAGGTCGCGTAAGCTGGCGGCTTTTTCGTAATCACGGGCGGCCGCCGCCTCGCGCATGTCTGCTTCGACTTGTTCGGCCCACGCCACGGCTTTGCCGTCAAGGAATGCACAGGCGGCAGTGACCCGGGCTCCGTATTCTTGGACCGTTACCTCGTTGGCGAACTTCTGGATTTCGGCCCGGGCGTCATCGTAAAGCTTCCAGCGGCCGTCGGGAAGCAAGGCGGGCGAACTATCGGTGAGCAGGATTCCGAACTTCTTTTTCATCTCTGTCAGGGCACGGCGGACGGCTTGCTGGTGGGGGAAGGGGCCGAAATAGCGGCAGGAGTCGCTGGTCCGGGCCCGCACGATACGGAATTTCGGAATAGGGTCAGCAAGATCGACCCGGACTTGGGGGAATTGTTTGTCGTCTCGGAAGAGAATATTCCATTTCGGTCGCCAGCGTTTAATGAGTTTCCCCTCCAGTAGGAGCGCCTCCGTCTCGGAGCGGACCTCATGCCATTCGAGGTCTTGGACGGTGTCCATCATCGCCGCCACCTTGGGCGTCATGCGCATCCGGGGCATAAAATAGGAGGCCAGACGCTTTTTGAGGTCTTTGGCCTTCCCCACATAGACGACCCCCCCGGCGACATCCTTCATCAGGTAGACGCCTGGGGTGTGAGGGGCACGCCTCGCCTTCGCCTTGGGCGAAAGTTCTTCCCGGTCGGTTTGCATTTTTGCGCTAGGCTGTTAACCCTGCATGGGTCGCCCCCATCTCGCAAATGCAATCATGCCCTAGTCGTCCCCGCCAAGTCCTTGTCATTAATGTTGGCGACGAATTGTTAGACGGCATCCGGGAAAACGGACACTTGCTATGGTTAGGCGAACACTTGGCCCGTCGTGGCTTGCCGATTACTCGTTCCATTGTCGTCCGCGATAACGCCAGCGAAATCGCCCGGGAGATCGGTGCCAGCTGGGGAGCTTATGATTTGATTGTGACGACTGGAGGGATGGGCCCGACTTCGGATGATCACACCCGTGCCGCCGTGGCGGCGGCACTTGGCGTCAAATTGGTGCATTCTGCTCCAGCGGAAGACGCGCTTCGGAAACGTTTTAAACAAATCACGCGGACTGTGGCGGATGGAGATTTAAGACAGTGCTCGATTCTGGAAGGGGGAGAACTATTGCCGAACCCCAGCGGCACGGCCCCAGGCATCTTTTTCCATCGCGAAGGAAGTGCACTCGTGATGTTGCCTGGCCCGGCCTTGGAGTTGCGGCCGATGTTTGAAAATGAACTCGTGCCACGTTTGCGTGAGGTCGGCTGCGCGTGTCATGGGGAAGCGTACGTGCAGGTGCGCACGTTCGGCCTTGGTGCCGTGCCGCTGGAGGCGATTGTGCGGCCGTTGCTCGACCCAGGGATGGTTCTGACTTTCGGCACCCATACCGGCGTGGTGGACGCGCGCATCTCCTCGGGCGGGAGCGGCGTCACCGCCGAACAGCTTTGCGATGTGGCCCGTAAGGTTCGCGACGCCGTCGGACATGATTTTATCTGCACGGGACACGCTTGTCTGGCGTCCATCGTCGTCGAGCAATTGCGATGCATGGAAAAAACCGTCGCCCTGGCCGAATCCTGTACGGGCGGATTACTTTCGAACGCTTTCACCGATATTCCCGGCGCCTCAAAGGTTTTTGCAGGGTCGGCAGTCTGCTATGCCAATGATGCCAAGATGAACTTACTCGGGATTCCCGAATGCCTGTTGGTGCAGCACGGCGCGGTTTCGGCTGAATGTGCGGAGGCGATGGCCTCGGCGGCGGCGGAAAAATTTGGTGCGGATTACGGCATGGCAGTCACCGGGTTCGCGGGCCCGGATGGCGGGACGGAAGCCGACCCCGTGGGAACGGTTTACCTTGGTTACGCTTCGCCCAGCGGGGTCTGGTCGCGACGCCTTTTCGTTTCCGGCGATCGCTTACAGGTCAAGGTCCGGGCGGTGAATACCGCCCTTGATTGGATGCGACGTAATTTGAATAAATATTGCGTCGAGGATTTGATCCAGGGGGCTTGAGTCCGGTCGTCACGGAGTTCTGCGTGCGATTTTTTGGCATGTGAAGCACAAAGGATTGCCAGAACCCCTGTTGGGGAGAAATTAACCAGCGGATGCCAGCCTTCTTCGCCATCGTCGCCGGAAAAGACGAATACCTCGTCGACCAGGACGCTCGTGCTTTTTATGATAAGGCCAAGGCGGCTGCAGGCGCAGACGCGGAAGCCGAGGTAATTTCCGGGGTCATGATTAGGGTCGAAGATGCCCGCCCCATCGAAACCCAATTCTCCGAATCGGTGAAGACGCTTTCCATGTTCGGCGGCAAGCGTGTCATTTGGTTGCGCAACTTCAATTGGGTTTCGGACTCCAAGCAGGCCAAATCTCTCGTGGTGAAGGAGAGTCTCGAAAATATCTTACAAGTCGCGACGGATGCCTCGGATGAGGTTTCGATTATCATTTCGGCGACGCCCTATGACGGCCGTCGCAAGGACCTCACGGAACTTAAAAAAGTCGCGAACGAATTTGTGGTCCATGCGTCCGCCGCCAAAGGTTTCTTCGATAAGAGCGACCCGCAGGCCGACCTCCAAGAGGATCTGGCCGTTAATCATTTAAAGTCACTAGGCGTAAAATTTGAACGCGGAGTGCCTGAGGCCATCATTGGTCGGGTGGGGCAATCTACGCGCTTGGTCCTCGGTGAATGTGAAAAATTAGCGACCTATGTGGGGGCGGGCGGCACCATCAAAGAGTCGGACGTCCTGCTCCTCGTCCCTGCTTTCGGTGAAGGTGATTTCTTCGAGCCCGTCGAGGCGCTGGCCATGCGTGACTTGAAATGGTCGCTGGCGGCGCTCGACCGTTATTTCTTCAACGAAGATTCGATTCGGCCTTTGTTGGCAGCTTTACAAAATCGCATTCGTCTGCTTATCCAGATCCGTTGTCTCGCCGACTCGGGTGACTTTCGGGTGACCGAGGCAGGTTTGCCGAAAGGCCAATTTGAAACCGCCAGCGGGCGGCATGGGCCGACTTTTGGTTCGGCTGCCAAATCGACCGCCAACCTCTTTTCCCAGAACGCTTGGTATATAAGCAATAAGGTAGCTCCGATGGCCGCCCGTTATTCTTTGGCTGAATTAGTCGACCTGCAATTGGCCTGCGGGGCTTGTTTCGATGCCTCGAATCGAGGGCAAGATGAGATCGCCATCCGGGCGATGTATATGCGGGCGCTTGCCGTCCGGCGTTCTCCCTGATACAAACTAAGACCTTTCCGATGGAACAAGATATCGTCCCCAACGTCCTCGCCGATCGCTACGCTTCGCCCGCGATGAAAGCTATCTGGTCCATCCGCGGCCGCGTGGTCCTCGAACGGGAATATTGGATCGCAGTCATGAAGGCCCAGAGCGATCTCGGCCTGGAAATACCCGCTGTCGCCCTAAAGGCTTACGAAGACGTCAAAGATCAGGTGAACTTCGAATCCATCCGCGTCCGCGAAGAAGAAACCCGTCACGACGTCAAGGCACGCATCGATGAGTTCTGCGCCCTTGCCGGTTTTCAACATGTCCACAAGGGACTGACCAGCCGGGATCTCACGGAGTCCGTAGAGCAGCTGCAGGTTTTCCGTTCTCTGCAACTGATTCGCGCGAAAGCTGTCGCCGCCTTGGCGGCCTTAGCTCGTCGGGCTCAGTTGGATCGCGATGTTTTGATTGCCGCTCGGACGCACAACGTCGCAGCGCAACCGACCACGGTGGGGAAGCGTTGGGCGATGTTTGGCGAAGAATGCCTGCGCGGCGTGGCGCAATTGGACGGTGCCCTGCATGATTTTGCCGCACGCGGACTAAAGGGCGCGGTCGGTACGCAGCTTGATCAACTCACGCTCTTTGGGGGCGATGCGGCGAAGGTCGCCGGCTTGGAAGCTCGTGTCTTGGTGCACCTTGGCATTCCGCATGCGCTCGGCGCGGTCGGGCAGGTTTATCCGCGCTCGATGGACTTTGAAGTTGTCTCGGCTCTTTTATCGGCAGCCTCGGGGCCGTCTTCTTTCGCCAAGACCTTGCGCTTGATGGCTGGTCATGAGCTGGCGAGCGAAGGCTTCTTGCCTGGCCAAGTGGGCTCTTCGGCGATGCCGCACAAGATGAACGCCCGTACCTGCGAGCGCATCAACGGATTCCATATTATTCTTCGCGGTCACGTGGCCATGGCCGCTTCGTTGTCTGGCGACCAGTGGAACGAAGGCGACGTTTCCTGCTCGGTTGTTCGCCGCGTGCTTTTGCCGGATGCCTTTTTGGCGATCGACGGACTTCTGGAGGCCTTCCTGACTGTGCTCGGTCAGATGGAAGTGAATCGCCCCGTGATCGAACGCGAATCGCACCATTATCTGCCCTTCCTGCTCACCACCACCTTCCTCATGGAGGCGGTCAAGGCCGGGGCTGGGCGCGAAGCGGCGCACGAAGCGATCAAGGAACACGCCGTCGCCGTGGCGCGCGACCTGCGAACCGGTAAGATTGATAAGAACGACCTCGTGGACCGTCTGGCCGCCGATAGTCGGCTAAAGCTGCCCAAAGCCCTCTTGGTCGAAGC
>DKND01000072.1:5784-37789 GCA_002470605.1 Opitutia bacterium UBA7397
GAGGGTTTTCCGTGTTGCCAAGGGGCAGGGTGCTTCCCACAACCCACTTTTCAACCCGTTCCAACCATGTCCTCCCTACAAGGCAATCTTCTCGTCGCGCAAAGCGGCGGCCCCACCCCAGTTATCAACGCTAGCCTCGCCGGGGTTATCGCTGAAGCCTTGAAGCATGAGGACGAAATCGTCGAAATCTATGGCGGGCTGAATGGTATCCAAGGCGTCCTTAACGAACAGCTTATCGACCTCGCTGCCGAATCTCAGCAGACTTTGCGCGCCCTGAGCCACACGCCTGGCGCCGCGCTCGGTACCTGCCGCTATAAAGTGAAGAAGCAGGAGGATTTCGACCGCATCCTGCAGGTCTTCGAAGCCCATAACATCCGTTACTTCCATTATATCGGTGGTAATGACTCGCAAGATACCGCCGCCAAAATCGACGCCCTCGCGAAAGAGCGTGGCTATGAACTGCGTGTCGTCGGCGTTCCTAAGACAATCGACAACGACCTGCCATTGACGGATCACTGCCCGGGCTTCGGTTCGGTGGCTAAGCATATCGGCGTCACCGTTCGCGAATTGTCGCTCGATAACGCTGCCATGGGCCAGAACGACTTCGTTTCTATCCTTGAAGTCATGGGTCGAAATGCAGGTTGGCTTGCCGCTTCTTCAGTCCTCGCCCACCGCAAGGAAAAGCGCGATGACCGCAATCCTTCCAATACTCACTACGGCTGCAATGCGCCTCATATCGTGCTCTTGCCAGAAGTGCCTTTCAATGCTGACAACTTTATCCGTCGGGTTGAAGAGGTGTTGAAGAATAACGGTCATTGCTTCGTCGTCGTCTCCGAAGGCGTGCAAGATGCCACGGGCAACTATCTGGGCGCAGACACCTCAAGCACCGATTCTTTTGGACACGCCGTTCTCGGTGGAGCCGGCGAATACCTACGTTCGCTCGTCGAAGAACGCTTTGATGGCGTGAAGGCACGCTCTTCGAAATTGGGTATCACCCAGCGCGCCGCTTCCCATAACGCTTCGAAGACCGACGTCGATGAGGCCGAGCTTTGTGGTCGCGAGGCTGTCAAGGCTGCGATCAATGGCGAATCCGGTAAGATGGTCATCCTGGCTCGCTCGGAAAAAGAGAACTATGCGGTCCACACCCTTCTGGCCCCTTTGAACGAAATCGCCAATGGCGTTAAGGCCTTTCCAGAGAAATGGATCGGCGAAGATCGCATGTCCATTCACCCAGATTTCATCCGTTACGCATTACCGCTGATTCAGGGAGAGTTGCAACTTCCTTACGATCAAGGTCTTCCGAAGTATGCCCAACTTTCGGCTAATCTGGTCCAGCGCCGTTTAGACAAGTACGTTACAGCCTGAAGGCCGTTTTAAGTCTAAAAAGCCTACCCATTGGGGGTAGGCTTTTTTGTTTACGGATTGCAAGAGCGGGTCGGGGCTTTAATTCTATGAATTCTCCCCTAAGTCAATCATGCGTATTTCTCTTAAGTCAGCCGCCTTGATACTCATCGCGCTTTTCCCCGCCCTCGCTTCAGCTGCTTTGCAGAACGGCAAGGTAGAGGTCGGTTTGGTTAAGGGTACATCGACATTGATCGACCCTCAGACGATAAAGAAGCCTCTGGCTTCCGGTTTGGTTTTTCAAGAAGGGTACACTGTTGAGACAAACTTAGAATCAACCGCTGAACTCATTCTTTCGAACGGTTCTACTTTGATCGTCAGCCCGAATACATTGCTGGAGGTTCGGACTTTTAAACAAGTCGCTTCCAGTTTAATCATCGAAGGTTCCTACCAGAAGCTCGACAAAGAGCCCAGCCCTTCGGTTACGGAAATTGAGGTCAAACGCGGTAAGGTTCTCGGCGAAGTCCGAAAGCTGAATCCGATGTCATCTTATACGATCAAGACTCCCGTCGGCGTCGCTCGTATTCGTGGTACGATTTACGAAGTCGGATACGAAGAGGATAAAAAGGGCATGGGAACTCTGAGCGTCAGTTGCGTCCGCGGCTCAGTGGAGGCTACGGTCTTTGCTTCGAGCTCCGGTCCTATTTCGGTTGCGCCAGGTACGCAGGTGACTGCCGTCGCTCCCGCCCCACCTAAGCCTGCCGCTGAAGAGAAGCCAGCTGCTGCCGCCGCTCCTGCCGGTACCGCCGCCGCTCCTGCCGGTACCGCCGCCGCTCCTGCCGCCGCTGAGCCTGCACCGCCTGCTCCCCCTGTGGCGCCTGTCACTATTACGAGTGCGGCTATGGATTCCAAAATGTTGAGTTCAATTTCGCAGACCCTAGCCTCATCGACTTCCCTTCCTCCTGCGATTGCTCAAGAAGTGAAGGCTCAGGCGGCAGCCGCACCGCCGCCGGTTGAGGTTAAGCCTGCTGCCGCCCCCGCTGCTGATGGAACCGCCGCCCCTGCTGCCGCCCCTGCTGCTGATGGAACGGCTAAGCCTGCGGAGTCCGCTCCGGCTTCAACTACGACCGCACCTTCGGCTCCTATGTCGACTTCAACCGGTGGCGGTGGTGGAAGCGCAATCGATCAGCTTGTGCAAAAAATTACCGATACGGTGCAGCAGAATGTTGAAAAAGCCGTCCAGACCAATCCGTCCGGCACCGGAGGTTAATTTCCCAAACGCAATTTTATGTCCACGTTTTTTAAACCATTTCTGATCGTTGCCCTTGCTGCTTTACCTGGATTGGCCAGTGCGGCTTTGCAGAATGGTAAAGTCGAGGTCAGCCAAGTTTCGGGCCAAGTCACCATGATTGATGCAACTTCGCATCGTAAGGCCCTGACGACGGGCACCGTCTTCCAGCAAGGCACGCAAATCATCACGGCCGCCGATTCTTCTGCTGAACTTCAATTATCAAACGGCTCCACAATCTTGATCAGTCCGGACTCGCACTTGGAGCTCCGTACTTTCAGGCAGGTGCCTTCGCGTGACATTGTCGGAAGCGATTATCAGAAGGTAAGCAAGGAGCCTAGCCCCTCGGTGACCGAAGTGATGCTTTTAAAGGGGAAAATCGTCGGTGAAGTCAGGAAGTTGAATCCATCATCCACCTATACGGTTAAGACTCCGGTAGGTCTGGTGGCTATTCGCGGCACTGTTTACACGGTCGAATGCGGCAAATCTAATACCGGACTTGATAAGATTGAGGTGGAATGCGTGCGCGGAGCCGTTGAGGCGACGATTTATGAATATGGCATGGGTCCGGTGGCGATTGCTCCTAGCCGTCGCTTAACGGCCAACGTGACGGCCGTTAAAGATCCGATTTTAAATCCTCCTAACCTCGTTGCGACTAAGTTGCCTGAATTAGGACGCAATATCTCCGCCGTCGAAGTCTATATGGCCGAGATGAGTTCGGTACAGCTCCGTGATCTCTCAGCAAATTTGGTAAAGTCATCTTCGTTGCCTCCGGAAGTTTCGGATGGCATCGAGGAAATAGCTAAAAAGGCCCCTGGTCGCCCGGATGCTCCTGCTGAAATCAAGAAAGACGTTCCGCCCGTGCCGCCTTCAATCAGCCATATTCCGCAGTCAAATACACCTAGTTCCGGCTCTACTGGGCCAGTTTTGCAGCAGATTCTCGATAACGTGCAGAAGCTCGTGGAAAAGAACGAGCAGCCTAATCCGTCGCCTACGGCGGGTTAAGCACCATTGTCTTCGTCTGCCTTGGATGGTGTAGGGTTACCTAGATGTTTTCTCCGCTCGCTTTAAAGTCAGCGGGTTCTCATCCTATTTTTATGCCGATTGCAGGAAAGTTTATCACCCTTGAGGGGGGAGAGGGGGCAGGTAAATCTACCCAAGTAGCTCGTTTGGCTGAGCGGCTTGAAGCCAAGGGTGCAACGGTTTTGCGCCTCCGTGAGCCAGGGGGCACCGCCTTAGGCGAGCAAATGCGGGCGGTCTTAAAGCAACCTGGATCGATGATCGTACCGCAAGCGGAAGCGCTGCTCTTTGCCGCGTGCCGGGCTCAGCTCGTCAGCGAAGTCATTAGGCCGAGTCTGTCCGCTGGGTCTGTCGTCCTCTGCGATCGATTCATTGATTCGACGGTAGCTTATCAAGCCGCCGGTCGTGGTTTGGAGCGAAACCTGATTGATGCCGCCAATCGACTGGCGTGTGGCACCGTCTGTCCGGATTTGACCATCCTACTCGATCTCGATCCGGCGCATGGTCTTGGTCGAGCTTCTTTGCGGGATCATGGGAAGCACGATCGATTCGAGGCTTTAGAGGCCGGCTTCCATCAGAGGGTCAGGGCGATGTACCACGCGTTGGCCAAAGCAGAACCCCAACGCTTCTTTTTGGTCGATGCCACGCAAACTCCCGAAAAAATCTCCGAGATAATCTGGCATGAAGTCCAACGCCGTTTCCTCTGACCTCTCGGCCCTGCCAGCCTTGAAAGTACTTTTGCGCGCTCGCGCCGAAGGGCGGATGCCGCATGCCGTCTTATTGACGGGGGCGGACGATGTGTTGCTCGAAAAAGCGGCGGAAAAGTTAGCCGCCATCCATCTGGACGACCTGAACCCCGTCGAAAGTCCGGATTGCCGCGTTCTTCGTCCCGCGAAAAGGTCGCGGCGCATTAATATTGAGAGTACGCAGCAAGTGGTCGCCGGGCTGCATCTGACTTCTCTCGGAGCCCGTAGGGTTGTGATCGTCCATGAACCTGACCGCTTCGAGCCTGCGGCGGCGAACGCTTTTCTTAAGTCATTGGAAGAGCCACCGCCAGGCACCTTGATCATCTTACAGACGACAAATTACTACCGCGTCATGGTTACGATTTTGAGCCGTTGCTTGCGATTCCATATTGGTGGCCAGGCTTCGGCGGTTACCGATCCGGCTTGGTTGGATTGGTTGCGGGAGTTCGACCGTCTGATGGCCAGGATGGTGAACGGCCCAAGCAGTCCGACTTCCCGCGTGTCCGAGGTATTTATTCCTTTGTATGCCTTATGCGCGCGTTTCGAGGTTTTGCAGGAACTCTTTGTTGACGAAGCCCTGAAAGATGCGCCGCCCCCTCCACCTAGCGATGACGATGAGGACGAAATTGAAGAAGCCCATGAGGCGTCGGTGCGCCGGGGGGTCCGGCACCGAATGTTGGTTTCGATCGAAGAACGGCTCCGGCTTTTGGGCCGGGCTCATCCGGAGTGCGGGGCTCAGGTCGCCATGGCGGTGGAATACCTGGAAGAGGCCCGTGCCCGGCTTGAACTTAGCTATCAGGCGGTAGCAGCCATGGAGCAGTTTTTCTTACAAACATTGAGAACCTTCGCGGTCCGTGTCCGCCGGGAGCCTCTCGGCTTACGATAGTCCCGCTGCTATTTGAAACTTTACCCCCTAAAAGGAGTTATACTTTAAAGATGCCCCAGGACGAGCCGCTGCTCCCCGATGATGTGGAGGATAAGAGGCTGATGCTTTTAGTGGCAGGCGGCGACGACGACGCACTCCGGCTTTTAGTTCATCGTCATCACCCGCGATTGGTAGGCTATTTACGGGGTGAAGTAGGCTCCCTGGCCACGGCGGAAGAGTTGGCGATGGAAGTCTTCATTCGTCTACATCGGGCGGCGAATCGCTGGCGGCCCGAGGCCAAGCTCAGCACTTACTTGATTCACATCGCCCGTAATCTGGTTCTAAATGAATGGCGTAGACGCGGCCGTAAGCCCACTACGGCCTTGGATTCCACTCCGGAGCCAGGCGATCAGAGCCAAACATCCGCCCGCCGACTAAACGAGCTTGATGAAGCCTTTCAGCGGGCGATCGCGCAGCTCCCCGCCGAACAGCGTACGGCTATCCTGCTGGTCGTGCAGCAGGAGCTGGCCTATGAGGATATCGCCGAAATCATGGATGCGCCTGTTTCTTCGGTCAAAACTTGGATACATCGCGCCCGTGCCCGGCTCCGCGAGCTCCTCAAAGACTTTTATGGACCCGCTTAATCTCTGCAACTTCGCCGTTTCTACGGTGTTTAACCTATCGAACTGAACTATGGATAACTCCGATCAATCCACCTTCGAACAAGACCTCTCGGCCGCGCTAAGTCGCAAGGCCGCCGTGGTGGTTCCTGGGTTTGCGGACCGAGTCGTCGCGGTCGTCCAGGTCAAGCGCCGTCGCGCGAACTTAATCCGTTGGAGTTCGTGGATTACCACCGCCGCGGCCGCCTGCTTAGTCACCGTTTTCCTCACCAAAGAACCGTCGGAAGAGTCTTTGATCAAACAGACACGCGCATTGCTCGCCAGTGATGAATCTGCCCAATTCAATGAAATCTTAGGCTTGGCCGATGATCTCTCAGTGTTGGCACCCGTCATCGAGAAATCCACCCTGGTGGATGTCCTCACTTCTCCGGGTTCTTGATCCCCATGAAGTTCGCGCCTTTTTTCTTTGCCCTTGGGTTGGCCATGAATGCCTGGGCAGCGGATGCCGCGGCCGGAAAAGGTTCGGCGGATGCTGCGCCGTCAGCCGAAGAAATTCAGACCATCCGTAAGATTTTGGAACTCCCCCCCGAACGCCTTTCGCGTATCCGCGGAGCGATCGAACACATTGAGAAGATGCCCCTGGGGGCTCGGAAAGAATTCGCCGATAAATTGGCGAAATTTGAAACCGCCACTCCGGAAGAACGACGCAAGCTGACCAAGGAGCTACGCGAACGCGGTGGCTTCAGCGGCCGAGTGCTGGAACACTATTTCAAATCCCTCCCGCCGGAGAAAGTGAAGGAAGAGCGGGCCCGCATCAACGGACTCAGTCCCGAGCAACGTCAGGAATTTATTCGCCAGCAAGCCGAACGTTTTTCCGTCGAGTTGGCCAAAGAGGGTGAAAAAAAGTCGGGCGGGGAAAAGAAGGCGGTAAAGCGTCCTAAGGGCGACGAGACGCATCCTGAAGGGTCTGCGACGACGCCTCCTCCGGTCATTCAATAACGATTAATCTGGGCGCGATTGGCCGTGCTTCCATCGGTCGTGCGCCCAGAGCCATTCCGCGCAGGCTTCATCGCTGGAACGTAATCTTTCAGCCAGCCAGTTATTCGATTCTACGGTCAGGCCAGCCGAGTCTTTCGCATGAAGCGTCACGGAGTGCAGCCGGCAACGCCAGAAGCTTTGACGCTCCGCCCAGAAAATCCGACTTTCCGCCCCGAAGCGCTGCGCGATGATTCCTGGAAGGTCCGTGGCGAGGCAAGGGCTGCCCATGAAGTCGACGGAAATTCCTTGAGGGGTATTCTGGTCAAACAGGATGCACGTAACCTGTTTTTCGCGGACCGCCTTCATGGCTCGGCCAAAGCCTTCTCGGCGTGAAACCAAATGCATCCCGAAACGTTCGCGCGCGTCCTTGATCCACGTATTGGCGCCCGGTTGGTTGAGCGGGCGGAAAAGCACAACCCACTCTCTTTCAGCAAGCTTGGGGTGAAGCAGCGCGACGGCTGTCATCATCTCCATGAGCGTGAAATGCGGAACAAAGAGCACGATGCCTTCCGCGGTCTCGATCAGGCTGGAGGGGCCTCGCAGCATGCTCTCATCAAGGCTAACGCGACTGCGGATTTCTTCGGTTGAAAGCAGCGGTGAGGCGATGGAGAAAAGGCCCATCTCCGCCGCCCGTCGGCAGGAGGTTTGACCGATGCGTTTCACCCACGCGTCATCACGATCAGGAAAGGCCGCCCGGAGATTACGGGTGACGACTTTCCTGCGTAGCATCCATAGCACTAAGCCCCAGCCGGCGGCGTTGATCCGGGCGAAACCTTCAGGTAGGCGTGCCAAGAGCCAGGCATAGGTCGCGATGAATGGTCGCATGGGGTTTTCTTAGCTACGACCTTCTTGGCGGAGGATGTCCCCGATTTCTGTCACTAAGATATTCCGTCGGCCTAATTCATCCCGGGCGAAATATTTGTCAGGTTGACGAACCAGATCAAACGGTTCGTCGGGCAGGTTATCTTCGTCAAATTCCATCTCATCGACGGCATCGATATCATCGAAGATATGGGAAAGGCGCAGAGGTTCGCCGTGGATCGCCTGCGCCGGATTCGCGATGCTGCCGTCTTTGAGCAGATTAAAAAAGAGGCAGGGGTAGAATGCTTTTTCGTACGGCGCCAAGAAACGCGTGACCCATTGGCCAGGCACTTCCCATCGCCGGTTGATGACGACGGTGTCCGAAAAATGGATGCACGGCTCGTACCATTTCTCCACCGCTTCATGCCGTTGGGTCAGCGGGCAATCCACGACCGTGATGATACGTTGAACGCGCCATACCGCATCGGGGAGCGTAGGCTTGAGCGACCGATGCAAGGCTTCCATCTGGTCGATGACGGAGAGGCCGCCGTGAAGGACGAGGATGGCCGCCTCTTCTGTTCCTGGCGGCGGCACGGTGGCTTGCCCGTCGGTAAAGCTCCATTGGTCGGGGGCTTCGCCTCCTTCGCGAGCTTCGCGTAAAATGCGGATCACCTTGCCTTCGGGCCAGGCATTTTCCGCTAGTTCACGGACGGCGTCCGCTCGGCCTGAGCCCGTTGGGCCGATGACAAGGATGAGAGGTGTCATGCCTTGCGCCCACAACGTCCGAAGGGAGCATTTTGACCGCGATCGCGGATCCAGTGATCGACGGCGACGAGTGCCGCCATCGCTTCGACAATGGGAACGGCGCGTGGGAGGACGCAAGGATCATGCCGACCCTTGGCGCTCAGCTCGGTGGCCTTGCCGTCGGGACCTACGGTACGTTGCGGTTTAAGGACGGTGGCCGTGGGTTTGAAAGCGATGCGGAAGACGACGTCTTCTCCATTCGTGATGCCACCTTGAGTGCCGCCGGAACGATTAGTCGCGGTCCGGATTTTTCCGCCCTTACGAACGAACTCATCATTGTGTGCGCTTCCACGTAAAAGAGTGCCATTAAAGCCGCTTCCGATCTCAAAGCCTTTGGTCGCCGGCAGCGACAGCATGGCTTTCCCGAGGTCGGCTTCAAAGCGGTCAAAGACCGGCGAACCCAATCCGGTGGGGAGGTTTTCAATCACGCAACAGATGACGCCTCCGACGGAATCTCCCTCGGCACGTGCGGCACGGATTAGCGTATCGATCTTGGCCGCAGTGGCTGGGTGTGGGCAACGGGTCGGACTGGCTTCGACTTGTTTCAGCGAAGGCGTCTTGGCGAGGGCCGGCATCTTGATTTCTGCGACGCTTTCAACCCAAGCCGTGATCTTGGCGCCGCAGGCGTGCTTTAAGACGGTTTTTGCCACGGCTCCGGCAGCGACACGCGCCGCCGTTTCGCGGGCGGATGAGCGGCCACCCCCTTCGATCGCACGGATGCCGTATTTGGCATCGTAAGTGTAGTCGGCATGCGAGGGCCGGTAGGCTGTTTTCATTTCAGCATAGGCCTGAGGGCGTTGGTCGCTGTTGCGGATGACGATCGCGATGGGAGACCCGAGCGTTAAGCCGTCGTGGGAGATGCCGGAAAGGATTTCAGGAAGGTCTTCTTCTCTACGTTGAGTGGTCAGCGCGCTTTGGCCCGGACGCCGCCGAGCCAGCTCGCTCTTTAGAAAGCCGATATCAAACGGGACCCGCGGCGGGCAGCCGTCGATGATGACGCCAATGGCGGGGCCATGGCTTTCACCGAAGGTCGCGATGCGGAAGTTTTGGCCGTGAATGTTGCCCATGGAAAGTTTGGTAAAAAGAAACGCCGCCGAGCCTGAGGGCCGGGCGGCGTCCGTTTGGCGGTTCCGCCCCGACGCTTAGCGGCGAAGGTTAGAAGTAATCTTGGAGACCAGCTGTTGGCTCTGGGGCAGATTGCCGAAGAAGCCGTATTTTACGGTGCACTGGGTGAAAGCCACCTTGGTGATAGGGTCTTCGACCTTGGCTACGTCGATTTTGATTTCCAGGTCACCCACCGTACGGGCAAAGACCGTGACGGCCAGGAGCTCGTTATTCGGACCGCGTTCGTCGGTTTCACCCGTGCGAAGGGTGCCGTTAGACTGATCGAGAGAGCGCTTGACCGCATTAAAGACGGCTTCGGTGTCGGTATTGTAACGGGTCACCAACGCGCCGGTGATGTTGGAGAACGTGGCCTCGCGGGTATCAGCGTTATCTACGCCGACAAGGGTGTTACATCCCGTGGTAAGCAGGGCGGAGGCGAGGAGGGCGAGGGCGAGGGCGTTCTTCATGGTCAAGAGTCGTGGTTGAGTGATAACAGACAAAGCATAGCCGGGGCTTTATGGCAATCGATTTCGCCCTACCCGGAAACCCGTAAACTCAGTAATATGTAATTAGATTATCATTACAAAACCAACGCTGGGTCTGAGAAAATTAGGGGCAAGTCCGGCCGGGATCATCTCGCAGTGTGCGATGATTTTTGCCCAAAAAACAGCATTTGTTCACAAACTACTTATAGACAATAGTTTACATTTTATATGAATGAAAATAATCATAAAGTAGATCGAGCGCGGCTGTGAATAATAAATTGGGGGTATTTGGGGCTAAAATCTTGACCAGTGGAGGTGTGTGGGGAAAAGTGGGTGAACGGGGGGCTTAAACCCACGAAATGTCTATTGGCGCAAACATCGGACTCTTTACCGGCATCCATAATGGAAAATTGGATGAGAAGAATCGCGTCACGATTCCAGCGGCCTGGCGGTTCGACGGAGCGGGTGAAACCAGTTTCTTGGCGATGTTTCACCCCGCTCTCGGAACGATTGTCGTTTTCCCCCCATCGATGGTGCAACGGATTCGCGATGCTTCCTCGCAGGTGACCGTGAGCGATCCGGATAAGATGAATGCGTTACGTTTGCTCGGAGAGAACAGCATTCAGGTTTCGTGCGACAAGGCCGGTCGGATCACTCTGAACGATCACGTCGTGAACCAAGCGGCACTCGACCGCGATATCGTCTTCAGCGGCAGCTTCACCACGTTCCAGATTTCCGCGCCCACGCCGCCGAAAACCGATCGCGATTCCGAAAGCACCCGCACAATCCTGCGCGCGTTACGCGAACTGGGTATTTAACTGTATCCAGAAGTTACTTACACTACTCACACCTTATTCACAGTCACCGCCCATGACCAGCCACGTTCCAGTCCTGCTCGAGGAGTGCTTGGCGCTTCTTGCGCCGAAGGACGGAAGCGCGCTCTTGGATTGTACGTTCGGCGGCGGCGGGCACACGGAAGCGATGCTGGCCCGGACGACCGGTACCACGGTCGACGCGATGGATCGCGATCCGGCGGCAGCGGAACGGGCGGCGGCGACTGCCACGCTTTATCCGGGAAGACTCCGCTTTCATTCCGAAGATTTTCGCCACCTTGACCGCGTTCCGGGACGATTCGATGGTGTTCTGATGGACATTGGGGTGTCTTCGTACCAGTTGGATATTCCGGAACGCGGTTTCTCATTTCGTAACGACGGGCCGAATGACATGCGCATGGATCCGCGCCGGGGCCGCAGCGCGGAAGAATTCCTCGAGCATGGCGAGCGCGGAGAAGTCGAACGTGCCGTGCGCGATTACGGCGAAGAGCCGCGCTGGTTCCGGGTGGTGAACGCGATCTTCGCCGCTCGCGGTACCGGTCGTCTCGCCCGGACGGCAGCTTTCGCGGCACTCGTCGCCGAAGCGGCTCCGCCGAAGCCCGGCCCACGAGGCCCGCATCCGGCGACGAAGACTTTCCAAGGTATCCGCATCGCGGTGAACGATGAATTAGGTGCGCTCACCGATGCCTTGCCCTTGGCTTTCGAAAAATTAAATGCGGGAGGAGTCCTTGCGGTTATTTCGTTCCATTCACTGGAAGATCGAATCGTCAAACGTTACATGAACGGCCTGGCGGGTCGTCCCGTAGACCGGAACGATTCCCGGATGCAGGACGATCGCGTCAAGCTGGCCGATCTGCTGACGCGCAAGGCGACCCAACCGTCCGAGGCAGAACAAGAACGTAACCCCCGCAGCCGCTCCGCGCGGCTCCGCGCCGTCCGCCGGCTCTCCCTATGAGTCTCCGACGCGTGATGGCATGGGTTTTCCTTGGCGGTGCGATTGGCGCTTACGCTCTCGGGACGATTTCCATCATGAAACTACGGATGGAAGCCGACGTGATTGGTTCCCGCATCGTGCGTCTCGAGCGTTCGATTACCGATACGAAGAAGGACTTGGATACCTTGAAGCGGCAACGAGATCAATCGCTCGACACCTTGCAGTTACAGTCACGGATCGGCGATGCGCTCAAACCTCCTACGCCTGAACAGGTGGTTTGGATTTCCCGGGCCGTCTTGACGCCCGTCACGGTTGCTCCGCTTTCTTCGAATACCAGTCCTCGTTTGACCCCCCGCGAAATTGCCTTCCGCCCATTGACTGGCCAGGGGGGCGGCACTGCGCGATGAGCCTTCCCCATGCCAGACGAATGCGCTACCGTTCGCTGGCTTGGGTCGTGTCCGTCTGTTTTGTTGCCGTTCTTTGCCGGTTGGTCTGGTTGCATTGGATTGATGCGCCTCGTTTGCGTGCCGAGGCGCTTCAAGCCCGGCGGGTCATGCAGGCCAAGGCTTGCCGCCGCGGCGAGATCCGTGACGCCCAAGACAACCTCTTGGCGGTTTCGGAAGATGTCTGGGATATCGGCGTCGATCCTGACGTCTTGCAAAAAGGTGACCGGGCGCGGATTTCAGAAATCGCGCTCATCTTAGGCATCCCTGCGACGAAGGTCATCGAAGCTTTCAATGCTTCGGTCCGCCTGGATGCCGATGGTGAAGAGCATAAAATCCGGTGGACGATCTTAGCCCGTGAATGTGGCGAAGACGTCGTGAAGCGGATTAAGGCCCTGGGCGTCAAGGCGCTGCGGGCGGAATTAAAATATCGCCGGAATTATCCGAAAGGCCAGCTGGCTTCGCACGTCATCGGCTATGTCAATAAGGAGGGTGAGCCGGCGGCGGGAATCGAACGCGTCATGAACGGTCTATTGGTCGGCCAGAACGGATGGATCGAATCTGAACGCGATGGACGTCACCGCGAAATTGCCAGTATCCGGTTGCGCGAGGTCGCTCCAGTTGACGGAAGCACGGTGGTGCTGACGCTCAATAGTCTTGTCCAGAAAACCTGCGAAGATGCTTTGGCCGCGGCCGCAGCCCGTTATAATCCTAAAAGCGGCATCATCATCGTGAGCGAACCGCGGACCGGCAGGATCTTAGGTTTGGCGAATTGGCCGACCTATGACCTCAATCGCTTTTGGGATCCTAAGGCCGCACCGATGGACAGTCAGCGTAACCGCGCTGTCTCCGACGTCTATGAACCGGGTTCGGTGTTTAAGATTGTTTCGATTTCGGGGGCCTTGGAAGAACACCTGATTACTCCCAATTCAGTCTACGACTGTGGAGCGACCTCGGTGCCTTACCGCGGTCGCATGGTTTCCTTGCCGGCGGATTCGCACCCGCTCGGGGTCGTCGATATCCGTCATATCGTCCGCGAGTCTTCCAACCGCGGGACCGTCCAGGTCGGGATGCTTTATGCCGAACGGTTAGGGGAAGAAAAATTCTTCGCGCTGGTGAAATCTTTTGGTTTCGGTTCTAACTCCGGTCTGATCACGGGCGCCGAAGTTCCGGGTCTGTTGATCTCACCCAAGAATTGGGATGGCATGACCATTTCCCGTATGCCGATGGGGCACTCGATTAGCGTCACGGCCATGCAGATGCACTGTGCCATGTCGGTCATCGCCGCGGACGGTCTACTCATGCAGCCGCAGCTCGTCTTGCGCGTCGAAGATCCGAAGACCAAATCACCAATCTTAAGTTACATGCCCCGCAGTCGTGGCCGGGCAATTTCAGAATCGACCGCACACGAAGTCGCTACGTTGTTGCGTGCCGTTTGCGGCAAGGGTGGCACGGCCCCCATCGCAGATATCCCGGGCTATGAGGTAGCCGGAAAAACCGGGACCACCCAGAAAATCATCAACGGTAAGTATTCGACGACCCATCACGTCGCTTCTTTTGCCGGTTTCTTCCCGGTGGGCGACCCGCGCTTGGCGATCACGGTGATCATCGATGAACCCCAAGGGGAAGGCGTGGCTTATGGCGGCAAGGTTTCCGCTCCGATCTTTCGCGAAGTCGCCGAGAAGTGCATCCGGTGGCTCGATCTCCCTCCCATGACGGCGGTGCCTCGCGCTCCCTTGGCCCGCACCGAGCAATGACACCCGCGCCCTTGCCCATGTCTACCGCGATGGAACGCCCTACGTTCAATTCCTTATTACATGGAATGCCGGTTCTGTCGCGTACGGGAGACGGGTCGGTCCGGATCACTTGTATTGTCACCGACAGCCGCCGGATCATCCCCGGAGCTTTGTTTTTCGCGCTGCCTGGGTTGCGCACCGACGGGCATGCTTTCATGGACGATGCCATCGCCCGGGGCGCGGCCGCCATCATCTCCGCTCAGCCCGTCAATGGGCTTCCTGCCGTGGCGGCGGCACAAGTCGCCGAACCTCGGAAATTTTTGGCCGAAGTCGCCCGTCGATTCTTCGGTCATCCTGAGCAAGCGTTAGAATTAGCGGGCGTGACCGGAACGAACGGCAAGACGACCGTCACTTCGTTGCTCCGTCATTTCCTTCAGGCAGATGGTTCGGCTTGGGGTTTGATCGGCACAGTCCGCTATCACCTCGGTCGGCGCTCCATCCCTTCTTATAAGACGACGCCCGAATCGGCGGACCTTGCCGCGTTCTTCCGTCAGATGGCCGACGCCGGTTGCGTCGGCGCGTGTTTGGAAGTGAGTTCCCACGCCTTACACCAGGATCGCGTTCACGGTTTCCAATTCAGGGTCGCGGCTTTTACCAATCTGACGCGCGATCACGTGGATTACCACGGCGATTTAGTCTCATACCTTGATGCGAAGACGGTTTTATTCGATGGCCGAAACGGCGAGGTACCGGCGGTCAGCGTCATTAATATCGACGACCCCAGCGGCCGGGTGCTCGCCGAAGCGTGTCGCCGCCGCGGCACGGTCATTACTTTTGGCTTGGCGGCAGATGCCGACCTGCGGGCGACGGAAGTAGTCTTGTCGCCCAGTGGGGCGATTTTTTCAGTATCTTGGCGGCAACAAAGCACCCGGTTTACTTCGACGCTACCGGGCGATTATAATGTCTCGAACGTGCTCTGTGCCTTGGCCATGGCGGCCGCTTTCGGCCGCGATCCATTGAGCCTGAGCGCAAGCCTGGCATCTTTCCCGGGCGTTTCCGGCCGGATGGAACGGGTCGACGCCGGCCAGGTTTTCCCGGTTTTCGTTGATTACGCCCATACGGATGATGCTTTGCGCAACGCACTTCGCATGTTGCGTGACATCACGCCCGGACGCGTGCTTTGCGTCTACGGTTGCGGTGGCAATCGGGACCGCGGCAAACGCCCGGCGATGACGGCTGCCGTCCGCGATCACGCCCACCTCGCCTGGGCGACCGCGGATAATCCGCGCCGCGAAAAAATCCAAGATATCTTTGCGGACATGTGCGAAGGCTTGGGCGAGCTATCTTCGATCGAGTTCGTGGCCGACCGCCGAGAAGCAATCGGGCGAGCTTTGGCGGCCGCCCGCGCCGGAGACTGCGTGGTGATCGCGGGCAAAGGTCATGAGACGACCCAAGAATTCACGGATACCGTGGTCCCGTTCGATGATCGCCAAGTTGTCCGCGAAATTCTCGAACTGCGAAAAGGAGGCACAAGCGCATGACCCATTTTTCCGCCATGGATTTGGCAGCTTGGGCGCAAGGGCGGTGGACGACTTTACCGCAGGCGGCCGTCTCGGGCTTTGGGACCGATACCCGGACGCTACGTCGCGGGGACGTTTTTGTCGCCGTGCGCACCGAACGTCGGGACGGACACGACTTCTTGTCCGATGCCCGAAACAAAGGCGCTTCCTGCGCTTTGGTCTCTCGTCCCATGGCGGACGCTCTTCCGCAGCTCGTGGTCGATGATGTGCTGACCGGACTTCGCCGCATCGCCCAAGCTTGGCGTCAGTGTTTCAAGGGCCAAGTCATCGCCGTGACCGGTAGCGTCGGGAAGACTTCCACGAAAGAACTCCTCGCGGCCTTGCTTGGCGCCGAGGCCTTTGTGACGGAGGCTAATCTTAATAATCTGATCGGTGTGCCTTTAATGTTGCTGCGAGTGGAGCCCGGTCGGCATCGCTTCGCGGTCATCGAGGCGGGCATGAGCGTGCCGGGAGAATTGGCGGTCTCCGCTCAGGTCATCCGTCCGGACCTTGCCATCGTCACGGCTGTGGCTCCGGTCCATCTCGAGGGCGTGGGCTCGGTCGCCGGCGTCGCCAGGGAGAAAGCCACCTTGCTCGCAGCTTTAACGCCATCGGGTCGGGCGATTCTTCCCGTAGCATTGTTACGCTGGGAGGAATTTGCTGTCCACGCCCATCGTTGCACCGCGGTACAATTTGAGGGCGAACCAGCTCCGGCGGTCACGCCAGCCCGTTTGATTCAGGCGAAGTATAGGGAAGATGAAAAAGGACACCGCACTTTGGTTCTCGATGGGAAATCCTTCGGCCTGGGCGCCCTTTCGGACGGGTTAGTTCGAAATGCTGCGCTGGCGGTGGTCGCCGCCCGTGATCTAGGGCTTTCGGATAACCAGATTGCCCAGGCGTTGTCCACGTGGACCCCGCCTGCTGGACGCGGAAGCGTGCACGTGCTCGGAAGCCAGACCTTTTACTTGGATTGTTATAATTCGAGCCCAGCTTCCCTCTTTGATGCCGTCACCTGCTTCGATCGTTTGAGTTCAAAGCAAAGCGGACCTCGGCTTTTCATTTTAGGCGGAATGGCTGAATTAGGAATTCATGCCGCCGAATTCCATCGCGAAAGCGGTGCCAAGTTGCCTCTGCGGGCCGGAGATAAGGTCGTGGCCTTCGGCGGCGAGGCACCGGCTTATTTGCAAGGTATCAGCCGGACTGACGTGACGCTCCTCGCCGTCGACACCCTCGACGAGGTCGCGCAGGTCCTGAATTCTCATGCGGGCTATGTGTTCGTGAAAGGCAGCCGTTCACATGCTTTAGAGCGCTGCCTCCCGCACTCCCTGCGCGCGGCGCTTTCTTTCCACTAAGATGCTTTACCGTCTCAGCGAACTCGAAAAATTCTGGGGACCTTTCCGCCTCTTTGAATATATTTCCGTCCGGGCGATCATGGCCGGTCTGACCGCTTTGGCTTTAGGCATGATATTTTCGGGGATGATGATTCGACTCCTGGGTCGTCTGCGTCAGCCCGAGCGTTCGGCAAAACTGATGGGTGAACTCGCCAAAGAGGGAGGCAAGGTGCCAACCATGGGAGGGCTGCTGATCGGAGTGGCGATGATTCCATCCGTGTTGCTTTGGGCCAAGCCCAACGTCCTCGTGCTGGCTTCGTTATGGTGTTTGATCGGCATGGGTATCGTGGGCTTCGTCGACGATTGGCTTAAAGTACGTCGCGGTAGTGCTGATGGTATTTCCGCCCGCACCAAGTTGGGCGGGCAGGGGATCGTGGCTTTGTTCGCCTTAGGCATCGTCCTGCTTAATCCGGCCTACCGCTCAAGTCTCTGCGAGATTTGGTTGCCCATTCTTAACGGACCCATCTGGTCGGAGCATTCGTGGGGTTTGCCTTTCCTTCTTTGCTTCGGGGTGGCGGCAGGTTTTTTCATCCTGGTCTGCGTCGGCTCTTCCAATGCGGTCAACCTGACGGATGGTCTCGACGGTCTTGCGATCGGCTGCGTGTTGATCACGACGCTTATTCTTGGAAGCGTGGCATATCTGGTCGGTCATCATGAATTTTCGAATTACCTTCGGATCAGTTACGTATCCGGTGCAGGTGAATTGGCGATATTTTGCGCGGCGTTGATCGGCGGCAGTCTGGTATTCCTTTGGCATAATGCCGCTCCGGCGGAAATTTACATGGGAGATGTCGGCGCCTTGGGTATCGGTGGGGCTTTGGGAGCGGTGGCTTGTCTGATGCATCAGCCTTTCTTGCTCGCGATTGTCGGCGGTATTTTCGTTATCGAGGCGCTTTCGGTCATGTTGCAGGTCGCTTACTTTAAGCGGACTGGCGGCCAGCGGTTATTCCTCATGACGCCGATTCACCATCACTTCCAGAAGAAGGGCTGGCCGGCCACCAAGGTCGTCGTGCGCTTCTGGATCGTCTCCTTCCTCTTCGGGCTCCTCGGCCTGCTCTCGCTGAAACTACGATGAGCGAATTTCCCGAAAGTCTTAAGCGTCGGCTCGCTCGTCCAGCAGCTATTTTTGGCGATGGCGTGAGCGGTCGCTCTGTCGCCGAGTCTTTGGCCTCCGGTGGTTTTGCTTCCGTCATTTATGACGAGAAGGGGATTAACTCCGTATTTGGGCCTGAGCAGGCGGCGCGACACGACTTACTCATCTATAGTCCTGGTTTCGCCCAAGCTCATCCTTGGATCCTGGCGGCCCGTCGCGTCGGCATGCAATGCATGTCCGAACTGGATTTCGGGGCCTTGCTTTGGACGGGCCCAGCGATTGCGATTACGGGTACTAATGGAAAAACTACCCTCACCGAATTCCTTTCCTTTGCCTTTAAGCGCTCGGGGGTCGATGCCATCGCCTGCGGCAATATCGGTCTGCCGCTGACTTCGCTTTCTCGCACCGAGTCCAATGTCTCGTTCTTGGCGGTGGTCGAAGTTAGTTCTTTCCAAGCCGAAGATTTGCGTAACTTCACCCCCGAAGCCGTGCTTTGGACGAATTTTGACGAAGATCACCTGGATCGCCATGGTGATATCGAGAGTTATTTCCGGGCTAAGTTCAAATTGATCGAACGCATGATGCCGGGCGGGATTCTGGTCGTAGGCGAATCGGTGGTCGAAGCCTCGCGTAAATTCGGGATTGAACTTCCAGCTGAGGCGTTGGTGGCCACGCGCGCCGAAGTCGCTGATACTGTTCCGGCTGGTTCCATCTTCAGCACCTGGCCTCAACTCGAAAACTGGGCCGTGGCGGTCAAGTATTGGCGGGCACGTGGTATCGCCCTCCGTCTCTTAGAAGAGTCGGCCAAACTTTTCCGGCTGGCTCCGCATCGCTTACGGAAGGTCGCCGAATCTCAAGGCGTAGAATATTGGAACGACTCCAAAGGGACGAATTTCCATGCCGTCGAGGCCGCCTTGCGACAATTCACCATACCCGTTCGCTGGATCGGCGGCGGCAAATGGAAAGGCGGCGACCTGCAGGCTTTTGCTGCCCGGATTAAGCCGCACATCGAGGCCGCCTATCTCATCGGCGAAACCGGCGAGGAGCTCCACCGGCAATTCGGGGCTTTGGGTAAGACCAGTCGGCTCTTTCCCTCGTTGCAGGATGCCGTGGTGGCAGCGACGAACGATTCTCACGGACCCACCGCGATCCTGCTCAGCCCAGGTTTTTCGAGTTTCGATCAATTTCGAAGCTATGTCGAACGCGGCTTGGTCTTTGAACGGGCCGCCTTGGCGCTCGCTAATCGCGCCTGATATTTTTCACCAAACCACCCACCCAACCCACCCACCCAATAAAAATGCGTCCCATCATCACCGTCACCGCCGTCGTGCTTTTGCACCTCTGCGTCATCGCCGTACTCGTCGGAGTCAACGGCTGCCGAAGCACGAGCGGCTTCGAACAGGAGGGCGACCTTGCGGCGTTCTCCGGAGGCGCCCGTCCGGCGAGTTCATCCGCCAGCTTGGTGGCTGCGCCCGCAACGGTTAAGATCGCGGTTCCCGCACCGACGAAAGTGACCCCTATCGCGGCTTCCGGCCCCGGCGGCGTTCACGTCGTCGTCAAAGGTGAGTCTTTACCTCTCATTGCTACGCGCGAGAAAATTAGCATCGCTGCGCTTTGCGCCGCCAACGGGCTTGACCGTAATGCGATTTTGCACCCCGGTCAGAAGCTCAAGATTCCCGCCGCCGGTTCGGCTCCAACTCCTAAGGCGACGAAATCTTCTTCGGGCAAGACGACCACCAAGGTCGCTCCGGCTGCGGCTTCATCGGCTCCGACGGCTCCAGTGGCGCCACAGTTTTCGCCCTTGAAGATCGTTTCACTCAGCAATCCGGCTCCGGCTGAACCCAAGGCCACCGATGCTACGGCCGCCCCGGCTGCGACCAAATAATCCCGTCACACTTCCGCTATGGTGATAAAGGTTAAGCAAGACAGTCCGGGGGCCCTGGGTGGGTATTCCCTGCGCATCGCCTTGCTGGCCTTATCCCTGGCGGTGTTTGGATTGGTGGTACAGTACAGCGCCGGCATTTCGCTTTCTTCGAGCAATCGTACGGCAGCCTTTGACCGGCAGTTGTTCTACGTGCCGTTCGCGATCTTTGCCGGATGGTTGGCGTATCGGTTAAACCTCGAACGTGTGCGCGAATACCGCTGGCATATATTCTGGGTGGCCTTGATCGCGATGTGCGCCGCCCGTGTTCCGGGCATCGGGGTTTCGGTCAACGGTTCTTGGCGATGGATTGATCTGGGTATCATCCGTTTGCAGGCTTCGGATCTCGGAAAAATCGCCTTGGTCGTCATGCTCTCGGATTTTTTGGCGACGATGCAGCGACATACGCTCAAGGTGAAATCGCGCATGTTCAAGCTCAGCGACCGGCCCCCTTATTTTTTTACGCCGGCCGGCTGGACGGATCTAAGGGAAGGGTTCATCAAGCCAACGGTGGTAATCGGCGTGATCTGTGCCGGCATCGCCCTCGGTCCGGACCTCGGCACCATCATTCTCTGCTGCGCAGTGGGCGGGACGATGATGTATATTTCAGGCGCTAGGTGGCGATACATGCTTCCGACGTTCATCTTGGGGGCGATCACTTTCACGGCCGTCGTCCTGCATTGGGAAAATCGGCTGCGTCGATTTCTTTCCTTTATCGACCCGTGGGGGCGTCGCGGTGACGAAGCTTATCAGCTCTTCGAAGGAATGGTCGCTTTCGGGGTTGGTGGCATTACCGGCAAGGGTGCCGCGTTTGGGCTTCAGGGCCGCGCCTACCTGCCCGAGGCACATACGGATTTCGTCTTTTCCGTGATCGGAGAAGAGTATGGCCTGATCGCGACGAGCCTCGTCGCCGCGGCCTATTTCTTGATCTTCATCTTGGCTTATCGCGCGATGCGTCATTGCCCGGATCTCTTCCGGTTTAATGTCTGCTTAGGTGCCACGCTCTTTCTCGTGCTGCAGGCCTTGGTCAATATGGGCGTGGTCACCGGCTTGCTTCCGACCAAGGGCATCTCGCTGCCGTTCATCAGTTATGGCGGCACGAACTTGGTGATCATGGCCTGCATGGTAGGCCTTGTGCTTAACTGTATCCGCGACTCGGCCGTGCCGGCCTTCGTGCCGAAGGAGGCCCGCGTATGAGCCGGATGTTGCTGGCCTGTGGTGGCACCGGGGGGCATTTGGCTCCGGGTATCGCCTTGGCTCAGCGACTTTCCGACGAAGGGCACGAGTGTTTATTGATGGTGAGCAGCAAGATTGTGGATGCCAAAATGACGGCGCAATATTCCCGCCTGCGTTTTGTGGCCGGACGGGGCCGCGGCTTTGGCCCTGGCTTGATTAATAAGCTCAGATTCTTTCCTGCGCTCGTGGTTTCAGTTTGGTCGGCCTGGCGTTTGTTACGACAGTTCAAGCCACAGGCGTTGATTTGTTTCGGTGGTTTCATGAGTGTGGCCCCGGCTCTGGCCTGTTTCTTCTCAGGGGTTCCGGTTTTGGTGCACGAAGCGAATCGGCGGCCAGGCAAGGCGGTAAGGTTAATCGCCCGTTTCGCCGCCGCCATCCATCTGCCGCATGGCGTCCGCCTCGAAGGCATCGCCTTGTCTCGGCAGCATGATTCTGGGTATCCGGTCCGTGCCGAGATTCGTCCCTTAGGCCGAGATGTCGCCCGACGCGCCTTAGGCATGCCAGCGGCCGGCCGGATGCTCCTGGTCGTCGGTGGAAGTCAAGGCGCCACCGTCTTGAACCGTTGGGTGGAGACCCATCAGGAAGAATTTTCACGACACGACATTCAGGTGCTCTGTCTGACCGGACCCGGTGGGCGCGAGGGAGAAATCCGCTCGGGTGATTCCGTGATAAGATACCTACCATTTTGCGATCAGATGGCCGCCGCATACTCGGCGGCCGATCTGGCCGTCACGCGCGCCGGGGCGGGCACCTTGGCGGAGTTGGCGACCTGCCGGACGCCGTCGATCTTGGTTCCCTATCCTCAGGCGACCGACGATCATCAGACTGCCAATGCTCGTCAAGCCGCCGAGGCCGGGACCGCGATTCTTCTCCCCGAGCAGGAAATCCGGCGCTTAAGCGAGGCAGTGCTTAGTCGTATCAATGATAAGACGATTTTGGCCGGCATGCGGGATGCGCTTGCTTTGGCGGACGCTTCAAATCGATGGGAAGAACTTGCCCAAGAAACCATCAAACTGGCCCACGCGCAGGAGTGCGCGACTCGATGAAGCACACCCCTTCGGCATGGTTGCTGGGCGCTTGCGGTATGGGGGTGGGGCCGTTGGCGATTTACCTAAAAGGGGAAGGTTGGGAAGTTTCCGGATGGGATGACGCGACCGGGAGTCCGATGGAGTTACAGTTAGCGAATGCGGAAATACCTTTATTACGAGATCCTTGGGCGGCCGGCCGGCATCCCGAAGTGGTCGGTCGTTCGAGCGCCATTAAGACAGGCCATGAGGCTTTGGCCTTGGCGGAAAAAAAGTCCGTACGCGTTTTGCGTCGCGGGGAATTATTGGCGGAGCGGGTCGCTGAACGGTGCTTTGTCGCCGTCTGTGGTAGTCACGGAAAGACGACTACCTGCGGAATGATCGTTGCAGCACTGTCGACGGCCGGAGCTGACTTTGGTTATATTTTGGGCGGACTTTTCCGCGATCCGTCTTTTCCTCCTGCCCGTACGGCTGTTGCATCTCCTTGGGTGGTGGCCGAAGTTGATGAAAGCGACGGCACTATCGGAGCTTTTTCGCCTGATATCACCGTCGCCGTGAACTTGGATTGGGATCACCCGGATTACTACCAGGATGAAGCGGCACTGGAGGCGGTCTTCCGGGCATTATTCGAGCGAACGCGTTCGGCGGTGATTATTCCCGTCGGTAATGAGAGGCTTGAACGTCTGACTGCTGGTTTGAAAGTCCCGGTTTGGCGCGTAGGTTTGGGAGGCGACTACCAGGCGCGCCCCATCGCCGGCGATCATGCGACGTCAGTCTTGGAAATCGGCGGACGTTTCGCATCGCAACAAGTGACGTTGCCGGTCGCCGGGACTTTCAATCGTTCCAATGCGGCGATGGCCTTGGCGGTGACGCATTTTATCACCGGATCTTTATCGTCCGAACCCATGACGCGTTGGCGCGGAATTCGCCGGCGCCAAGACGTCCTTTTTGAACGTGCCGGACTCCGGGTTTTGGCGGATTACGCGCATCACCCGACGGAAATATCGGCGCTTTTACAGTGGATTAAGGAAACCCATGTGGGACGATTGATCGTGGTTTTTCAGCCTCATCGGCATACGCGGACGCGACAGTATGCCGCCGAATTCAGGCAAGCCTTGGCCATGGCCGACCACGCTCTCGTCCTTCCCGTTTATGCGGCCGGTGAAGCCGCGGTGGAGGGAGGGCGCTCCGAGTCGGTCGTCGCTGGTACGGCGCACCAATTAGTTGAGGATCGGCGTCAGTTACCTGCGTTATTGAACGCGTTAATTTCCGGTGCCGATACCGTCGTGGCCTTCGTGGGCGCGGGGGATATCGAACGCGACGCCGAAGCTTACGCAAAAGTATTGCGACGCTCAGGTGCAACGGTCCTATCACTTGATTTGCCTGACATAGTCGCCGGCCGACTTTCTGCTGGGTGCGTGCTGCGGGCTAATGAATCTCTTGCACGCCGGACCACCTTGGGAGTGGGCGGATCAGCTCGCTGGTATGCCGAGCCCGCGACCGTCGATGATGTCGTCACACTTTTGCAAGCAGCCGCGGAACTCGACTTACGTTATTTCGTCTTAGGTCGTGGTTCCAACCTGTGGGTGCCGGATGAAGGTTATGATGGGCTGATCTTGCATCTGGCTGCAGAGCATTGGGGGAAGATGACTTCACTGGGCGAAAATCGCATCCGGGTCGACGGCGGTGTCCGGCTCAAGGAACTTTGCGGCTTTGCGGCGAAAGAAGGCTTAGCCGGATTTGAATTTCTGGAAGGCATTCCTGGGACGCTCGGCGGTTCCTTGCGGATGAACGCCGGTGCGATGGGTGGCTGGATCTTCGATGTCGTCGAATCAATCGAATGGCTCGCTCCGCATGGTCAGGTGCGTGCCGCCCGCCGCGATTGTTTTGATGCGCTCTACCGGGATTGCCCGCAATTGCATGGAGCCGTGGTCCTTTCGGCGGTACTCCGTGCTTCGGGTAAAGATGACGGCACACTCATCCGCCAGCGCATGGACACGATGTCCGTTAAGCGTCGCGCCTCGCAGCCACGCGAAGCGAGCGCCGGCTGTGTTTTCCGCAATCCCGGGGCAGATAAGGCCGGACGGTTGATCGAAGTCAGCGGACTGAAGGGTCACCAGGTTGGGGCCGTGACGGTTTCGCCCGTGCACGGAAATTTCCTCGTCAACTCGGGGGATGCCAAGTCGGCTGACTTCATTTCGGTGATGCGCGACGTGCGCGCCGCGGTAAAACTTAGCCAAGGAGTGGAACTTCAACCTGAAATCATCGCACTCGGACGCGAGTGGAAGGATCTGCTATGAAATCTGATCTAGAAATCATCATCCTTTGTGGAGCGATTTCGCCTGAACGTGAAGTCTCGCTTCGTTCGGGTCGGGCAGTTGCTTCGGTGATGGCCGGCGCTCGATTAGTCGAGCTGGCCGCCAACGAGCTTCCGGAATGGATTGATGGCACCCGCCACGTGGTTTTCCCGGTGATTCATGGAGACTATGGTGAAGATGGACAGATTCAGACTGCATTAGAGGCGCGTGGTATTTCGTTCGCCGGATGCGATGCGGCCGCCAGTCGCCTTTGCATCGATAAGGTCGCCACCAAGCAGCTGATGAGGAGGGTAGGGGTTCCGGTGATTCCAGAGTTCGTGTTCGCCGGTAAGGCCAAGCCATCGGCCGATAAGCTTATCGCAGAATTAGGAGAAAGAGTCGTCATTAAGCCCGCCGACAAGGGGAGTAGTGTGGGCCTCTACGTCACCCAGGGTCAGCCTGAGCTCGCCGCGGCGCTGGCTGACATTCCCGCGGAGGGGCAATGGATGGCCGAACGGCGGCTCGTCGGACGGGAGATGTCGATTGGTTTACTTGAAGGCAAGGCCATGGGGCTGGTCGAAATCGTGCCTTTGCAAGGTGTTTATGACTATAAGACCAAATATACCAAGGGCTCGTCAGATTACCGTTATCCCGCCCCGGTGACCCCTGCGGAGGCGGCCGGTATCGCACTGGCGGCGGAAACCCTCTTCGCGGCCTGCGGATGTCGTGACTTTGCCCGGGCAGATGTCTTTCTTGAGCCGGATGGAAACTTCTATTTTCTCGAAATCAACACGATGCCAGGCATGACCGAAACCAGTCTGATGCCGAAGAGCGCTTCCTGTCTCGGCCTAGATTTCACCTCCCTTGCTCGGCGAATGATTGCTCCCGCTTTGGCGCGCGCACGTGCGCCTCAAACCCGATAAACTATGGGCTTCTTTGATCGATTTTTAGGTAAACGTCGTGACGCTTTCATGGGCCCCGCCGATCGGGATTGGCGCGCGCTTGTGCCGCAAGAAGTCAATCGGGTGCCCGAAGATGATATCGGTCGTAAGCGCGCTGTCCGGAGTCGGCTGCCATTAGTCCTCAGTATTTTATTTTTTGCGGCCTTGGGCGTCGTGATCTATCTTTCGGTCGATGAATCCGTGCCGGTCGTCGCCGGCCGGAGTTTCCGTTATAAGACCGATGGGTTTTTACCCGCAGCCTTCGTACAGAAAGTGATTTCAGCCGGGGTTGAAGGGGCCGCGAAGAACGTCCGGGCGATCAAGACGGATTTGGAAGCGGATAATCAGGTCCTGGCGGCCGATGTGCGCCGGCGCGCCGATGGCACTTTGGAAATCGTGCTTCGCGAGCGGGTCGCGGTTGCCAAGATTGCCTCTGCGCCACCGAGCGGACCGATGGTGGTACGTCTGGTCAGTCCCGATGGGCAGACCTTCGCGGGTACTGGCTATGCCGAGCAGACCATTCGGAGCTTACCGGAGATCCAGGATTTCCGTTCAACTGGCTCCGGCGATCAGATGGCGATCGAAGGTATCGAAGTGGTCGGACCGTTTCTCCTGGCCGCCCGGACGAGTTACGAGCGTTTCTATCTGCAATGGGCTTCGGTTTCGCTGCGCGATTGTTTCGGCGCCCAAGAAGATGCTCCGGGGTCGAATCTTAACGTGACGGTACGGACGGCCTCGCAACCGACGGATCGTCCGCCGCTGGTCGGCATCATTTTTTCCACGGCTAACTGGCGCAAGGAATTGGCGCTCTTGCCGCGGATCAAGATCGAAGAATACCTGCGGATGCCGAGCGCGACGGCCCAGGCTTACGTCCTGAAACTTTCCATTCAAAACCGTACCATCTCTCCGCCCGTCCCCGAACCCCGCCTCGTGCCCGCACCCCTCCGATGACCCCTAAGATTCTTCCTTCTCTCATCGCGGTCATTGATATCGGCACCCATAAGACCGTCAGCCTCGTCGGCCAGATGATCAATGGTAAGGCACGGATGCTGGGCTTTAGCGAACGTCGGACCGAAGGCGTGGTGAAAGGTACCGTGATCGATCTC
Organism: Opitutia bacterium UBA7397; assembly: GCA_002470605.1. Lineage (GTDB taxonomy): Bacteria > Verrucomicrobiota > Verrucomicrobiia > Opitutales > UBA953 > UBA953. The sequence continues at coordinate 32,412 of DKND01000072.1, forward strand.
GAACGGCTTCACCGTTGCGTGCATGAAGTCATCAACGACGTCGAACGTAGCTCGGGCCGTTCGATCGAACAGGTCTACCTTTCTCTTTCCGGACCGGCTGCCGAAGGGGAACGGATCAAGGGCATCCATGCGATTCCCGCGCACGACGGTAAGGTCACTGCGAAGGATGTCACCGATGCCATCGCGTCCGCGAAGCGTCTGGAGCCGCCGGCCGGCCGAGCTACGTTGCTCTACATGCGCCAGCCGACGACCATTGACGGCCGCGCGGTGGCCAATCCGGTGGGTATGGCAGGCAAGCGTTTGGAAGTCCACTTCTGGCGAGTGACGATGGAAGAGGGTAATATGCGCATGCGCGTCGGGATGGTGAACGGCATGAGCGTCAAGGTCCGCGATTTCATCCTGGCCTCGCATGCGGCCGCCTGCGCGACCGCGAGCGATTCCGATAAGCAAGGGGTGTTGGTCATCGACATGGGTGCCGGCACGACCGATTGGATTCTTTATTACAAGGAACACATCCTGTGTGCGGGTTCGATTCCGGTCGGCGGCGAACATATGACCAACGACCTGAGCGTGGCTTTACGGATCAGCCGCGAAACGGCCGAAGATCTGAAGATTCGTTTCGGTTCGGCGATGCATCGTGAGGCGGACGCGAATCAGACCATCTGGAAAGACGGCGACCGGGGTCTCGGCGATCAGCAGTTCAATCGCGGGACAATCACCCAGGTGCTTTCCTTGCGCTATCAGGAGACGATAGAATATGTTAAGAAAGATATCATGCAGCATCTCGACCAGCTTTTCCCGGGGCGCGCGGTGAAGCTGGACCAATATTTCCTGCCGGCGGGCATCATCTTGACGGGGGGCTCGGCGAATTTGACCGATGCGGCCGACGCCGTCCATGCCATCATGCAATTACCGACCCGGATCGGCGTCCCGACTTTCGAAAATGATTCGCTGCGTAAGCCGGAGTATGCGGGAGTCGTCGGTCTCATGACCGCCGCGATCACCGATTCGCCGCCACCGGTCCGTCGTCAGCGAGGCTTCCTGGCTTCGCTCAAAGATCTCTTCCGTTTCTAAATCATGGAACGTCCGCCCTCCATTCTCTTGGTTGGTTTAGGCGGTGCGGGTTGCTCGATCGTCGCTCGGCTGGCCGCTCAATTACCGCCTGAAATCGGAGTGGCCCTGATCGATACGGACACCCGTTCCTTTCAGCAGATTCCTGGCGCCATGGTCGTGCAAATCGGTCGGGCTCAAACCCGTGGCATGGGGACGGGGGGCGAAGCGGCCTTAGGTGCCGCTTCGGCCGAATCCGATGAGGCGGCCTTGCGTCGGGCTTTTACCGGCGTACCCATCGTGGCGATGGTCACGGGTCTTGGTGGTGGCACTGGAAGCGGGGCCGCGGCCGTCGTCGCTGGTTATGCCGCCGAGGTCGGAGCGACCGTGTTGACGTTCGCGACCATGCCTTTTTCGCATGAAGGCGAGCGGCGCCAACGCCAAGCCAACGAAGCCACGGGAGTATTGGGTTTGAAATGTCACGGGCTGGTGGTCGTCCATAACGATTTACTTTTACAGCAAGTCGCCGCCGACGCTCCGCTTTCGGAATCGTTTGCCGCAGCGGATACTTGGGTAGGCGGCGCCTTGCGTGCGCTTGCGGGTGCTTTTGCCCCGGGGGCATTGGTGGCGGCTGATCCAGCGGCCTTGCGTTCGATTCTGGCCAACCCTGGCTCACCGACCCTCTTTGCTTTTGGGGTGGGAACTGGGGAGGGCGCCGCGATGAAGGCTGCCCGTGCCGCCTGTGAATGTCCTTTGGCGCATGGTCCGAGTTCGGTCACGAAAGTCGCTTCGCTCTTCGTCCATGTGGCGGGAGGTCCGACTTTGACGACGACCGCAGCCTTTGAAGCAGTAGCAGCAGTCCGGACACGTTTTGGTGGCGAGACCTCCACCATCGTCTGCGCCCGCGTCAATCCAGAGCTCGGAGATCGTATCGAGGTTTCGGTATTGGGCGCTTCGCTTCCGGCGCCCAAGAGTCCGGCCAAAGCCAAGAAGGGGGCTAAGGCTGGTGATCCCTCTCAGCCGATGTTTGAGTTTGCGACCGAAGAGGCGATGCGCCGTGGTCTGTTTGGCGGTACCCCGATGACTTTTATCGACGGCCAGGACATTGATGTGCCGACCTACATTCGGAAGGCTGTACGTCTGCCTCCGAGTCCCTAATTTCGCTTCCCGGTTGCGCCCCTCGCGGCTCCTCATACGTTCAGCCGCATGTCCGAGTTCGACATCGCCACCATCCGGCAAGATTTCCCCATCCTGGCACGTTCGGTGCATGGACGGCCGCTGACTTATTTGGATAATGCGGCGACGGCACAGAAGCCAACTGCCGTGATCCAGGCTTTGTCGCGTTACTATTCTGAAAGTAACGCGAACGTCCATCGCGGGGTACATTTACTCAGCGAGCAAGCCACCACGGCTTATGAAACGGCCCGCCATACGGTCGCAAAATTCTTAGGCTTAAAAGATGCTCGCGGCTGCGTCTTCGTGCGCGGAGCGACCGAAGGTATCAATCTGGTCGCCGATTGCTGGGGCCGCACACAGCTCCAGATCGGCGATGAAATCCTGATCACTCATCTCGAGCACCATGCCAATATCGTTCCTTGGCAGGTTGTGTCCGAACGGACGGGTGCCAAGTTGGTCGTCGCCCCCGTCACGCCGAGGGGCGAGGTCGATCTCGAGGCTTTTAAGAAACTCCTTTCACCCCGGACGAAGTTGGTGGCCTTTGCCCATGTGTCTAATGCTTTGGGTACGGTGAATCCGGCGATGGAGATGACACGTTTGGCGAAGGCAGTAGGGGCCAGAGTGCTGATTGACGGCTGCCAGGCCGCCGCGCATTTCAAGGTCGATATCCCCGCGCTCGGTTGCGACTTTTACGTCTTCTCCGGCCACAAGACCTTTGGTCCGACCGGTATCGGCGTGCTTTGGGGCCGTCCGGAGCTCTTGGACGCCATGCCGCCCTATCAATATGGAGGCGATATGATCCGTAAGGTGGATTTCGACGGCACGACTTATCGCGAGGCACCGGAGCGCTTTGAGGCTGGCACGCCTCACATCGCCGGGGTCTTGGGTCTAGCGGTGGCCTTAGATTATTTTATGCCGCGTCAAACGGGAGCGCATGCGCATGAGCAGAAACTTCTCGCCGCCGCGACCGAGCGTCTCAAGGCCATCAAAGGCCTGACAATCGTGGGCGAAGCGCCCGAGAAGGTCGCCGTCATTTCTTTCCTGCTCGAAGGTGGACACCCTCACGATGTCGGTACACTTTTGGATGCGGATGGGATTGCGATTCGAACCGGACATCATTGCTGCATGCCTCTGATGAAACACCTTGGCATCAGTGGTACCGCTCGTGCCTCGTTTGCCTTCTATAACACCCTCGAGGAAGTGGATCGCCTAGCGATTTCGCTCGAGAGGGTGCGCAAAATGATGGCTTAAGTGGGCTTGGTGTGAGCCGCAGTTCCCGTTCGGCGAAGGACGTCAAGGATGCCCTGAATCTCCCAGTTGCGCGAGGGGCCAGTCAGACCAATCAGTCCACGGGCATCTTGGACATCTTCCGGATGGTTGCCTGGCGGCCAATCCAACCAACGTTGCTCGTAGTCCGGTGACTTTGTTTGGAGGAGAGGAAAGAGAGCGTTGATGCAAAGCGTGTCCGCGCGACCATCGGGTAAGACGCAGGAAAGGACATCATCGATGAGCCGCCGCCGCAGAGAGGGAAGGGGCGTGCTGTCGGTTGTCTCCGCCCAGGCGCGGAGACGTTTGCGCCATTCCGGCTGACGCCGGTTTAATTCCAAGTATTGCGCGAGCCGCCGATAAGGATGTCCTGCGGGACGCAACCCGCGCAGTCGCCAACGCCCACATTTCTCCATGTAAAGGGCGTCCAGGCCTAAGAGGAGCATCTGTTCGGTGGAATGTGATCGGGCGAGTTCGCACATCGGCGCCCGGTTGCCTCCGAGACCGAGCGATTCGACGAACATTTCATGACAAGCGCCCTCCCAGCCGATTTCTTTGATGCGTTGCCGGGCGTAATACGTTTTCGCTTTGAAGCGTTGTGCGGCGCGTTGGCGAAGGCCGAAAGAAATATTCGTTTCCGCTGCTAGGACGCGACGGGCCACTTCGCCCGAGCGGCCACGAAGCTCCAAGAGAGCGTCCTCTTCGGCGAGGTCTTCGAGGTCGCGTGGTAAGTGAGGCAGCAGTACCAAGGTTTCAGGCCGATGGCCGCTGAGGGTCGTGACGGTCTTACAACCGGGAAGTAAGACCGCATGCAGGATTACCCCGGAAAAATTCGGATCCACATCATGGCCGTGGGCCTGCCAATCTGACCAGCGTAGGTGAATCTCGATATCACCACGCACCTGTTTACCGTTCAGTGAGATGACTGCGCCCAGAAAGTCTGGGCCAGCGCCGCGATTCCAATCTCCGGGGTGGATGATTTCAATGGCAGTGCCCGTGGTCGATGACATCGGGCCGCGAACTTCTCCGGCCGCCCAGAGGCGTTGGATGGCGCGCTCGCCAATGGCAAAAGGCCCATACGGGCCTTCGATCTCTTCGACGCGTTCGCAGGTGCTCATCACGCATTAGAGTAGGGAAGCTGGCGTGAAGTGAATTGGGGAGATAGCCCAGGGAAAGCCACCGAATGGGCTTGAGGAAAGACCTCATGAGGATTTGACTGACACGCATGGAGAGGTGGCAGAGTGGTCGATTGCACCTGACTTGAAATCAGGCGTACCGCAAGGTACCGGGGGTTCGAATCCCTTCCTCTCCGCCAATTTTCCTTCTAGTTGTTGAATAAATCAATAGGGTAAACGCAGAAGGCCGGCGTTTCCGCCGGCCTTCTGCGTTTGGGAGCTTCCAGCTTACTTTCTGCTCTCGTCGTGCTTCTTCGGCGGTGTGTTGGCGGCGAGGCTCTTCTCGAGTTCGGCTAGGCGCTTTTGGGCGTCGGCAAGCATCAACTTGTCGACGAGTTGGTTGTCGATTGACTTGAGGAAAGACTCATGTCGGGCGAGTTTCGCCTCCTTCGGCTGATTCTTGGCAAAGAGGTGAGCCCAGGCGTAGGCCTCGATGTATTTCGTGGTCACGAAACGGAGTTCGCCGCCGTAGAATTCGGCTAAGGCGAACTGAGCCGAGCCACGGCCTTGGAGCGCGGCCTTTTCGAGCCATTGCACGGCTTGCCTTTGATCAATCGCGAGGCCGTCTCCGTGAAGGTAAGCTTGGCCGAGTCCCTCCTGGGAGGCGGCATCGCCGCCTTCCGCGGCCTTGCGATACCAGCGCAGGGCCTCCGCGTTGTTGCGGTTGGTGCCGACACCATGTTCGTAGGCCCAGCCCAGCTTGTGCATCGC
>DKND01000072.1:37797-39749 GCA_002470605.1 Opitutia bacterium UBA7397
GGTCGCGGCGGCGAGGAACAGCAGTACGAGTAGAGGCAGCCTCATCGCTTCGTGGATTCTGCGATTTCCTTCACTAGCAGTTCCAAGGCGGCCTTGCCCTTGGGCGCGTTGTATTTGCTGCTGCGCAAGGCCGAGATGGCTTTGTCGAGCGTCTTGTCGATCGTCGTCCAGCGTTTCTCGTCGCGGGGTTTCAGGGCGTTCTCCTTCTCGTCCCAGGCCGTCTCGAGGTCGGTGAGCTTGGCGACCATCGCCTCTTTCTTACCAGCGGCGAGCGCTTCGAGCGTGTCCTTGGTTAGACTGGTGAACTCGGACGTCTCCTTCTGAGTGTAGATCGGAGTGATGGCCGATGCCGGGGCGTCAGGCGCGGGCTTTGCGTCCTGGGCTCTAGCGGCAGGGGATAGCAGCACGAGTGCGAGCAAGCAAAGCAGGGCGTGTGTGCGGAACAGGCGGGCGAAGGTGATCATGGTAAAGGTGCTTGGATAGAACCCCGGGAACGGTGCTGAGTTGCGAGTTTAATACGCCGGGTTACTTCTCGGGTCTTGCCCGGCAGACTCGTGAATGAGCGAGCCGACTAGCCATGTTCCCTGGCCCGCGACCACGCTTTCGTGTATGCTGATGGGTTCGGCGAGGGTCACTGGGCCGTGCAAGCGTTTCTGCCAATCTTGAGCCAAGAGGGCCGAAGTGCAGCGGAATCAAGCCCGTCCGCTCCTCCAATCTGATTTAACATCGCCGCTTTTAGGGTAACTGTTCGTGCAGTTTGGCCGCCAAGACGAAATAAGAACGATTATTTGATGAATTTTATCAGTTCAGCGGCACGTTTCTTTCCGGCACTGATTTGATTGCGATCCAAAATCCGTTCGAGGAGGTCGCGCGCCATAGTCGGATCGGTCATCTTCAAGGACGCGATGGAATACCAAGCGTAGGCTTCAACCAGATTGCTGTCGACGCCTTCACCGTTGTAGTAACTTGCGCCGAGGTGGAATTGGGCCAGGGCGAACCCTTGATCGGCGGATTTCCTCAACCAGGTGATCGACGCCGCGAGATCGGTTCTCACCCCGTCACCGTATTTATAAGCTAAGCCGATGCTTAATTGCGCATCAGCCAAACCTTGATGGGCGGCCAAGAGATACCACCGAGCCGCGAGTTCAGAGCTCCGGTTGACGCCTTCGCCGGCGGTGTAAGCGTTACCGAGATTATATTGGGCCAAGGCGAAATTCTGTTCCGCAGATTTCTTCCACCACTTTACGGCTTCTTCGAAATCCCGCGGTACGCCATAGCCCTTGTAGTAGCAAATACCGACCAGATTTTGAGCAATCTTATCGCCGTCTTCAGCTTCGATTTTGAACGAACTGAATTGCGCTGAATTTATCTGAGTGAAGACGAGTTGGCGCCCGGACAGGAAGGAACAAGCTAACGTCATCATCAGAAGGAAGCGGCTGCAATTCATGGAAGGGCAAGGCGAGGCCTTAGCGACCGAGGTGGGACTGTTTTTCGCGCTCAACCAATTCTTCATTCTTTAATTTTTCGATCTCGGCCAGGATTTCTTTCGTCCGCTTCTGGCCTTCGTTGATCTGATCGCTGGATAAGGTTTTTTCTAAGGTGATGCGCGCGGCGATGGCTTCGTTGTTTCGGGCGGCAGCGATGTTATACCAAGCGTAGGCTTCGATGAAATCTTTTGGTGCGCCAAAGCCTGAGTCGTAGGCGATACCAAGGCTTAACTGGGCGACGGCTAAGCCGTGTTTGGCGGCCATCTTGTACCACTTGAAACTTTCATCGATGTCTTTGGGGACGCCGTTGCCGGAGAAATAAGACTTGCCCAGAAGAAATTGGATTTCGACGTCACCAGCTAAGGCTTTATCCGTTAGGATTTTCAGCCTTCTTTCAGCTTCAAGGGTGGGTGCCGGACGGACCCCTGCGGTGCTGCTGGGAATCGAAAGTTCACCCTGAGACGT
>DKND01000072.1:39785-39912 GCA_002470605.1 Opitutia bacterium UBA7397
TGTTGGCCTGAGCCACAGGTTTACTGAGTGCTTTAGGTTTTGGGGGAGGTAACAGACGCTCAGGTAAGGCTCCAGAATACGATAAGAAATAGGTTCGATTCACCTTAATGGATCCGGAAGCCCAACA
>DKND01000072.1:39950-52960 GCA_002470605.1 Opitutia bacterium UBA7397
TCAACCAAGGTCCTTTTGCTGCCTTGTCCGGCGCATCGCTTGCATTGTTCGACCGTAGAAACGATGACTGAAGGATGACTTTGGTTTACGAGGTAAAGGAATGCATTCTGGGAAAACTTATTATCTGCAGCGTTACCATCCTTGAGATCAACGAACTCACCGCCATCGTTAAAGTCGTGCGTTTTACGGAACGCCTCCCAGATGCGGGTGAAGTCGTTTGCGGTTTCGCTGCGTCCTGCGGCTCCGATTTTCCCGATATCGAACTGGGCGCTGATTTCGATTTCTTTGCCGCCATAGACCCGTCCGTAAAAGGAATGACGATAGTAACGGATGCCGTTGTACTCGTAGAAGCCGTAAGCATTATCCGATTCGAAGAGAGTGGATTGTGCCCGGGCGGCGGACATGCCGAAGATGAGACCGATGAGGCACAGGATGATTTTTCGCCAAAACATATTATATTAAATACTAAATATAAAATTTAGGATAAGGTGTCTACTGTATTAATGGCTTGGAGGGCCATCCAATGCGTCAATCTTTCGATGGGCCCATCGTTATTTTCGATACCGACGGCTTGCGCTTCCGGCGGTTGTTGGGGAGTGACTTTATGGTTTGTCCGTAATCTGTCGGGTAAATGCGGCAAATCCTTACCTTGGCGCAGGTTTCAGGCTGCTTGGCGGTTTGGGGTTGGATTGCATTCGTCGGCGGGCTTCGGCAGGCTGAGGCATGCTGGACGCGCCATCCTTCATTCCCCGTCCGGCCCGCTGGGTGGTGCGATTGCTCGTCGGTAAGGTGAACGTGGTCGGCTCAGTGCCTCCGGGGCCAGTGCTGCTTTGTGCTAATCATCATAGTTATCGCGATGTCTTCCTGTTCGGAGTTATGCGCGCGTCGTCCCGGCTTTTGGTCGATCCGTTGGTCCTTACTTTTCCCTTCCTGAAAAATCTGACCCGACGCTGGGGCTTCGTGCGGGTATCAATCGACGAGGCGGTCGCTTTGCTGCGGGACGGCCAGACGGTGGCGATCTGTCCGACGGGTCTCGTGGAGGCCCACGGCCAATCCGTGCTACCGTTCAAGACGGGTGCGGTGCGCATCGCGCAACAGGCCGGTGTGCCGCTCGTGCCCGTTTATTTTAGTTATGGTAGTTACCCAGGTTGTTGGATCATGCGGATTCCTATCACCTACCAAAACATACTTTTGTTCTGCCTCTGGCCGTTTTATCGTCGGGGGGTCAGGATCGTCATCGGTCAGCCGATGGATGCGTCGGGCGACATCAAGGAACGGACGAAGGATTTGAAGGCCGCCGTGGTGGGCCTGAAGTCGACGAGATAAAGCTTAACTCATCTAGGGGCGGCCCTGATGCCTTAACGGTTGTCGTTTTATCGATAGGGCTTTGGTTTGCCTCGGGAGGGCAGGGCGGGACAATACGGTCATGCGTACCCCTGTGTTGTTCCTGAGTTTGCTACTGTCCGTCGGCGGTTTTGCCGCTGACTCCGTCGTCGCACCGTTCGTACAACGGGAAGAACTCGCCGGTGCGGTGATGCTCGTCGCGGATAAGGATAAGGTCTTGAGCGTGACGACCGAAGGCTTCGCGGATATCGCCGCCCATAAGCCCATGCAGGCTGACGCGCTCTTCTGGATCGCTTCGCAGTCTAAGTGCATGACCGCCGTCGCCGTCCTGATGTTGGTCGACGAAGGGAAGATCGCGCTCGACGATCCAGTTGAGAAATACCTGCCCGAGTTCAAGGGCCAGCGCGTCGCCCCGCCGAAACCTGATTCTAAGGCTGAGGCTAAGGGCAAGAAGAAGGAGCAAGCTGCCAAGGCTGTCGTACCGGCTGTAACTGAGTCCCAGCCGACCGTGCATCCGATTACCATCCGCGAAGTGCTTTCTCATGTGAGCGGATTGCCGTTCAAATCCGACGAGGAAAAGCCCACGCTCGATGGCCTTCCCTTGGCGGAAGCCGTGAAGACCTATGCGAAGGCGCCGCTTGCGACGCAGCCCGGCACGCATTACCAGTATTCCAACGCCGGCATCAATACTGCCGCCCGCGTGCTCGAAGTCGTCAGCGGCATGCCTTATGAGACTTTCATGCAGCAGCGCCTCTTTGATCCTTTAGGCATGAAGGATACGACCTTCTGGCCCAACGCCGAACAGGTCTCCCGGCTTGCTCTGACCTATAAGCCCGATGGCACCAAGAAAAAACTGGAGCGCGGTTCGCTGGGACAACTGCAGGATGATTTGACTGATCGCCAGCATCGTTTCCCGATGCCAGCCGGCGGGCTTTTCTCCACGGCTACGGATACCGCGCGATTCTGTCGCATGTTATTGAACCGCGGCGAACTGGACGGGAAGCGCTATCTCAGCCAGAAATCTTTCGAGGCGCTCACTTCGCGTCAGACGCCAGCCGCTTTGCCGCAGAGTTACGGCTTCGGTCTGCAGGTGACTCCGGAGGGTTTCGGTCACGGTGGCGCCCAGGCGACCAACATGGATGTGAGAGTGAAGAACGGCTTGGTATTGATTTGGATGGTGCAGCACCAGGGCTTCCCCGGCAAAGGTAGCCAGGCTCAAGCTGCCTTTAAAGATTGGGCCGTGAAGGAATACGGGAAGTAAGCGCGTCGAATGCCCGGAAGAAGAGGCACGTAAGAAGTGGCCCAGAGGCTCGGTTAATCAGGTGTATTGCGGTCGTCGCCTGCCTTGCATCTTTTCCTGCTCCGATAATGACATATTCCGCTCAATTGATGCGAATGTGTTGAATTGGGTAAGGAGGTTGGGAACATAACCTCTCCGCTCCTGCCTTTATCTTTCCCCATGAACACCCCAACCCTCGCCGTCTTCGCGTCAGCGCTGCTTTTCTTTACCGGATTGTTTGCCGCCGACAAGGAGCCCGTCGCTAAAATCGTGCTTCCGCCCGAGCCGGTCGCTCAGACGGTCACCCAAAAAATCAACGTCCTTGAGTTAATCCGTGCTGGCAAGGTCGAGTACCACATCAATCCGAAGTCTGACATCCATGATGACGCCCAGAACGTCTTCAAGTTCGATGCCGATGGCCTCTTCCATGTCAGTGGTAACGGCTACGGCGGCGTCACGACCAACGATAGTTTCAAAGACTACCACCTGGTTGTCGAATTCAAGTGGGGTGAGAAGACTTGGGGTAAGCGCGAGAAAGCTTCGCGGGATAACGGCATCTTGGTCCACTGCTGGGGTCCGCAAGGAACGATGGGCGGCAGTTGGATGGCGAGTTTCGAAGCCCAGATCATCGAAGGTGGCGTGGGCGATATCCTCGTGCTTTCTCCGAAACTTGCCGATGGTACGACGTTGACCTGTTCCTTGAGCGCCGAAGTCGGCATCGATTCCAATAAGCAGACGATTTGGACGCCTGGGGCGCCGCGCCGCACGATGACCACGGGTCGACTGAACTGGCAGAAGCGGGCGGCTAACTGGAAGGACGTGAAAGGTTTCCGGGGCAAGGACGACGTCGAATCTCCCTCCGGTCAATGGACCCGTTTTGAGGTGATCGCAAAAGGCGACACATTACAATATTTCGTCAACGGAGTGAAGGTGAACGAAGCTTTCGAGTGCAAACCCAGCCAGGGACGTATCTTGCTGCAAGTGGAAGCCGCAGAGATGTTCGTGCGTCGTTATGAACTTTATCCACTCGGAGGTTTTAAGGAGAAATGGTCGGTGGCCAAGCCAGCGGCCCCGGCACACGGAGATGCCGAGGTGATTCCCGCCTATGCTTCGCGCCCACCAATCATGGATCTCAGTCAGGAGCAGGTCGCGCAGGCCTCTCCAAAATACAAACTCCCACGGGGTTTTGAAATGGTCGTCGCCGCCACCTCTCCAATGGTAGCCAATCCCACAATGGGATGCGTCGATGACCAAGGTCGCCTCTTCGTAGGCGATTCAGCTGGCGTAAATTGGAGTCCAAAGAAATTCGAAACTGAGCGCCCGAACCGGATTCTTCTTTTGGAGGACCGGGATGGCGACGGTATCTATGAGCACAGCACGGTTTTCGCGGACAAACTCGCGTACCCGAAGGGCGCCTATTTTTTGGACGGTAGTCTTTATGTGACAGACACCCCGGGCATCTGGAAGTTCACCGATACCGACGGAGACGGCATCGCCGATAAGCGCGAACTCATCGTCGGCGGCTTCCAGTGGACGGCAAATAGCGCGGATTGTCATGGTCCGCGTCTCCACCCCGACGGTCGACTTTATTGGACGCACGGCCGCAAGGGTCATGACATTAAGCAAAAAGACGGCACGCCCGTCCACGAAGGTCTCAATAGCGGCATCTGGTCGATGAAGCCGGACGGCTCCGATATCCGCTGGCACGCTCTGGGCTGCGCCGATAATCCCACCGGTCTCGATTTCACGCCAACCGGCGAACTCATCGGAACCACCAATCTTTATTTCGGCAGCCCGCGCGTTGACACCCTGATGCAGTGGCAAATCGGCGGCGTCTATGAACGACCAGATTTCTTGCGCATCATCGAAGATCTTCCCCGCACGCACGAACGCATGCCCATCCTGCGCGAGCTTGGGCACATGGTGCCCAGCGGCTGCATTTTCTGGAAGAATGCTAACAGCCTGGCCTTGGATGGACAACCGTGGGCCGCCGACCCGGCCAATCTCGAGCTCTTAGTCTCGATGTATAATTCGCAAAAAGTCCTACGCTACGAGATGCAGAAGGAAGGGGCGACCTATCGTACGACTGAGCACGAATTCTTCACCGTTGATCGGAAGGGCGCGCACCTCACCGACGTCATGGAAGATGTCGATGGCTCGCTCATTGTCTTTGATAGCGGTACTTGGTATTCGCATTGTCCCTCGAGTCTGCAGGGCTCGGCTAATGTCCCCGGGATGATTTATCGGCTTCGTCGGACGGCCGAAGGTAAGGCTGACCATGCTGCACTTCGTGCGGCGCATAAGCCGCTCGTACTCGAGAAGTCGAAGTCCGAGGCCGAGTTGCTGGTGCAACTTTCATCTGCCGATCAGGCGGAGGTTCGCCGCGGCCTCGAAGGGCTGACTTTCCGTGAAGCAAAATCTCCAGCGATCACCGAAGCGATCCGCGGACTGCTTTCGCGCGAAGCGGATGCCGTGCTGGAGCATGCTCTCTTGACCGCTGGCATACGTCTTGCGGGATTCACGGCAGAGGATTTGACCGCAACAAAGGGCAACTTGGCTCAAGCTCGTCTTCTCCGTATCGTATCCCAATCCCGCGCCAAGCAGGCCGACTATCCTGAGATTCTTAAGTTCGCCGTGAGCCAGACGGCCGCCGAAGATGCGGGGCTTGCTCGGAATGCTTATCTCGCTTTGATCAAAGCCCCGGATGCCGCTAAGCTCTTGGCTCCGGTTTTCGTGGGTTGGCTGAAGGGTGATGCACCATCGTCCGCCCAGGTTGCGGCCTTGGAAAAATTCTCGGCGGTCTTGGCGGGTAAGTCGGAGGTAGCGAAGGTCATCGCCACGATGCTGGGGCATGCGAAGCCCCTTGTGCAGCAAGCCGCTTTGCGTGCCATCGCCGCTCAGGCTGGAAAAGTCGACTCCAAGGCTTGGGCGCGGCCGCTTGAAACCATGCTTGCCAAGGGAGCATCGCCGCTCTTGCTCGATGCCATAGCCCGGGTGAAGGATAAGCGTTACGATGCGCCGTTGAACGCCATCGCCGCCGATATCACAAAGCCCTCCACGCTTCGTTTAAAAGCCTTACTGGCGCTTTCTGGCACCGGTAACGCGCTGAGCGAACCCGCCTTCAAATTACTTTCCGAATTGCTGGTCGATCCGGCCAGTCCGGGATTGCGCATGGATGCGGCGACGCGTCTGGCCAATACTCAGCTCACGGCTGAGCAGTGGGAGGCCTATCTGGCGATTTTACCCACGACCGGACCATTGGAGCAAAGCGAACTGCTGGTGGCGCTCGCGCTCCCTCAGAATTATAAGAACGTGAATGTGGCGCTCGGAAAGAAAATCGCGACGGCCTACTCCAAGTCGCCTTTGCTTGGCACCTTTAGTCCCGATCTGGTCCGTAAGGCCTTCGGTTTTCTTCCAAGGGATGTCTATGAAATCCTGGAACCGGCCTTTGATGCGGCCTTAGCGGTCAATGAGACTAAAAAAGAGCGCATGGGGGCGTTGGCTTTGGCGGCGGTGAAGAAAGGTGATGCCGCCACGGGCCGTCGTAATTTCGAAGCCGGTAAAGGCGCCTGCATCGCCTGTCATAAAATCGGTAACGTTGGTAACGAAGTCGGTCCGAATCTTTCGAAGATCGGCGGGATTCGCGTCGAGCGGGAACTGATTGAAAGTATTCTTTTCCCGAGTAATAGCATCGCACGTGATTACGACCTGAACTCGTTCCAGATGAGCGACGGCACGAGCGTACTTGGTTTGATCAAGGGTCGTTCCGCCGAGGGCGTGACAATCGTCGAAGCCTCCGGTCAAAAGCGCCTGCTTGCCCAGGAATCCATCGCTTCTTCCACGCAACTTACCACGAGTCTCATGCCGGCAGGTTTGGATGCCATGTTCACGGAGCAGGAATTGCTCGACCTAGTGGCATTCTTGCGGTCGCTCAAGTGAGCGAAAGCGCGTTGCACTTTCGAGGGGTCACGTGGGCAAGGTGACACGTGGGCATGGGGTAGGGTCGGGACCGCGTCACGACATAGCTGACTCTTGGTAGGGCTGGCCATCCTTGGCCGGCGGCGGCCGAGCAGGGATACTCGGCCCTACCCAGATACAGAACTAGGGCNNCCGCCAGCGCGCGGGCGAGAGTCCTCGTAGAGGTCGCCCGTGCTCTCATCCACCTCTTGGCGGATCCGCTCCTCGATGTCGTCTTCCCTGTCCGGCGGGATACCGCCCTCGCCGTATTCGCTGTCGTCGCTGTCTCCATCGAAGTCATCGCTCATGATCTCTATCATTATGCCCAGCGGGAAGGGGTCTGCAAGGGGGCTGAGAACAGGCTGGAGCAGAGGCGGTCTTTCGCCACGCTGACGGCAGCATGGCGACCATCCTTTGCATGAAGTGGGGTAAGAAATACGGCCCTGAATACGTAAACCGACTACACTCCATGGTGAGTCGCCACCTCACTATCCCTCATCGCTTCGTGTGCCTGACGGACGACAAGACCGGTCTCAACGCCGGCATCGAGACGTTCCCAATCCCCAGCCTTGAGCTGCCTGCCGGTGCTCCGGAGCGTGGCTGGACCAAGCTTGTTTCGTTCTCGCCGGCGCTGACCGCACCTGGCGGCCCCGAGCTCAAGGGTGATATCCTCTTCCTCGACATCGACATCGTCATCGTCGGCAACATGGATTCGTTCTTCGCGCAGCCCGGTGATTTTCTCATCATCCGCGATTGGCAGAAAGGCGACTACACCGGCAACTCATCCGTCTACCGCTGGCGCGCTGGCACGTATCCCGACGTCCTCGAATATTTCCGTACGAACCTGGACGCCGTGCGCCAGCGTCACCGTAACGAGCAGGAGTTCCTTACCGCGCACCTGAGTGCGCAGGGCAAGGTTAGTTACTGGCCCGAGACTTGGTGCCGCAGTTTCAAGAAGCATTGCGTTAAAATTTTCCCGTTCTCGTTCTGGCAGGCACCCGAGATTCCCGCAGGCGCGAAAATCGTCGTCTTCCATGGTCTGCCGAATCCGCCCGATGCGCTCGTCGGCCGAAGCGGCAAGTGGTATCGCCGCGTGCTGCCGACGTCGTGGATCGCAGAGAATTGGAAATAAGAGCGAAGCTCTTATTTCCAGGGGACAAGGTGACACGGTGACACGGGGAGGTTAGCAAAAGCCAAAGGGAGGCCGGATGATTGGCTAGGGTGTTAATGCCCGTAGCTAATCATCCCGGTCTCCGGTCTCCCTTTGTTTTATCCCCTTGCCCACGTGCCAACTTGCCCACGTGTCCACTCGAAGGAGCGCTGCGCGCCTTCGCGCTTACTTGCTCTCTTCCGTCGCGTCGTCGTTCGCGGCTTCTTCCTTGGCCTGAGCTTGAGAGCTGAGGATTGGTTGGGCGAAGAGGCGGCCGTCGGGTAAATTGGCGATATAGCCTTCTCCGATTAAGAAGCTGAGGTCTGCGAGGACTGCCGTCTTGGCCGCGTCTTCCGCTTGTTCGCCGGCAATCGAAAGCACGATGTCCTTGGCGTGTTGGGCTGGTTTGCGATCGAGAGCGTCGAAGATCTTGGCCATCGAATCGCTGAAGGTGGCCTTAGGGTCGCGGCATCGGCGGCGAACGCTACAGGCGTAGGTAATGCCCTTGGAGCCTTTCTTATAGAGATGGAAGCCTTCCTTGCGGAGGCGGCCACGGATGCCGTTGGCGGTTTCGAGAGGGAAGACGCGCTGATTTTCGAGGGCAAAACGCACGGAGTCACGGAGGGGTCCAGGATTTAATTCCTCGAGTAAGCGGCCGGCGAAACGAATCCACGGATGTAGTTTGACGACCTGGTCTTTACGGAAGGCCAGCAAGAAGCCGCGCGCGGCGTCGATGGATTCGAGGCGTTCCGGTTCGCCTTCTTTGCGATCTTTCGGAGCGTACTCGCTCCGCGTCGACATAGATTTGAGCCAAGCGTCGATTGACTCCTGTTCGCGAATCATCTCCAGCCCGCCTTTAAAGCGATCAAACGGGACGTTGGGGCAATGACGTGCGTGGTGTTCGCGCAGATTGCGTTGGTAGCTGTGGTGGGTCGGAGCGCCGAGCAACTTGCCGGTCTCGCGACACTTCGCGACCATCAGGAAAGAACCCTTGGGAGCTTCGACTTCGACTTCGACGACATCGAAGAATTTATCGAGGTGGCGGGACATCACGTGCGAAACCGCTTCGGCTTCGGTGAGGAAGGGGTGGCCGTCTGGGAGCGAGACCGCGAGTAGGGCGTCAGGGCGGACGTCAGCGTCGAGGTGACGGATGACGATGGAGAGGCGGTCTTCTTTGTCTAAGATCAAACGTGCGACCTCGAAGAGCTCGTAGGTCATCTTGCTCTTCTTCATCGCGCCGCCGAGAATTTCAAACTTCGCATCGTCCGGGAAAAACGCCGAAGCAACGACGGGACGGAATTGAGGAGCATCATCCTGCCATTGGCGTGGGCCGCGGGAATCTCCGCGGGGATCGCTCCGACGGTCATCGCGACGGGGTCCGCCTGGACCATCGCGCGAAGGGCCGCGGCTTTGTCCGTCGCGCGGAGGGCCCCGACGTTCTCCGCCTGGACCGTCACGGAAACGAGGACGATCGCCATCGCGACGTGGGCCGCCATTGCCGGAGCTTACCTTCTCAGCGGGTCCGCTGACCCAAGATGGGCCAAAACCAAGGGAGGATAGGTCCAGTTCAAAGGACTTTTCCTGAGGAGGGTTGTTTTCGGCCGGGTCGGTGGACATGGAGGTATAGGTTCTTTGGGAAAGAAGTCCGCTTGGCAAGCGTTGGAACAATCGCTTTTTTCTTGCACCGTGGCCCGGGTCTTCCACCGTCCACCTTCCTTTATTGCTCAGGTGGTGGAATGGCAGACACGCATGCTTGAGGTGCATGTGCCGCAAGGTGTCCGGGTTCAAGTCCCGGCCTGAGCACCAATTTAGGCTGGACCGGTTCAGAAATGAGCCGGTCCTGTTTTGTGTTCCAATTAGACGCTAGTCCCTCACAACTAAGGGTATGGCAACGCAGGGAAAACTTGATGTTCTGATCCTTGGCTCGGGCGGCCGTGAGCACGCTTTACTTAAGGCCTGCTTGCGCAGTCCGCGCGTCGCGCACGTCCGCGTGGCTCCCGGCAATGGCGGGATGGCGTTGGAGGCCGAGTGCTTGGAGGTCGATGTTAATAACTCCGCCGCCGTGCTGGAGCTTGTCCGCCAAACGGGGACGAATTTTGTGATCGTGGGCCCGGAGGTGCCGCTGGCGGCCGGGGTCGTCGATGTCTTGGAAGACTCGGGCATCCCTGCTTATGGGCCAAGAGCTGCAGGGGCACGGTTGGAGGCCAGTAAGGCCTTCACTAAGGATTTTCTTTTCCGGCATAAGATTCCGACAGCGGCTTCAGCCACTTTTGATACGTTGGAACCCGCTTTGGCTTATGTTCGTCAACAGCCCCTCCCCATCGTGATCAAGGCATCTGGTCTGGCGGCAGGCAAGGGTGTCGTGATCGCGTTGACCCATGCGGAAGCTGAGGCTGCTTTGCGCGCGATGATGGAGGCCAAGATTTTCGGCGCCTCGGGTGACGAAGTTGTCATCGAAGAATTCATGCAGGGCGAAGAAGCTTCCATCATGCTGATGGTTTGCGGAGAGGATTATCTGATGCTGCCGCCGAGCCAGGATCACAAGCGCGTCGGCGAAGGTGATACGGGTTTGAACACGGGCGGGATGGGTGCTTATGCGCCTACCACGGTCGTCACCGCCGAAGTGGAACGTCGTCTGCGGGAAGAAATCATCGTACCGACTTTGCGCGGATTGAAAGCTGATGGGATTGATTATCGCGGTACGCTTTACGTCGGTATCATGGTGACTTCGATTGGGCCGCGGGTCGTCGAATTTAACGTGCGCTTTGGTGACCCCGAATGCCAGGTGCTGATGCCCTCGCTCGAGACGGACCCGGTGCAAATCATGGAAGACATCGCCTTGCGGCGTTTTAAGGCATCGGCCGTCAAACTCCGTCCGGGTGCCACGATTATTGTCGTCTTGGCGGCGGGCGGTTATCCGGGTGAAATCCGTAAAGGAGATGTCATTTCCCTGCCGACCCAGCTTCCAGAAGGGGTGGATATCGTCCATGGTGGCACTAAGCGCCTCCCCAGCGGACAGGTTGTGACCACTGGGGGTCGGGTCTTAGGCGTGGTGGCGCATGGGAAGACCTTGGCCGAAGCCGCTGAGCGGGCCTACTCTGTCGTGCCCCAGATTCATTTTGAAGGCTGTCATTACCGCCGCGACATCGGTTATCGGCAATTACGGCGCGACGGGGTGCTTTGAACTCTTGAACCTCGGAGGTTCTCCCGCATCTTGATGCCTATGGCCGTGGAGCGAGATACCGTGACGTTTGTCTGCACAGGAAATACCTGTCGTAGTCCGATGGCCGAAGGGTTGCTGCGTGCCGCGATGGCGAAGCGCGGCGGCGGACTCGAAAAACTAAAAGTAGTCTCCGGCGGATTGGCGGCCTATGCGGGTGATCCGGCCTCGGCGAATTCGGTCAAAGCCATGGCCCGCATCGGACTTGATATCAGAGACCATCGCAGCCAGTTGCTCACCCAGGCGGAAGTCGATCGCAGCTTGGTGATTTTTGGCATGACGGAATCGCATCTGGCGGCCTTGCATGCGCGCTTCGATCGCCTGCCGGAGCATGTCATGCTCTTACGTGATGTCATGAAGACGGATGACCCGCGGGGGGTTGCGGACCCCTTTGGCGGTGGTTACCGCGATTATGAAGAGTGCCGAGATTCCATGGTTGAAGCCGTGCCTGCTCTGCTCGAGTTTCTGCAACAGATCATTTCCTTATGACCAACGCTTTAACCCTCTCCTTCGGTAGTGATCACGGCGGACTCACCTTGCGTCGCGAATTGATCGCCGCGTTGAAGGCCCAAGGGCATACCATCCTTGATCGCGGCACCGAAACGGAGGCGTCGTGCGACTACCCAGACTACGCCCAAGCTGTGGGTGCTGACGTCGTTTCAGGTCGCGCTAAATTCGGCTTTCTGGTCTGCACCACCGGCGTGGGGATTTCCATTGCCGCCAATAAAGTCGCCGGAATCCGGGCGGCCTTGGTCCAAAATGTCGATGCCGCCAGTTTAAGCCGTCAGCATAATGATGCTAACGTGCTCTGTTTTGGAGCAAAATACGTCGATTTTAAACTCGCGCTCGCTTGTGCGGAGGCCTTTTTGGCCGCCGATTTCGAAGGGGGTCGACATGCGCGTCGCGTGGATAAGATCGAGTCCTGTGGATAACTCGGCCCCTTTTCCGTTGCCACGCTTGCTTCTTGTTTTTGCCCTTATTTCTTAACTTCTCATGGCCGCCATCACTCGCACCCCTCTCGCTCAACTCGACCCGGAAATCGATCGCCTCATCAAGGCGGAGCTTAAGCGTCAGCAAACGCACCTCGAGCTGATCGCGTCAGAGAATTTCACCCTGCCTGCCATCATGGAAGCCCAGGGGAGCGTGCTGACCAATAAGTATGCCGAAGGTTATCCTGGCAAACGCTGGTATGGTGGTTGCGAAGTCGTCGATGCCATCGAGCAATTGGCAATCGATCGTGCGAAGGTCCTTTTCGGCGCCGATCATGCGAACGTCCAGCCGCACTCCGGCAGCCAGGCGAACGCGGCCGTCTATTTCGCAACGATCAAGCCGGGTGATAAGATTCTTACCATGAATCTTTCGCACGGCGGACACTTGACGCACGGCAACGCCGCGAATTTTTCCGGCAAACTTTACACCGTCGTGCATTACGGCGTCGGCGCGGACGGTCGGATTAATTACGACGAGGTGGAAGAAATGGCGAAGCGCGAGAAACCGAAGATGATCACCGTCGGCGCCTCGGCTTATGCCCGCGAAATCGACTTCGCCCGTTTCGGAAAGATCGCCAAAGAAAACGGTGCGCTCTTGTTGGCGGACATCGCCCACATCGCCGGCCTCGTGGCAGCGGGGGTCCATCCTTCGCCGATTCCTCACGCCGATTTCGTGACCACCACGACGCACAAGACGCTGCGTGGTCCGCGCGGCGGCTTGATTCTTTGTAAGGCCGAGTTTGCTAAGGCGATCGATGCCTCGGTTTTCCCCGGCGCCCAGGGCGGCCCGCTCGAGCACGTGATTGCTGCTAAGGCGGTTTGTTTCGGCCAATGCGCCACGGAAGATTTTAAGGATTACGCCCGCCAAGTCGTCGCGAACTCTAAGGCCCTGGCCGATGCGTTGGTCGCCTTAGGTTTTAGTTTAATTAGCGGCGGCACCGACAATCACCTTAGCTTGATTGATTTGCGTAAGAGTCACCCAAATGTCACAGGGAAGGATGCGCAGCTCGCTTTGGACGCTGCACATATTACGACAAACAAGAACACCGTTCCCGATGAAACGCGTAGCCC
>DKND01000072.1:53041-64199 GCA_002470605.1 Opitutia bacterium UBA7397
ATCCTCAGAACCCCGAGAGGATTGCGGAAGGGCAGGCCATCGCGACTGCCCTTTGTGCCCGATTCCCCTTGCCCTATTGATTCTTTTTCACACTTTTTCACTTTCCACCCCATCTAATAGCCCTAATCTAACAGATACCCCTCTCATCCATGAATACCCCCATTCGTCACCGCAAAGGTTTTACGCTCATCGAGCTTCTGACCGTTATCGCCATTATCGGCATCTTGGCCGCTGTGCTCTTCCCTGGTGTCCAGGGCGTCATGCGCTCAGCTAAAAAGAACAGCGCCTTGAATAAAGTTCGTTCCATCGGTCAAGGTTACATGAACTGGGCCGGTGGTACCAAGAATATCGCCACGGGCGCTTGGTCCTCGGGTAAGACTCAGTCGACCAGCATTTCTGGCTACGCGGCAATTTTGGCTGACGGTGCCTCGCTGGACTCTGGTGACCTATGGTTCGTCGATGCCGATCCTGCTGCTGACACTATCACGCTCATGCCTAAGAACGTCATCACCAAGACCGGCACGGTGGTCACCATTAACGCTACTTTCACGACAGCCTTCACCCAAGGAAAGTCTGCTTGGGATGTTTATACTCCAACTTCACGTTCGTTGGTTGGAAGCGTAACCACGCCTCTGGCTTGGGCTCGCGGTTTGAAGACGGATGGAACTTGGCCAGCCGCTGGCACGGGCAATGCAGACTCTGTCTGGGGTGCTGAAGGTGGTCACATTGCCTATGGTGACGGTCACGTGTCTTGGGTTTCTGATACGTCAATCACGGGTACTGGATATTTCGTGAAGACCACCGACGGATCTCCTTCGGCCAGCTATAAGGACGCGATTCCGACGACTGCAGCTCTTTGCTCGCAGAACTAATCGTCCGTTGTTCCCTTCAAAAAGCCCCAGGGTTCTGGGGCTTTTTTGTTTTCATCTTGGGCGAGACTCCCGCAACCTTCCTGAAAGATGGCTTCGCTTCGTTCATGGCTCGATGCCTGCCGCCCCAAGACTTTGGTGGCTGCCGCGGTTCCTGTGGCCGTGGGTGGGGCGGTATATTGGAATGAGGCTCATCATGGCCCCAATGGTTTCTCCTGTGATGAACTTCTCACGTTAGGCTGTTGCCTCGGTTTTGCCCTCGGCGCCCAGATTGCCAGTAATTTCGCCAACGATCTCGGTGATTCGTTGCGTGGCGCCGATAACGCCCAGCGTATCGGACCGCAGCGAGCCGTTTCGAACGGCTTGATTTCGGCTTCCGCGATGCGCTGGGCGATTACCCTGGCCTGTGCCCTTGCTTTTCTTGCCGGCACCCCGCTCGGGTTGCGTCAACCTGTCCTCTTTCTTGCCGGTAGCCTGGCGCTAGTCCTTGCCTTGGGCTATACCTTGGGTCCTTTGCCTTTGGCGTATTTAGGATTGGGCGATATTTTCGTGGTGGGATGCTTCGGTATTCAAGCGACGACTTTGACGGTATATGCTTTGTACACTTCGCTGGCGGGAAATGGTTCTCACGTCCCATGGTCTCCGGCTTTACTGGCTGGCTTAGGCCTGGGGCTTTTGGCGGATAATATTTTATTGGCTAATAACGCCCGGGATAAGGAAACAGATGCTTTGGCGGGCAAACGTACGACGGTCGTTCGCTTTGGCTATGGTTTCGCCAAGAACCTGCATGCCATCAATATCCTGGTCGGGCTGGGATGTTTAATGTTCGTTTTCGGTTGGGCGGTCGGGTTGCTCCTCCCGCTTGGCCTATGGCAACATTGGCTTTTCCGTAAGGCACAAACACCCCATGAATTCATGCCATTTTTGGCGCGTTCCGCCCTGTTACTCTTGTTGGTCGGGTTGGTGTGCGTAACTGCCACTTGCCTTGGTTGGGCCTCTTCCAGCAATATTTTTGGGCGATGAACAAGCCGCCGTCACTCGCTGGTCAGCTGGAAGCCCTCGTTAATGCCGCCTCTCGGCCTTCGTGGGACGAATATTTCATGGCAACGGCGGTCTTGGTAAGCTCGCGTTCCAGTTGCGAGCGGTTGCATGTAGGCTGTATCATTGTTTCGACCGGGAAGCACCCAAACCGACTCGTGGCTGCCGGCTATAACGGCTTCCTGCCCGGGGCGCCTCATGATTCGCACATCCGCGACGGGCATGAGCTTGCGACGGTGCATGCCGAGCAGAACGCTGTGGCGGATGCGGCCAAACGCGGGGTCTCCCTTCAGGATACAATCTGTTACGTGACGCACTTTCCTTGCGTCAATTGTACGAAAATCTTGGCGGCGGCCGGCATCACGGAGGTTCGGTACCGTCACGATTATAAGAACGACCCCTTGGTGGCGGAGTTGTTCGCCCAGGCTAAGGTCAAGGTCACGCATCTCGGCGGCTGATGGCGAATGGCTTCCAGTCTTTGGCTGGTCGCTTGCTGGTCTCGCATCCTTCCTTGCGTGACGATAATTTTCGCGAAACCGTCGTACTGATCTATTCGCATGATCAAGCTTCGGGGGCGATGGGCGTGATCATGAATCGTCCTTTCGGTCGGCTGCTCGGCCACGCGCAAAAAGAATTTTCCGATACGCCGTTGGCCGGCGTACCGTTGCATTTAGCCGGACCAGTGGCGACGGATAAGATGGCCTTTGGTGGGTGGAAGTTCTCCGCCCGCGGCCCAGCGGCGATCCGCTACGGGATCGGGCAGGATGAAGCCGCCGTGCTGGCCCAAGCCGGGCAATTCAAGCTCTTTGCCTTCGTGGGTTACGCGGGCTGGTCACCTGGCCAGCTTGAAAACGAACTCCGTCTTAATGCCTGGATCGTCTGCCCCTTTGAGCGCGGGTTCGAAGAATTTGAAGGCGAAGAACTATGGAAACGTCTGCTCATGCATCATTGCCCGGAATTGCGGCTTGAAATCGATTCCCCCGAAAATCCTGGCCTGAACTGATCACCGTCCGTTGCTGAGCAAAATCTCCACGTTTTGTATCAAAGTTTCGCCCGCTTTTTTGGCGTCGGGCGTGATCATTTTCCGTAAAGTCAGCAGGTTACGGTATTGATAGTCGATTGCCGTGTAACTCCAGCGCCCTTGGGGCAATTGCGGACTGTTGGCGGCGAGCGCGGTCCATTTCTTAGGCAAGCCTTGCCAGGTGAATTCTACGTACCATCCGGCGGCTTTGCCGACGTCGCCGCTGACCAAGGCCGGATGGCGGCTAACGAAATCAGGGGCTTTGCTGGTCCGGATGACGACGACGAGGGCGGTCGGCTGATTGCGGATGGCGTCGAGTAAGTTGATCCGCGAATGGGTCAGGAGCGGGCCTGGATCTACGCCCATCAGGTTTTGACCGTTCCAAATGCCATGCAAATTCGATGCTTTGCCATATTCAGGCCGGGTGTTGCACCAACTTTCAAAACTATCGGCAAGGCGTAAGCCGATTTCAAAATGGAGGTGGGCTCGGTCTTTGGGGATGGCGTCGTTTCCGGTGGAGGTGTGCCCCATCACGCCGATAATTTTTCCGCGGGCGATGTTGGCTCCGACCTTGAGGCTCGGCTCGATGGAACTAAGGTGGGCGTAGAGGGTGTAGACGGGCAGTTCGGCCCGGGGATGGACCAAGACGATGTATTTGCCGTAGGCCCCATTGGATTTGGGGTTCAGGTAGGCGACCTGCCCGTCGAGCGCTGAAAATATAAGGTCAACCGGCTCGCCGGACTTCGTCTGGCGGATCGAGCGGATATCGATGCCTTCGTGAAAGCGATGGCCGGCGTCGCGCACCATCCCGAAGGCGCCGGATTCGACTTTATGCGATTCGGTCGACTGCAGGTATTCGGCCGGCGTCAAGGCGATCGCTCGGTCCATTTCGGTGGGCCAGACGATTTCCGAAGCAACCAAGGACGTCGCTGATCCCCAGAGCAGGACGGCGATCCATGGGCGTGAGAACCGAATCACAAACCTTCGGCTTGTTTAAGTTTACGAAGTTTCAAGATCGAGATATCGAGGCGTTTATTGATGTCTGCCACGGCCTCGGCGTTCGATAAGCCCTTCTTCTCCACATGAAACATGAGGTTCCCGTCGACAATCTGCTCATCGACGGGCATGATGCCAACCGCCTGGTCGTTGATGACCAAGACGAAATGCCGGCCGATGGCTTCTTTGCTGTATTTCATGATGTCGACGGCGGACTTACGGTTTACTTGCACGAGGAGGAATTGCTGACGTAAGTCGGCATCGCCGCTGGTGATGATGCGGGTGCCGAGGATGTTTTCGGCCGGCACGAGCGCGGCGGTCATCACAGTGATGCCGATGCCGCTGACCGGCAGGTGCACCTCAAGTCGCATCGAGGGGCTGGCGGAGGGGGAGGCCTCGACGAAAATAGAGCCGATTTCCTTGGGGATGTCCGGCGTGCAACCGAACAGTAAGACGGCGACGAAGCTAAAAGTGAAACGTAGGAGTGACATAAAGATTAACCGACGAGCAAATCAAGGCTCGCGCTGACTTGCATGATGTGGGCGGGCTGCAGGTCGAGGACGGGCACGAGATAGATTTGTTTGGTGGCGGAGTGCTGGTAGGGAATATGTCCGTCGACCGCGGGGCCGGCTGCTCGGATGATGCGTTTACGTTCAAGCAGCATCGCGAGGATGTGCTTGAGGACTTTCTTGTCGCCTGACGGATCGGCGTCGTCTTCGAAGAGCGAAAGAAAAAACTCTTCGCGGGAAGCTAGCAGTTGCGCGCGCTGGGCTTGTTCCTCTTCGCCGCGCTCTTTTACTTCGCGGGTCCAGCGACCCAGCAATAGTCCGTTCGGCTGGAAGCTTGCGACATGATCTTTAAGGACGTCGACCCGCTCGATGTTGCTGCCGAGCGGCTTGTAGACGATGCATGTGACGATGTCGCCGGCACGAAGTTCGTTGCCGCTCGCGGCGCAGTGACGCGCAATAGGTTTTACCTGCCAATCCATAGGCGTTAAGAGAAGAGCAGAAAGGCGGGCGAGCAATCCCATTCCCCTTGGTTTACGGGTGACTTATTCGCCTCCAGGTTTTAAGCCTGCGACATGACTGAAACCCAATCCCATGGCGTAGCCTTGCTGGTGGTCGATGTGCAACCCACGTTCTTGAAGGTCATGCCCGAACCGGAGCTCTTTCTTCGTCGTTGCCGCTTGGCCGTCGCCGCTGCTCGTCTTCTGGGCGTGCAGGTGATTTTTACCGAACAAGTGCCGGCCAAACTCGGGCCGACCCATCCTGATTTGCTCGCGGGAGGCGAAGGTGACCCGCAAGTCGTGGGTAAGTCTGCCTTTTCAGCCTTGGGTGCTCCGGGTTTCAGGGAGCTTTTGCGCAATCAGGGTATCGTGCATCTCTTGGTCTGCGGCCTTGAGGGTCCGGTCTGCGTCTACCAGACCGCCGTGGAAGGCCTGCGGAGCGAATTGGGTATAACATTGTTATCTGACGCCATCACATCGCGTCGGGCGGAGGATCAGCAGGCCTGTTTCGCGGCCTTGCGGCATGCGGGTGCGCAAGTCTTACCCGTGGAAACGGTTTTCTACGCGATGTTGGGTTCGGCCAACCACCCGCAATTCCGGGCCTTCACCGAATGGGTGAAGAATAGCTAGACGGACTCGACCGTCAGTTGCGGAGCGGGGGCCGCGGCATCGCCCTCGGGTAAGCCGGCTTCGGTCCAGGCGGCAAAAGCAATCATGCCAGCATTGTCTCCGCAGTGCTTGGGCTCGGCGACCAGCAGGGGTAGTTTTTGCTGTTGGGCCAGCTGCTGCAGACGTTCCCGTAAGGTACGATTATTGCCCACGCCACCGGAGAGGCCGATGGAACGGTAAGATCCTTGGGCGAGGGCCGAGTTGGTTTTCGCCAGCAGTTGGGCGAGGATGGCGTCTTGGTAACTCGCGCACAGATGGGGCAGGTCGGTGGCGACTTGTTCATCCGACATTTTTTCTAATTGATACCGGAGCGCGGTCTTGAGGCCGGAGAAGCTCATGCGCAGGTCAGCTTTTTCAGGGATGCCTCGCGGAAAAGTGAACAGGCTTTTATCGCCCGATAGGGCCTGCTTTTCGATGAGTGCGCCGCCGGGATAGGGCAGGCCGAGCAGTCGCGCGCCTTTGTCGAAAGCTTCGCCGGCGGCATCATCCACCGTACGGCTGATCACCGTTATCTTTAAATTTTCATCTAAGCGGACGAGGAGCGTATTTCCTCCTGAGACAATCATACCTAAATGGGGAAGCAGGGTGTTCCTTGCCGTCAGGAAAGCTTGCGGGCTTTGGGCGTGAAGCGGGATGAAGGCCGAATGCACGTGGGCCCTGAGATGATTGACGCCGACAAGGGGGCATTTCAACGCCATCGCGAGGGCTCGGGCCATCGTGACGCCCATGGAAAGGCAGGGGAGGAGTCCTGGGCCGCGAGTGACCGCGATACGTGTGACGCCTGGTAGGTCGCCACGGAAGCCTTCCAGGAGCAAGGGCAGGGCCGTGAGGTGCATGCGGCTGGCCAGCTCGGGTACGACCCCGCCGTATTTTTCATGCTCGGTGGCCTGAGAGCTGATGAGCTCGCGCGACAGTCCCATAGCCGGGTCGAAAAGCGCCAAGGCTGATTCATCGCAGGAACTTTCGATGGCCAGTATCATCTGGACGTATTCAGGGTGAATTATGGAGCGGCTCAATCTCGATTCGTCTGGCGGTGAAGAAAAGACCGATTAACGCTGGAGGCTGTGGATTCAGCATCACGCCATCATGCGATTATCAATCTGCTACAATCCCGGTCTCGCGGCGGGATGGTCTCGATGGCCCAATTGGTCGAGGCCGCCCTTTATGCGCCTGGTTTAGGGTATTATGTTTCCGAACGCGTGCGCGTCGGCAAAGCCGCCGGGACCGATTTCACCACCGCCCCGGCCCTCGGCCCGATGTTCGGTGAATTAATCGCAGGCGCTGCGCGCACCTTGGTTGGTGGCGATACTAGTTCCTATGCGATGATCGAAGTCGGGTCAGAGCCCGGCCAATCCCATTTTGAAGGTGTGCGCGCGAAATTTTCCGAACTCCGTAGCTTTGCGTTCGGAAGTGCTCCTAGATTCCCGGCTCGTTCCGTCTTAGTCGCCAACGAGCTGCTGGACGCTCAGCCTTTTCATCGGTTTATTTTTCAGAACCAAACCTGGCGGGAACTCGGCGTACGGGTGGATGGCGCCGAATTATCCATCGAAACTCTAGCGGAATTCTCGACGGAGCTCGCCGAAATATTTGCAGGTTCGTTGCCCGACGCCGCCGAAGGTTGGATCATCGACGCGCCGCTGGCCGCGGAAAACCTCCTGACACGATTGCTCTCCGGGGATTGGTCTGGCGCCGTGATTCTTTTGGATTACGGTAAGACCATTGCCCAATGTCTGGAAGATTCACCCGCGGGTACGGCCCGGGCGTATCGCGGCCATCAACTATCTACGGCCATCTTGGAAAACCTAGGTTCGCAGGATTTAACCTGTCACGTGCTATGGGACCGGATTGAGCCGATTTTGGTGCGATCGGGATTCGGCGGGGTCCGCTTGGATCGACAGGAAGCTTTCTTCGTTAAAAATGCGGGGGTGGAGATGGAACGAATCGCAATGTCGGGCGACCATGAGGCCACCGGTCGGTTAAGGGCTTTGACTCACCCGGCCCATTTCGGGGCTAAATTTCAGGTTCTGTATGGTGTCCGATAGGAAGATTTCTGAAGCCACGCTCGACCTCGCCTGAAGAACCTCTTTTCTGGGGAGTATCCCTATTTTATATCATGAAGTCTTCTCTTTTCGCTTCGTTCGCCTTCTGCCTTGGCGCGGTCTCCTTGCCGGCTGAAGTAAAAATCATCCAAGCCTTCGAAGGCGATGGCTTCGACAGTTGGCAGACAACCGGTACGGCGTTCGGGCTGGCGCCGATCGCGGGCAAGGTCGACGGCGTGAACGGCGAGTTCCGCCAGTATGTGGGCAACGCTCTCGCTTGTTCTGGACATCGGGGCGATGCCGCCACCGGCACTCTGACTTCTCCGGAGATCAAGCTCACCCATCCTTTCCTCGGTTTTCTCATCGCCGGCGGCAATCATCCCGGCAAGGCCGAGGTCCAGTTATTAGTGGGCGGCAAGGTCGTCCGGCATGCGACTGGAGCCAATGACCTGACCCTGCGCGAGACCGTTTGGGATATCGCTGAATTCAAGGGTAAGAAAGGTATCATCCGCATCGTCGATGACGCTGTCGAAGCTTGGGGTATCATCGCCGCCGACCAGTTCGTCTTTTCCTCCGATGCTCAGCCGAAGTTCGATAAGGCCGGTCGTCCGAAGCCCAAGGCCGACGGAAATCTTGTGCGCGTCGCCGGCGAAGGAACGGCCGCCCTTGAACCCGGTGCGACGTTCAAGACCAGCGCCGATCATGCCGTGACTGGGGTCACCTCGCCTACCGCGATTTCGTTCGGCAATGACGGTAGTCTTTACGTCGCTGAAACGCATCGGTTCCGCTTCGGCGTCGAGGATGATCGCAGTAATCTTTTCTGGTATCACGACGACCTCGCGTCCAAGACCAGCGCGGATCGTCGGGCGCTCCATGATAAGTGGAAGGATAAGAAATCCATCGAATGGATGACCGCGAAGTCCGAGGTGATCCGTTATTTAGGCGGTGAACAGGCCGATGGTACTTTCACGACCCAGAAGGTCTTTGCGGACAAATTCAATGACGTCCTGGATGGAACAGGCGCGGGAGTCATGGCGTGGGATGACAACGTCTATTTCGCCTGTATTCCGAAACTCTGGATGCTGCATGACGCCAAGAACGACGGCGTCTCCACCGAACGTAAGGTGATTGAGGATGGCTTCGGCGTCCGCGTTTCTCTTTCTGGTCACGATATGAATGGCTTCGCCATCGGACCCGACGGCCGCGTCTGGGGAACCATCGGCGACCGTGGTTTCAATTTCACCACGAAGGAAGGTAAGAAATATGATTCTCATAACCGTGGGGCGATCTTCCGCTTCGAACCCGACGGGACGAACTTCGAAGTCGTCCACTTTGGTCTACGTAATCCGAAGGAAATCGCCTTCGATGAATTCGGTAATGCTTTCTCGGTGGATAATAATTCCGACCAAGGTGATGCCGCACGCGTCGTTTATGTCGTCGAAGGGGCTGATTCCGGTTGGGAAATGGAACACCAGGCGATGCACACGTTCCACCGTGAAATCGGCCTCGAACAGCGTCCACTTTCCCGCTGGATGACCGAGAAGGTCTGGGAGCTGCAGAATGCCGCTCAGCCCGCTTTCATTATTCCGCCGGCTGCTTATATCTCTTCCGGCCCTTCGGGCCTCACTTATCACCCCGGCGCCGGCTTCCTCGAATCCGAGGCTCAGCATTTTCATATTTGCGATTATCGCGGTTCGGCCGGGGCTTCCGGCATCTGGTCTTTCAAGATGGAGCCAGCGGGTGCCGGCATGAAGATGACCGAATCGCACCAACTCCTCTGGGGCGTCGCCGCGACCGACATCGAATACGATTGGAAGGGTCGCTTGGTCGTCGCCGACTTCATCACGGGTTGGGAGTCTCATGATGCCGGCCGCATCATCACGCTTGAGGCCAATAAGATCATGAAGCCCGAGGTTGTCGCGACGGTCGCAGATCTGATCAAAGGCGGATTCACCAAGTCTTCGTCCGCCGACTTAGCCAAGCTGCTTTCGCACGCCGATCAACGCGTGCGTCTGCGCGCCCAGATCGAACTAACCCGTCGACCGGACGCTGCCGACCGTTTTGAGGCCGCTACCAAATCGGACAACGCCCTTGAGCGCCTGCATGGCGTCTGGGGTCTTGGCATCCTGGCCCGTCGTGGTGCCGCCATCGCCCCTGGCGAAGCTTTCAGTGGCAAGCCTACGCCCGTGGCACCGCTCGCCGAGCGTGCCGCCGCGGCGCAGCGTCTCGTGCCTTTGCTTGCCCATGCTGACGCCGAAGTCCGTGCACAGGCCGTCCGTGCGCTCGAAGAAGCCCCGCTGAAGGGTAACGACCTGCCGCTCGGAAAACTGATCCTCGACCCGTCTGCACGCGTCCGTTCTTTCGCCGCCATCGCCGCGGGTCGACTGGGTGCCGATAAGACTCTTCCCGAAATCCTTACGATGCTGAAAGAGAATGCGGATAAAGATCCCGTACTTCGTCACGCTGGGTCTTTTGCGATCGACTTAATCTGTCAGAACTCCGCCGCGTTGGAGGCCGTCGCCCAAGATGCCAATGAATCTGTCCGTCTGGCGGTCGTGATTGCTCTCCGGCGTCGCCTTGATGCTTCCGTGTCTCGCTTCGTTGCCGACCGCTCGGTGTTGGTTGCCGATGAGGCCATCCGTGCCGTCCACGATTTAAGCCTCGAAGCGGGCCGGCCGGCCGTCGCCGCCTTGATTGACCATCTGGAGACTCGGGAATGGACGACGTTCATGCTCCGTCGCCTGACGCATAGCGCTTTCCGGCTTGGCGGAGAGCAGAATGCCGCTCGCGTGGTTGCGATCGCCGTGAACGAAAAACTTCCGGTCGAGGCCCGTGCCGAAGCTCTGCGTCTCCTTGCACAGTGGTCTAATCCCTATCCGGTTGACCAGTCTACGGGTCATTGGGCTCCGTTGCCCTCGCGCGATGCCAAGGAACTCCGGGACAGCCTGAGCGCCGGTCTTCCCGCTTTGCTGAAGGGTGATTCGGATATCCTCCGCGCCTCCTTGGAACTCGTCGAACAGTATAAACTCGAAGTCGCTTCGCTCTCGAACGAACTCCTTTCGAGCCTGGTCGCTAATGTCAAGTTGAGCGGATCCGCTCGAGCGAAAGCTTTGGAGTTATGGCTTGAACGTAAGCCTGCTGATTTCACCGAGGTCGCCGGTAAGTATGCCAAGGATACGCAGGACGACGTGGCCATGGTGGCCGTCGGCGCCTTGGCGCACCTGAATCCGGCGCAAGGCCTCATCGAGCTTTCGAAGGCGGTGACGGCGCCTTCTGCGGCCCGTCAGCAAGGTGCTTGGAAGGCCCTTGGGAAGTTACAGGCTGCCGGAGCCGAAACGCTCTTCATTGAGCATCTTAAAGCCCTCGAAAAAGCCAAAGGGATTTCCCCTGCCGCCATTGAGCTGCTCGCCGCGGCTTCGCTTCGGGCTGAGCCAGCCGTCGTGGCCGCGCTCGCCACGACGCAGAAAGCCTTGGCCGAGGGTGCGGACAAACTTTCCAGGTGGATGCCGGCCCTCGAAGG
>DKND01000072.1:64257-70529 GCA_002470605.1 Opitutia bacterium UBA7397
CCGAATCTCGTCGGCGTGGCCAAGCGCGGAGATCGTCGCTACTTGCTCGAATCAATCGTCAACTCCGGCGCCGTGGTCGTCGCAGGCTATGGTTCGGTGAATATCGAGCTCGCGAATGGTGGGGCCTTGGTGGGCGCGTTGCTCAAGGATGCGCCGGAGTTCGTGGATATCGATGTCGCGGGTAACCGCTGGCGGGTCGCGCGCAAAGATATTAAGTCCATGACTGCCCCGGTTTCGGGCATGCCTATTTTGGATGCTGTGCTTTCGCTTAATGAAGTCCGCGATTTGGTCGCTTGGCTCTCTACCTTGGATAAAGAAGCTAAGGTCGCTAAGGGCGCAAAGGCTGCAAAACCCGCCATGCCGGCCGAACCTAAGCCCTTGGATATTTCAACGATCAAGCCGGTCGCCGCCGCCGCCGGGGTCGATTCGGCCGTGATGACGGCCGGTAAACAGGGCTTTATGCTCTGCATGGCCTGTCACGGACCCAACGCCGAAGGTACCGTAATCGCGCCACCCTTGGCCCTGTCGAATTGGGTCAATGGTCCGGCGGAAAACCTGATTCGCATCCAGCTCCGCGGGTTGCAGGGGCCGATCAAAGTTTCGGGTAAGGATTATGTCACGCCTGTGCCTATGCCCCCTCAAGCGCAACAGACCGACGAACAGATCGCTGCCGTCCTGACTTATGTGCGCAATAGTTTCGGCAATTCCGCCCCGGCCGTAAAGCCGGAGCAGGTCAAGGCGTTGCGCGGCGAAGTCGGTAAGCCGCCATTGACGGCCGTCGAATTGGTGCCGACAAAATAAAAATCATCCTCTGAACTTGGCTCGGCCCCTTCTTGGGTCGGGCCAAGTTTAGTTTACCTTATCGCGGCTGATTGACGTGCCGTTGGGGTTCCGGAATTCCACGAATTCGATGCCCGCCCGTGGCACGATGACGGCGGCTTGCGGTATCGACTTGTGAGATTGTTTAACGCCAGGCTTTTCTTCCACCGTGGCGACGAGCAATCTGCCGTCGCGTTCAGTCTTCAGGAAGCGCACTTCGGTGCTGAAGTTAGTCTCGTTGAGCGTATACGTGAGCACCATTTCCTTAGAGAAATCTGGGGCCACGGCATTTTGCCCATGGAGTGCGGCAGGCTGGTAGGTTTCGGCGAAAGCCTGGGTCTCGGTGAGGATGGCGGTAGAAACGCCGAATGGTCGATTCATGGTCCTAGGTGCTGGCGCATCGTTTTTTCGCACCCTGAAGAATCGTTCGAGCGGACGAAAAGCGACTGGGGTCAGGTCGGCCTTGGGGACGTTCTTAAGATTGATAAGACCCGCGCGGCCGTCGGGCAGGATGCCGATTTCAGCCGCCAGGCCGCCTTGGTTGCGCAATTGCTCCCATTTCCGTCCTTCGCCTTCCTTGACGTAAAAAGCTTCGATACCGAAGCGGAAGCCATTACGTCGGGTGAGGCCTCTGAGGTAGGTGCCAGCGTTTGGCCGTGAGAGTGTTGGCGTGCCTGCCTCGCCGAAACCCTCGGCGTTCTTGGTTAAGGGCAGGAAAATCAGGGTGTCGTCCGGCAGCTGCCAGTAGGGCGCGCGCATGCTCCTGTTATTTTTGGTTTCGGGATGAAGTTGGTGCCACTCCTCATCGAGTAAGCGCTCTTGCCAGGGGTGAACGGGGCTGAAGTCGTAGCTTAGAATCACATAGTCGCCTTTCAGTAGGTCGCGCGGGTCGACCGGGCGGCAGCGGAGGGTGAAACGTTCCCCTGAGGTCATCGGTTGGTGATGATGCCAGACCATCCAGCCGATTGTTCCGGCCTGCAACGCAACGGCACCGATGAGCAAGAGGCGGGCGTACGGCTTGGCTTTGCTGATCAAGGCTTCCATCCACGCCGGACGGTAATCCGCCATTTCAGTAGTGAGGTTGTTTTCGCTCTGGGTTTTCCATACGCGTGCGAGAACGAAAAGAATGACCCCGATGAGGGCGAAAAATCCGGCCATCGTGAGCATGCCGAGGTCGTGTCCGATGTCTACATAGCGCGTGATAAGCCACGAGAGGAAAACCAATGAACCATAAACGTAGGGCCGAAGCCGGCCTTCGTTGAGTCCCAATCGAATGAGCCACACGGCCAAGGCGAGCGTGCTGAAGTTGGCGATTGCCTTGATGACGACGCCGCCAATCGGGCTTTGTGTAAAATCGTAATTGTTGGCGATACCTATAAGGAGGGTCGTCAACGCGATACCTGCGGGCCAGATGCGTAAGTTAAGCTGCGAGCGGACGGCGGACCAGACGGCGAGCAGGGCGAGGCTAAGGATGAGTAAGCTGGTTATGGTCTCCTGTTTAAAGAAATCCGAGCGGTGGGTGCTGTTGATGTCGCCGAGGACCAGTGTGACCACGGTGACGCCGACGCCCCCAATGAAACGCCAGCCGCGCGCCCGAGCATCGCCGGTTGCATGCAGAGAAGCTATGACCAGCGGCAGGACAAAGTAAGGTATGCCGATATCATTTCCGAAATAAATCCACGAAAACATCGTCGCCCACGCTACAGCGCCAGCAAGGCCCGGCCGGGCTTTGCGATACGCCGCCCAGGCCGCTGGTGCGAGGAGCGCGAAGAACACAAGCCGATGATTCGCGGCCTGGTTGTGCCATTCCGCCCCGAAGCCGAAACTTTGTGATTCGTAACTAAGCCAGACGCCTGCCAGAATGAGGCCGCCGAGGTAGAGCAATGTCGAGTCGAGTAGGACCGCGAAGGGCAAGGTGCCGATACACCAAGCCAGGATTGCATCGGGGCTATGCGCGTCGAGGTGGTAGATCTGCCCGGTAAGCGCGATCGCGGCGCCGAACATGATGCATCCTGCGAGGTGCCCTAGGACGGAGCCTTGGCGTGAGTGGCGGTTCGAATACCAAAGCCCGATGCCTTGGAGGCCGATGAGACCGCCGAGAACCGTGGTCAAGCGCCCCGAGCGCGAAAGGTCATCCCAGTTATGTCCAATGACAAGAAGGAGCGCCGCGCCGAGCAGCAGTACGCCAAAGGTGCGAAGGGCGAAGGCGAGGCGACCGCTGGTGACATCTTCTTCGGGGTAGCGGGCGAGGATCTGGTTCCGTTGTCCGGCGGGCAGTAGTCCGTCCTGTTGCCAGAGTTGAGATTCCTTTTCCAACCATGCGCGGAAGCCTTGAGGGAGGGACATACGGACAATTTAGCGACCGAGGTCGTGGGTGAAAGCCGGAAATCGTGCCCCGGGGATTGAAAAGATTGATATCAATAATCGAGGCGGCTGATGCGCCCAATAAAAAGCCCCGGGGTCGCCGGGGCTTCGTGAGGAGAGGTCCCGTCGCCTTAGGCGATGGTGACTTCTTTATTGAGGTAGACGTCTTGGATCGTGTGCAAGAGCTTAGCGCCTTCGGCGATCGGGCGTTGGAACGCCTTACGACCGGAGATGAGGCCTTGACCGCCGGCACGCTTATTGATGACAGCCGTCTTGACGGCTTCGGCGAAGTCATTGTTGCCTGAAGGACCGCCGGAGTTGATCAGGCCGATGCGACCCATGTAGCAATTGGCGACCTGGTAACGGGTGAGGTCGATCGGGTGATCGGTTGAGAGATCGGTGTACATGCGCTTGTCGATCTTGCCGTACGAAGATTCCGTGGCCTGGATGGCCAGGTAGCCGCCGTTGTTTTCCGGAAGCTTCTGCTTGATGATGTCGGCGCAGATGGTGACGCCGAGGTGGTTGGCTTGGCCGGTGAGGTCAGCGGACACGTGGTAATCTTTGTCCTTCTGTTTGAAGGCGCTGTTACGGGTGTAGCACCAGAGGACCGTCGCCATACCCATTTCGTGGGCGGCTTGGAAGGCGTGGGAGACTTCGATGATCTGGCGATTGGTTTCGGCGGAGCCGAAGTAGATCGTCGCACCGACGGCCGCGCAGCCCATGTCGGCGGCTTGTTTAATCGTGCCGTACATCACTTGGTCGCCGACGTTGGGATAGGTGAGCAACTGGTTGTGGTTGATCTTCACCATGAAGGGGATCTTGTGGGCGTAGCGACGGGAGACGCTGCTGAGGACGCCGAAAGTCGAGCAGACCGCGTTGCAACCGCCTTCGATGGCGAGCTTCACGATATTTTCGCCATCGAAGTAGATGGGATTCTTGGCGAACGAAGCGCCGGCGGAGTGTTCGATGCCTTGGTCGACCGGTAGGATGGAAACGTAGCCCGTGTTAGCGAGGCGACCAGAGCCATAGAGGCGCTGGAGGTTGGCCAAGACGCGATTGTTGCGGTCCGAGGCGGTAAAGGCGTGTTCAACCCAATCAGCGCGCGGCTGGTGGATCGCATCCTTTGAAATCTTCGGGTTCTTGAACCCGAGAAGATTTTCGGCTTCAGTGCCGAGGTGTTGTTGGATTTCGCTGTAGGTGCTCATGGTTCTAGGAAAGTGAGGTCCGAATCAACGCGGACACCTCCCCAAAAGGGGGAGTTGGAGGGCAGGCTTCAAGCCATAATTCATAAACCTCCATAAAACCCTCAAGGGGCTGTTATACTTGCCCGAAAAAAGGCGGCTGTTGCCTAAATCTGCCAATCTTCGCCGGTCGCCGAGGCGGGTCGGGGNNAGTTCGCGGGCCCGACGGACGGCTTTGGCCAAGGCGGCGGTGGGGTTTGTTTCGTCCCAGGGGATGACGTTCTCCGCTCCGATCGTTTCGACCAACCCGGCATTCTGGAAGATCGCCATGGTCTCGGGCTTAGCTTCGCAAAGGATTAGATGGCGCTGCGCGGCTTTCAGGGTCTCGGATAAATCGCGCAATAAAAGGACGCCATTGGCGTCGAGGTGGATGGCCTCGCGGAACTTTACCACCATCACTTTCAGATTCGGATCCGAAGAAGCGCGGCGCAGATGTTCGTGGAAGGCTTGGGTCGCACCGAAGTGCAGGCTGCCTTCGACGTGCAGGATGGAAATACCCGTTGTCCCTTGCCCCTTGGGACGCACCTTGATTTCGCCGGCTTCGGAGAAATCATATTCAACGACTTCGGGTTTTGAAGTCTTGCGCAGGTAGAAGGCTACGGCGATGCCGGTACCGAAGAAGATCGCCACGTCGAGCGGGGCGATGAGGGCGGTGATGAAAGTCGCGAGGAAGACCGTGCGATCTTGGGCGCCGGATTTTAAGATCAATTTGATCACCGCGAAATTGGCCAATTCGATTTCCGCCAGGATGACCAGAATTGCCAAGCATGAGAGCGGCACGAGGGCGACCCAGCTGCTGATCAGCAAGCCGGCCGAGAGGATGATCAGGCCGCAGAACAACGAAGCATAGGCCGTGCGGGCGCCGCTGGCGACATTGAGCGCCGAGCGGCTGATCGAGCCTGAGGCCGCCATGCCGCCGGAGAAGGCGCAGGCGAGGTTGGCCATGCCGAGACCGAAGACTTCTTGGTGCAAGTCGGAAGCGCGTCCCGTTTTTAGCGCCGAGGCCCGGGCGTTGGCCGTCCCTTCGATGATGACCAGCACCGCGAGGGCGAGGGCCGGGGAGAAGAGCGTGGAGAAAGTATGCGAAGAAAATTCGGGCAGGTGGAGCACGGCGGCGGAACGCGCCGCATCGCCGACATAATGGACGAGATCGGCGTTGGAGCCTTGGTTATGGATGACCGATTGACCTAGGGCGGCGCCGATGGTGGCCACGGTGATGGCTCCCACGATGGCTTTGCCGGCACCGTAAGGTTTGCGAAGCAGGAAGTAAGTTATCCCGGTGACGATGGCCAAATAGAAATCGACGTTGATGAGAAGATGTCGGCCCATTTTTATGGCGGCCCAGGTGACTTCGAAGAGCGATTCGCCGCTGTGATCGCCGGGCATGCCGAGGGCGGTGGGTAATTGCAGGGCGATGACGCGGAGTGCGGCGGCGGCGATGTAGGCGGAGATGACTGTGCGCGGTACGAAATCAGCAAAGCCTCCCAGGCGAAGCCATGAGGCTAATAGGAGGAAGATGCCCGCCATCAGTACCAAGGTCGGCAAAGCCGCCGCCCTTTGTTCGGGTGAGATCGCACCTAAGGTCGCAAAGGCGCCGAGGAGCAAGGCGGCGGAGGCATTGGTCGGGCCGGCGGAGAGGTTGGCCGAGCCGCTGAAAATCGGCGCCACAAAAGCGGCCACCCCGCAGCCGACGAGCCCGCACCACACCGGCAGGCCTGCTTTCATCGCGAAAGCCATCGACATAGGAAAGGCGAGTAGGGCCACGCTGAGACCGGCGATTAGGTCGGCCTTCACGGTCGGACCATCCATCTCTTTGGCCACGCGGCCGATCGGGAACAGGGCGGGACG
>DKND01000065.1:0-5217 GCA_002470605.1 Opitutia bacterium UBA7397
CTGCTGAATCCTCGGACGCGTCGAATGGACGATATCCTCATCACGCTGGCCGGGCCTTCGATGAATATCGTGCTCTGCCTGTCTTTCGCTCTAATCGGCGGGTTGGGTGGTTTTCACTTCAATGACCCTAAGGCCGCTACGGTCGTAAAATTCCTGCTCTCAGGTATCTTCCTTAACGCGGGCTTGGCCGTCTTTAATCTTATCCCGATTCCGCCACTGGATGGCTCGCGGATCGCCTTGCGCCTGGGCATTTACACCGAGGAGATGTTCCAGACTTTGGCCCGCTGGGGCTTCATCATCTTGCTGGTTCTGATTAATATTTCGATTGTTCGTAGCCTCATGGGAGATGCCATCGAATGGCTGGCCGCCCCTTGGTTCATGCTTTGGGACCTATTGCTCTGATTTCCGCCACCAGAGGCTTGCCTATTTTTGGCCTACGGCCGAATGTCTCCCTATGCAGACCCTAGGTGAACGACTCCAAGAAGCCCGCCAACGTTTAGGTGTGACCCTGCGCGAAGCCGCCGAGTTCACCAAGATCCGTACCGACTACCTTCAGTCGATGGAGGCCAATCAGTTCGAATCTATCCCTTTGGCTGATGTCTATAAGCGCGGCTTCGTAAAGCTTTACGCCAAGTACCTTCGTCTCGACGAAGAAAAAGCCGGCGCGGATTTCAATACGCACCACTCGGCGAAGGCCGCTCGTCGTCCGCTCGAGGCCGGCGTCGAAGAGGATGCCGCTTTTGAGCCCGCCGGTCCGGCCAGCGCCGTCACCGTCAATCGCGACATGTTGGTTTACGGTTCATTGGCCATCGGCGTGATAGCGATTTTAATTTGGGCGTTTTTTCGCTAGGCTCGTCTTCGCCGACGAGCCAAATGCCACCGCCTAAGGCCAAGCCCCAGGGGAGGCCTCATGTCGTCGTGCTGACTACCCTGCAGCCGGGTACGACCTATCAGCTTACCGAGACGAACACTGGCGAAATCAGGCAGTCCGGGTCCATTAGCCCAGGGAATAAAGAAGTGCGGATAAATATCAAAGGGCCTTTCACCCTCCGATCCAACGCGGTAGAATTTCTCCGCGTCCAGATCGACGGAATCTCTTTTGCGATTCCTGATGAGGCGATCGGCACCCTAGCGGTGGAATTTCCGGATCCGGAAACCGTACCGCCGCCCCCTCCGGCGGCGATCCCTGTGGGTAAGAAAAAACGCTGATTCCAGAGGGGTTGACCCAGCGGGATAGGCCCCTTAATAAAGGGTATCTTGTCCGCCCGCCTCGAACATCGCGTCCTTGTGCTGAACCGACTTTGGCAGCCGGTGAATATCGTAGGTATTCTCCGGGCGATGAGTCTGCTCTTCCGCGGCCGTGCCTCCGCCATCCATGCGGGACCCTCCGGCCATCGTGTTTATAACGCCGAAGAGTGGTTGGCTTACTCGCTGGAATCTCCACCGCCTTCGGCAGAGGCCGTCCGTTCCCCTTGCATCATTCTGCGCGTCCCGCGCGTCCTTTTGCTCGGCGCCTATGATCGCGTGCCGCGCCGAGAAATCCGTTTCAGTCGCCGCAACGTCTACCAGCGTGACAGTAACACCTGCCAGTATTGCGGCCGGCTCTTCCGCGACGAGGAACTCAACCTCGATCACGTGGTCCCGCGCGACGTCGGTGGTAAGACTAATTGGGAAAATATCGTCACGGCCTGCGTCCGTTGCAACTCACGTAAGGCTAACCGCCTGCCCGAACAGGCGGGCATGACCCTCCGCCGCGCGCCGGCCAAGCCCAAGTGGCGCCTTGTCGTTGCCTCCTCGCTTTCAGCGACGGAAGTTGAGGCTTGGAAGGAGTTCCTTGAGGTCACACCCTCTGGTCAGCTTCCTTGGCGGAACTGACACTGTGTATTACTTGGTGCGGGTAACCAGATTCGAACTGGTGTATCCACTTTGGAAGAGTGGTGTCCTACCACTGAACGATACCCGCGTGGCCAAGGACGCCCACTATTCCAAGCCGTCTCGTCCGGGTCAAGCCTCCGGAATGGCCAATTCCCACGCCTTAGCCCTGCCGGGCTGCATTTCAGGGCTTTGATTTATCTTCCGAAAACCCGCCGACTAGTTGGCTCCGTTAGTCTCGGCATGGACCACGGTGATGGCCCCGTTGGTTTCCAAGATGGCATGGCGTGCGTGTTCGATGTTGGCGCAGCCCGCCCCGCGTAAGGCGGCCATGAGTTCGTGATGGGTAATTTTTTCGGCCCTCAGGTTGCTTTCCATGATCAGTCCATCCCGGATCAAAAAGATCGGTCGTCCAACCAGCAGGCCTTCGATGGACTTGGAGCGTCGGGCGAGAAAGGACATTCCCCAATTCAGGCTGATCAGTGTCGCGGCAAGGATGAGTCCGCCGCCCAAGCTGTTATCCCCGCCGTTCATCGAGTTCTGCACGGCGTTGCTGAGGATTAATAACAATATGAAATCAAACGGGGTCAGCATGCCGACCTGACGGCGGCCGGTGAGTCGGATCAGGGTGATCAGGAAGAGATAGACGATGATGCCACGCAGGACCAGCTCCCACCAAGGCAGAGAGGGGAGGAAGAGCGTGCTCCAGAACGCGGCGACGGAGGGAGCGGCGGGGGCGGCTTGGGCGAGCATGCCGATAGCCTGCCCAGGATTGGGCCGAGGGCGATACCGATTGCGCTTCACCGCCCGCAAAACATGGGTCATCTTTCCGCCTATGGTGCGCACCCAAAAGAAGACAAACCCCGCCGCAAAATCTAAAGTCCCTAAGGAGGTCCTGATGATGGCGACGCCCTCCAAGAGCGCGGATTTGCGCTGGTTCTCGGGTTTCAACGCCTCCGACCCGTTCCCCGCTTTCAGCGCGCAAGGTCGTAAGATCGGTCTGCTTCCTCTGCTCGAGGTTGGCCGCGCTGAAGACGAGTCCGACTTCGATGAGGTTTTGAATCTTTCCGCGATCATCACGGATCTCCGCAAAACGAATCCGGCCGCCGGCTTGGCCGATGCGATTGTTTTCGCGGCGTTGCAAAACGGCGTCCATCGCTTCCGCGTCCCCGCGGATTTTCCGGTGGGTCTTTACGAAAGGTTGCGCGAATTAGGCCTCGAGCTCACGCCGCTCGGCGCCCAGCGCGATGAACGCTCCTCTCCAGAACTTTTCCCGGCCCGTTGGATAAAGAACAAAGCCGAGCTAGCTGGCATTCGCGCCGGTAATACAGCGGCGTGCGCGGGTTTTTCGGTAATCGAAAAAATCCTCGCCGCCGCCACACCTGACCGCAAAGGCCGGTTGCTCTGGCAGGGCAAATTATTGACCGCTGAAATTCTGAAGGAAGAGGCCCAGGTGGCGATCCTCCGGGCGGGCGCGCTATGTGATATCGGGATGATTTGCGCCCCCGGCGACCAAGCCGTCGATTGCCACTGCTCCGGCTCCGGCCCGATTTCTGCCAACCAACTGATTGTCGTGGATATCTTCCCGCGTCATCGCGCTTCCCAGAATTACGGCGACATGACCCGCACTTATCTCAAGGGCAAGGCCAACCCCAAGCAGCGTAATCTCGTTCACGCCGTACTGGAAGCTCAACGCCGGGCCATCAAGGCAATCCGGGCCGGCGTGACCGGGGCAGCCGTCCACGATGTCGTGGTAAGGTATTTCAAATCGATGGGTTATAAGACCGGTTTGGTTGACGGTGTTTACACCGGGTTTTTCCATGGTACGGGCCACGGTCTCGGGTTTGATATCCACGAAGAGCCAGCCATGTCGGTCCGTAATGCCAAGCCTCTGGTCATCGGTAACGCCGTGACGGTGGAGCCCGGTTTATACTATCCGGGAATCGGCGGTTGTCGCATGGAAGATTGCGTGGTCGTCACGAAGCGAGGCTGCGAACTCCTCTCTCATCATCCCTATAACTGGGAGATTGCCTGAAGATGGCCAAGGGCCGGGGCCGCGCGGGAACGCACACGACCATCACGGATGCGGCTCGTCCCGTGGTCGAAGCTTTCGAACGCCATGGCAGGGTCTCCCGCGGAGTCATCGAGGCGCGGGTTGGCGCCAAATCTCTTTCAATCAAGGTCGTTCCGCTTGAAGGCTGTTTGCGCGTGACCGTCGTGTCCAAAGGTTCACGTCAAGAGCTGCACGTCTATGGCGTCACTCCCCCGCAGGCCCGAAAAATTCTTTCGGTCTCAGCCTTGAGCGGTTATCACCTGAATATCGCCAGTGAGTAAGACGCCGCCCATCTTAGCAGAAGTCACTGAGGCGGATTGGGCCGCGGCCGGAACGGGCTGGACGCATCTTCCCTATCTGGCGCGCTTTGCCGTACCCGGCGTGCCTTCTTCTTGGGAGTCATTTTTGACGGGACGTTACCATGCGGTTCTCGAAAGCGGCCGGACAGGCTCCTTGACGCTCGCCGTTCCCGCCGCCCGTCGGGCGATTAATTTCTATGCCGACGGACGGGTGGTTTCCTCTACGGCACAAGGTGCTCATGAAGATTCACCGGAGAGGCCGCTCGATTTTTTGAGACGATGGTCTCGCGAAGTACGCGCTCCGCAATTTCCCGGCTGGCCAGCCTTTCAAGGCGGCTTACTCGCGGTCCTCGCTTACGAATTGGCCTGTCAGATTGAGCCAGTGACTTCGGCGACCTCCGACCCCAGTACGCCTTTGGCCATCCTGCTTGAAGCGGATGAGGTCTGTATTTTTGATTCAGCCCTTCAGCAACTGACGGTGGTGATTCTCTGCCGTAATGAAAATAAGACGCGCTCGACTTTAAGGGCCGCCCAAGCCCGCGCCCAGATGCTCGCCGGTTCATGGCTGAGCTGCTGCCAAGCTTCTGCCCGCGCCCCTTTGCCCCCGGTCGCCCCCGCCACCCCGATTATTTCGTCACTCTCAGCCGCTGGTTTCGTGCAAGCCGTCGCGAAGTGTCAGGCTTACATTTCGGCCGGAGATACTTATCAGGTAAATCTTTCCACGCGGTTGGAGGTGCCACCCGTCCATACTTTGCAGGCTTATGAGGCGATGCGGTCCGCTAATCCATCGCCCTATATGGGGTTCGCCCAACTTCCCGGTATTTCATTGGCGTGCGGCTCACCCGAATTGCTAGTGGAGGTGACGAATGGAAAAATCACTTCGCGTCCCATCGCCGGCACGCGACCGCGAAGCACCGATCTCGCCGCCGACGAGGCCTGGGCCTCGGAGCTTTCGGGCGACACCAAAGAACGGGCCGAGCATCTGATGCTGGT
>DKND01000065.1:5242-10913 GCA_002470605.1 Opitutia bacterium UBA7397
GTGATGCATCTGGTCTCCCAGGTGGAAGGTCGGTTGCAGACGGAGGTTACCCCGGCTGATGTCATCCGCGCCCTTTTTCCGGGTGGCACAATCACCGGCGCCCCTAAGGTGCGCACGATGCAAATTATCTCAGAAGTCGAACCTGTCGCCCGCGGTTTTTATACGGGCTCCTTGGGTTGGATTGGTGCTTCGGGAAATCTTTGCCTCAATATCATCATCCGCTCGCTTTGGTCAACTGAGGGTCGCTGCTTTGTCCAGGCCGGCGCTGGTATCGTCGCCGATTCCGTACCCGTTCACGAACACGCCGAAGCTTTGCGTAAGGCGCAGGCGCCTCTTCTTGCCGCGGCTCATGCCGCCTTGCCCCGATGATGGCTTGGCGTAATGGCGAATGGTTCTCGCAGCCAGCTGGCGCCGAAGTTTCCGTAATCCATCCCGGTCCTTGCCTGTTCGAGACGTTCGCGATTCGCGAGGGCAAGGTCGAATGTCTCGGTGATCATCTTGCGCGTCTGGCTTTAGGTTGCCCGCGGTTAGGCCTGGATGTGTCGCGCCTGCAATTAGGGGCCAAGGCAGATGCCGCCCGCTGGCAACCCGTCGTCCAACAGTTGCTCGCACGCGAAAAATTAACCGACGCCATTATTCGCCTGATTGTCGCGTCGCGCGCCGATGCGCTTCCGACGGAATGGCTCACGGCGCGTGCATTACCGCCGACGCCATCGACGATCGACCTGTTTCAGTTAAAGACCGTACGGGATCAGCCCGAATGGCTACCGCGCCCGAAGAGCGGGCCATGGCGTAATTCGTCGGAGGCTTGGCGTGAATTAAAAAGCCTGACGCCGCGCCTCGACGTGGAGGGTTTGCAGTTCGACGCCCTTGGGCGCTTGGCCGAAGCGACGCGAAGTTCTTTGGCCTGGTGGGATGGTAACGTCTGGAATTTTCCCGCCGCCGTCACGGGCCGTCTGCTGGGCACGGCCGCCGCTCAGTTTCGTGGCGTGTTAATGCAGGCCGGATGTTCGGTAAAAGATACGGCCGAAGGTTTTC
Source organism: Opitutia bacterium UBA7397 (assembly GCA_002470605.1). Taxonomy (GTDB): domain Bacteria; phylum Verrucomicrobiota; class Verrucomicrobiia; order Opitutales; family UBA953; genus UBA953. Next base: position 6,281 of record DKND01000065.1, read on the forward strand.
CGTTCCACGCCCAAACTGTCGTCGTGCTACGTTCGACTTTCTCGGGAGGTGCGGTACTCGCCCAGAAATATATCGGGTTGGACGGTACGACGCTTTGGCAGGCGAGCGCAGGCCAAGATACACCTCGCCGACACTTGGCGGCCTTGGCGCAATGGCGCTCTCAACGCGCCATTATTTTGGCGTAAAGCGGCATGCTCGTGGCCAAGATGAGCATCGCTAAAAAGACGACGCTGATCAGGGCCGAAAAACAGGCGGCGGTCAGTAAGGTCGCCATTTGTACGACCGCTTCGCCGTCTTTCTTCAGATAACTTCGCAAAGAAATGAAGGTCGCGATGGCGGCCAGGATAAAGAGTGTCAGGAGCGCTCCGGTGAAGTGATTGAAATACAAACCCGTCAATCCGGGCAGCTTGCCGGGCTCCCCTGTGATCAAGGTCGTCAAGATGGGCTGGGCGCGGAAGGCGATGGCTCCGGCGGCGGCAGGCAGGCCGACCGTCAGAAAGACGGCGAGTCCGGACACGATTTTAAGCTCACGTGGATTCATCGGCCCAGTCTTCCGGTCAATTCGCCCCCGGTCAACGCCGGGATTCTCCCTCGCATAACGGACTGATTCCTCTTAAGAAACAGGGACATGGATGTCTGGTTACTTTGGCCGATTTTTGTTTTCCTGAACGGGAGCGCTGCCGCGATATCCCTCGTGGCAGGCGTGGTCTCCGCGCTTTCCCACACGGAGCTCGAGGATTTACGCCGTTTGGACGCCAAGGCGGCGGTTTCCATTGAGCGCTCTCGAGGCGATCAAGGCAATACGCTTGCGGCCTTCGAGGTATTGTCGGCTGCCTTTGTCGGTATGAGCGCTCTTTTGGGCGGGGCGCTTGTCGGCGATAAGGTCATCACCGGCATCTCGGCTACTTGGACGGTTATCGTGGGCACGGTCTTCGCCGTCATCGGCGTCTCTTTTTTCATGGCCTGGTTGACGGTGATGTTGCCGCGAAAACTTGGGATACATTTTCGCAAGGTGCTGGCTCGACGTATCGCGCCGGCGCTCAAGTTAGTCCGCGCGGCCGCTTCGATCCTCCGCAGTCTGGGTAAGCTGCACGACTCCTTGGCGCCACCCGAAGAAGTCGGCTTCGACCGGGCAGATGCGGACATTGGAAGTCTTGCCCAGGCCGCCGCGCGTGAAGGCAAGATCACCCAGGCGGAAAGCACTTTGGTGGCTAACGCCGTCCGGCTGGATGACATCCCCGTCTCGCAAGTCCTTACGCCCCGCCCGGTAGTCACGGCCATCGAAGCCAATCTGACCGTGGAGGATGTTCTGCGCCTTTACCCCAGCGTTCCGCACGGCCGTTTGCCTGTCTGGGAAAGTAATCCGGATCGCATCGTCGGCGTGGTTAGGCGCCGCGATATCTTGAAGGCCGCCGGCGAAGGCCGCCGCGATATCTTGGTCCGCGACCTGATGGCCAAGCCGCACATCGTGCCGGAAAACGCCACGCTTTCGGATGCATTGCATGATCTGGTCCGCGCGCATCAGCACCTTGCCGTGGTCGTCGATGAATTCGGCGCTTTCGCGGGCGTGGTCACGCTCGAGGATGTTTTCGAATCGCTCTTAGGCATAGAAATTTACGAAAAAGACGATCCTCATCCTGACATGAGAGAGCTCGCTCGTCAGCGCGGGCATCGGGTCGGGCGTCGCCACTCTGGCGATACGACTCCGCCCAAGGCTAGCTTATGATTTTCCCAGGTTTCGGATATTGGGTTCACCATCTTGATCCGGTCGCGATCCGCTTTCCTGAAGGCTGGCCTTTGCGCGGGGTGCATTGGTATGGGCTTGCTTACGCGGCAGGATTTTTGGTCGCCGCCTTCTTGCTTTCACGCTGGCGTCGTGCGGGGCTGACGCCGCTTAAGCATGCTCTCGATGAATCGACTTTAATTACGGCCGTGATGGTCGGCGTCATCGCCGGCGGTCGTCTCGGCCATGTCTTGCTCTACGCTCGCTCCGAATTCATCGCGGATCCGACCATGCTTTTCCGTGTCTGGCAGGGCGGCATGGCCAGCCACGGCGGCTTCCTTGGCGTATTGTTAGCCGGCGCTTGGTTTGCCCGCTCCCGTAAGGTCTCTTTCTTATCCGTCGGCGATACGCTTTGTGCCATGGCTCCCGCTGGCCTGCTTTTCGGACGCTTGGCAAATTTCGTGAACGCCGAATTAGTGGGTCGGACTACCGATGTTCCTTGGGCGGTGATTTTTCCGCATGAAGGCGCCGAACCCCGCCACCCTTCGCAACTTTACGAAGCTTTCGGCGAGGGCTTGCTGCCCTTGCTCTGGATGCTCTGGCGCTATCCGCAAAAGCTTTCGCCCGGGCGCTTGGCCGGCGAGTTCCTGCTTTTATATTCCGTCGCGCGGATCACGACCGAATGTTTCCGCACGCCCGAAGATGGTTTTATCTTGGGTCTGACCGCGGGACAGTTCTGGACATTGCCCCTGGCAGCGCTCGGCTTGTTCCTGGCCCTGCGACGGCCGACGGCGCAGGAATGATGTTGCTCGTGCGGGGAGACGGTGGGAGAAATGAATCGCGCTATGATTACCGTTCCGCTCCTTGATCTCGGGCCCCAGAATCGTGCCCTTGAGGCCGAGTTCGAACAAGCCTTTCGCGAGGTGCTGCGCTCGAACGCTTTCATTATGGGCCCTCGGCTCGAGGCTTTCGAGAAAGCCTGCGCCGCTTTCCTCGGTGTTAAGCATGCCTTAGGTGTCTCTTCTGGTACGGATGCGCTGCTGCTTCCGTTGATGGCTCTCGGCCTCGGATCCGGCGACGAGGTGCTCCTGCCGGCCTTTACTTTCTTCGCCACCGCCGGCTCGGTCGTCCGTCTGGGCGCCCATCCGGTCTGGGTCGATGTCGATCCTCATACTTTTAATATCGATTTGGCGGATGCGGCCCGGAAGGTCGGTCCGCGCACCAAGGCCATTATGCCGGTGCACCTCTTCGGCCAGTCTTGTGATTTGGATGCCTTGACTACGTTTGCTTCCGCCCACCGCTTGCGCGTCATCGAAGACGCCGCCCAATCCATGGGTGCCCGCTGGCAGGGTCGCGCGACGATGGCGGCCGGTGATTTTGGCGCCACCAGTTTTTTCCCGTCCAAGAACCTTGGCGGGATGGGCGACTCCGGTCTCGTGACGACTTCGGATGACGCCTTGGCGGAGCGCGCCCGCATCTTACGCGTCCACGGCATGCAGCCGAAATATTATCATCGCGAAGTCGGCGCCAACTTCCGGATGGATCCGCTGCAGGCCGCCCTCCTGCATATCAAACTTCCCCATCTCCCCGGCTATAACTGCGCCCGCGCCGGTAATGCGAATTTCTACCACCAGGCGCTCAAGGATCGCGCGGGAATCGGGGAAAACCGCCCCGGCGCATCGCCCGAGGCCAAGATCCTCTTGCCCGTCGATTTTACAAAGCAGGGAATCTGGAATCAGTTTACCCTGCGAGTGCCGCACGGGCGACGCGACGCGCTGAAGGCTTTCCTGACTGCACGTAAAATCGGCTGCGAAATTTATTACCCGATCCCGCTTCATCGCCAAGAATGCTTCGCCCAGGCCAATTATCGCGGGGCGGATAGCGCTAAAGTCTCGGAGCAGCTTTCGTCTGAAGTTCTGAGCATCCCCATCTTCCCAGAATTGGGTGTCGAACAACGGCAGTGGGTGGCGGATTCGCTGGCTGATTTCGGTTCCGGTAAGACGGAGTAAGCGGAAGGGCAGGGGCAGCACTGCGTGCTGCCCTAGTTACCTTTAAGGCAGGGGCGCGACTGCGTCGCGTCCGTAGGCGAACAGTCTTTATCGAGTCTGATAACCTGGCCCATCTCATCGTGCCTTACGTTGCGAACGAACGCGACGCAGNNAACTTGTCAACCTGCCAGCTAATTTGCCTCTCTGGCCAACCGGCCAACTAATCAACAGATCAACTTTTTAATCGGCCTTCAGCCTCCCGTGCCCCCGTGCCCACTTCTTCTTGCACTGTCTCATTGCCATTTTGTCTCTCTGAGCCTCTGGTCAACTCAGCCTTTCGTTTATCGGCCTCCGCCTCGCCTCAAAAAAAACGAATCGTCTTCGACTTCATTTTTTCATGCTCGGCATCCGTGCAGGGCGCGTTCGTGGGTACGGCAGGAATTTCGGCGTTCGACTTCACAAGGCCTTGGGCGAGTAGGTATTGTTCAACTTCGGCGCCGGAAATATCGGGTAACATCACACCGTCGATTTCGACGCACGGAGAGAGCCGCTGGCCGGTCCGTTCGACCATTTCCGCGTAGTTGGCCGGGTTGTTGATGATATCTACGTCATCATAGGCCAAAGCGTATTTCTGCATGATCGCCCGGACGCCGTTGCTCCAGCCGCAGCTGGGTTTGAGGTAGCACTTGATTTTCATCGTGCCCTTTATTGTGCCTTTAATCCGTAGGAATCAAGCGTGCCTCTTCTTCGGGCTGCCCCCTTCGCCTGGTAGCGGGGCCGGCTCATACCAGTAGCCGATGCCATGGATGGTCCGGAAACAGTCAAGTGAGCGCCCAAAGCGGCCAAAAGCCTCTCGAATCTTCGCGATATACTGGTCAAGCGAACGGCTGCGGACGTCGGCATGCACGCCCCAGACGGCATG
>DKND01000117.1:0-7625 GCA_002470605.1 Opitutia bacterium UBA7397
GGAACGTTCGAATTACCTGAGGCCCAATTGGACCGGTTCATGTTGTTGCACCGCTTGGGTTATCCCGACCGGGATGAGGAGCAGCTGATCCTCCAACGTCAGCTTGGCATGGGCCTTCGGCATGAGGGGGGCGGGGCGGTGCCGCGTTCGGCCTTCGATATGATTGAAGATAGTTCGGTGGGTAGCCTAACCGATTTGGTCGCGGCCATGGAAGCCGTACAAGCCGTGCACGTGAGCGAAGTCATCCTCAAGCATTGCGTCGAACTGGTCCGTCGAACGCGCGAGTCCAAGTTACTCGACTTCGGTTGCAGTCCGCGTGCGGGCTTGGCTTTGGTCAATGCGGCGCGGGCCCGGGCCGTCATCCGTGGGCGAGATTTCGTGACCCCCGAGGATCTCTTTGATCTGGCGGAGGACGTGGTTTTGCACCGCATCCGGATAAGCTATGAATCGTCCGCCGCCGGGCACACGGGCAAGGCCGTGCTCGAATCCATTCTTGCGGGGTTAGGTTGAACGGACGATGGACCGTAAGATCACGATAACTTCCGACCCCCTCGATGCTCGACAGTTCGAGGTCGCGGTGAAGCGTTTGGCGAACAGCCTTAACTTCGGTCAGAAGGATTCGGTCTTCCACGGTTCCGGTCTGGAATACGCCCAGTCGCGGCTTTACGTAGCTGGTGATCCGGTAAAGTTTATCGATTGGAAGGTTTCCGCACGCGTCGGTAAGCTCTTCATTAAGGAATACGTCGAGCCTAAGCAGATTCCGCTCTATCTTTTGTTGGATACCTCGGCATCGATGTGCCTCTCCTCGCTTCCGATGAGCAAGTATGCGTGGGCAGTGCAGTTAGCTACAGGCATCGCGCTGGCGGCCCAAAGCTCAATCACGCCGGTAGGCCTCTTGGGCTGTGGCGCCCGCGAATTACATATCCGTCCGACACTCTCGCGTAATCTGGTACTCGAATGGTCGCACCAACTAAGGCATCACGATTTCTTGGAGGAAACCACCTTGTCGCAACGTGCCCGCGAATTATCGCCTTCGCTGCGTCGGCGCACCACCATCATCGTCCTGAGCGACCTCCATGACCCGGGCGCCGTATCGGCGTTGCAGGTACTTTCTCAGCAGCATGATTGCATGGTCTTACATCTGGAAGATCCGGCGGAGCAGGGGATGCGCGGAGCGGGAATTTTTCGAGGTATGGAAGCGGAGTCAGGTCGGCAATTCGTCGGGCATGGGCGTCAGGGCTGGGTCGATTCGGAAGTTCGTAAAGCCGAGCTCACCCGTTTTGGAATTGATTACCTGCGCCTTTCGACTGGCGAACCTATCTTGGGTAAGCTGCGGCACTTTCTGCAACAACGCGGCACGGGAGGAAGTCGCGTGCGATGAAAATCTTGGACGTATGGCGTTCGATGGGTCATCGCTGGCAGGTGGGGCTTGGCCTTTTACTGCTGGGTCTGCTTGCGTACTGGTTTTTCAAGCCCAATGATACCTTGAACGTGCCGTTGGGCGTAGAGCAGGCCGCCATCATCACTTACGGAGGTCCGTCGTTGGCTGTTAAACCTTATAAGTGGGGTGTCGCCGTCAACGTGCGTATGGCGCAGGTTTCGGGACAGGCCTCAGCCCGTATTTACGACGTCCGTTATTTGGTCAATCGCGAGGGCACCTTTGATCTGAAGGATTTTCTGATCGCCGAAGATGGTCGTCCGCTCGATGGCCTGCCTTCGTTTAAGTTCAACGGTGACCCGAAACTTTCCAAGCAGCTTGAAAACCGTATTCGTGAGACCGAAAACATCGGGGTCGAAATTAGCGGCCACTATTATGCCAAACTGCTCGGGCTGATGGTACTCTGGCTGGGTTGGTTGCTTTTGATTATCTTTTATGGCCGCCCCAAGCCTTCGCCGCCGCCCGTCGTTTCGCCGGTGCCAACCTTGGCGGAGCAATTGCGCGAGCTGTTGGCGCGTTTGGAGGACGGCTCGCTGGATGCCGAGGGTAAGGCTAAGCTGGAGTTCCTCATGCTTCGTTGTTGGCGAGAAGGGCTGGTGCCTGCTGAGGCTACGATGGCAGAAGTGTGGGCGGCGGTCAGTCGTGATGCGAATACCGCGGAAGCGCTTTTCCGCTTGGAGCTTTGGTTGCATCGTCCCGCATCGGGTGTGAGTCGGGCTGAAATCACCGCCCTTGTCGCGCCGTTTACGATCAGTAATAATGTCGTCCCTTCGGAGCCTTCTGCCTCATGACTTTTCTTCACCCCCAGTGGTTGGCGCTCCTGGCTTTGCCGGTCGTTCTGGCTTTTTGGGAATGGGTGCGTCGGGGCCAGGTGATGGCGATGCCCTTTGACCATGGGACACAGGGTAGGGGACGTTGGCTGCGTTTCCTGGTCTTAGGCGCGAATTGCCTGCCCGCTTGCCTCTTGGCGGTGGCCATCCTGTTCCTGGCTCATCCGATTGTTTTCAATCCGCCGGAAATCGAACGCCGGTTGACTAACATCCAGATCGTCTTGGATACCTCAGGGAGCATGGCGGAGAACCATGGGACACAGGAAAACGGCAGGCACACGCGGTTTGATTCGGCAATGGAGTCGGTTCTGAAATTCACCCGCTACCGACAAGGTGATGCTTTTGGTCTCACCATTTTTTCGCGTAATTTCATTCATTGGATTCCGTTGACGCTCGATACGGAATCCATCGCGCTCGCCCGCCCGTTCATCATTCCGAATAATCCTAAACTCGATCCGCCTTCCATGGGTCGGCACGGGATGCCGAACGAACTGTGGGGCGGGACCTTTGTCGGGAAGGCGCTTTATGGAGCCGCGGAACACCTTGCGGAACGTCCGGCGGGAGATCGGATGATCATCTTGCTCACCGACGGCGAGAGTAGTGATATCAAGCCGCCGCTGGATGTGCCAATCATTGCGGATTTACAGGCCAAGCATATCGCGGTTTTCGCCATCCTAATGACGGATCTGCCGGTGGAGCCGGCGTTAATTGGCATCGCCCGCTCATCGGGGGGTGGTTCATTTAATGCCGTGACCCCCGAGGCATTGAATACCGTCTTCAAGCGTATCGATGAGATGAAGAAAGTCGTCGTTCTCGAAAAAAAGCCGCAGGCCACGGATTACTATGACCCGTTTTTCATTCCGGCCCTAGGCTTCTTGCTCTGTGCGGTATTCGCTTTATTCGGGCTACGCTTTACGCCCTGGTAGGCGAGGGGCTTAGGCCTTCTTGACGAACTCCGCCTTGAGTCCGATCGGGGTGCCATCGATCTTGCAATCGATCTCGTGATCCCCATCGACGAGCCGGATGTTCTTGGCCTTAGTGCCGCCTTTGATGACGCCCGACGAACCGCGTAGTTTTAGATCTTTGATAAGAACTACCGTATCGCCGTCGGCGAGCACCGTGCCGTGGGCGTCCTTGACGATGCGCGGACCCTCGGTGGCGGCGACGGTGACCCTGGGCCACTCGTGTCCGCAGGTGGCGCATTCCCAGCGATCGGCGTGGCCGATGATGTCATGCATCGTGCATTCGGGGCAGGCGGGATCGGGGGACATCTGGGAAAGGCTCAGGGGTAGGGCTCGGCTAGGCAAGAGGTGAGCCAGCGCCGGGCACAAAAAAGCCCGCGTATTGCGACGCAGGCTGTTGTGAAGAGGACAGAAAGCCGATTAGGCCTTCTTCTTCTTCTTCTTTTCGGCAGGCTTTTCTTCGGTCGAAGCAACGCCGGCTTCAACGGAAAGAGCCTTCACCTTGTCATGGACAGAGGCTTCAACCTTAACGGCTTTGCCAACGAGGTCCTTGAGGCCAGCAGCACCCTTGGTTTCAGGGGTGACAGTGACGGTGGAGTCTTTTCCTTTGACGGAAACGACGATTTCTTTCTTTTCGGCGTCGTAGGACTTGAGGGTGCCTTCCGAGGTCGCGGTCTTACCACAGCCAGCTTGAGCGGCAGCAGCGAGAGCGAGAACGGAGAGGATACTGAGGGTATTCTTCATGTTATGTTTTGGGGTGAACCGTTGATTTGAGGTTTCGACTGAAAGAAAGCAAACCACAATCGAGGTTGAAACGCCTAATTCTGCTCACATCTTGCGGGGATGAAAAGGGCACCCCTCCTAGCAAAAATAAGCTATTTCAGCCTATTTTTACTTAGTTTTTCGCTGTTGCGGGCCCATTCGATACCGGAAATTCCTATTAGGGGTAATTTTAGTACGGGTGGGGAGACGGAGATTTCCATCGAGATCAACCCCCGTAACTGGGAGGAGGCTCCCTCGGAGGCGCTTTCGTTAGAATATGCTGACTTTCAGAAAATGAGCCCAGCGAAGAAGGCTGAGCTTTTGCGCCAGACCCAGGAATTCATCGATAAGTATATCGAGTTCACTTTTGAACCCCTCGGTCGGGTTAGGCCGGAGTTCGTCTTCGATCATGTAGCCGAAACGAGTAAGCCGCTTAAGGCCCCGGAGGATGCGGTCGTGGTTCGCGGCAAATGGAAAACCCAAGTGCCGCAAGGTATCACCGGCTGGAAGGTCGCCTCGAAGACGGGGCACAAGGTCTCGGTCGTTTTTCTTAATACCGTAAATGGCAAGGAACACCCGCGCGTGGCGGTCCTCTTCCCAGGTGAAACCAGTTTCACCCTCGATCTTGCTGGGCTTGGCGCGGGGCTGCCTTCTCAGGCGAGTGCCGGAGCGGTGTCGGCCGAAGGCGATACCAGCGGAGCCTGGAGCACATTTCTTAACTTCCTTCGCCATGGTTACGAACATGTCCTACCCGTTTCCGAAATGCGGCAGAGCTTTTGGCGGATCACGGCTGGCCTTGATCACATCTTATTTGTCTTAGGACTTTTTCTGCTCAGCCGGTCTTGGCGTCCGGTGGTCACGCAAGTGACCGCGTTCACCTTGGCACATTCTTTGACGCTTGGGCTCGCCGCCGCGGGGATGATCCGGGTTTCATCCTCCGTCGTGGAACCCATTATCGCGCTGAGTATCGCGGCGGTGGCTTTGGAGAATATTTTCCGGCCGCGTTACACCCACTGGCGTCTGGCCATCGTTTTACTGTTCGGTTCGTTCCATGGCTTAGGTTTTGCATCAGGCCTCATCGAAAAGCCGATCCCTAAGGATTCTTTCCTGCTGGCGCTGACGGGCTTTAATCTTGGCGTCGAAGGGGCACAGTTGACGGTGATAGCCTTGGCCTTCGGTCTGACTTTCTGGCTGCGCGACGAAGCGAAATACCGCCGCTGGGTGGTCATTCCCGCTTCGGTGGCGATTGCGGTCACGGGCCTTGTCTGGGCGGTCCAACGCCTAAGCGCCTAGGCGTCCATCAGCCTCGCTTGCGGCCCTCGGATTATTTTCCGGCGGCCGCATAGGCCTTACCGGTCGATGTCAGTTCGCCTTTGGGGGTGAAGAGAGCGGACGTACCGACATGGGGGTCGTGCCAGGCGTAGCGATGCACCCAAGAGGTTTTTTCCATGAACTCGGTGGTGGTGGCGATGAACGCTTTAACCTGGGCTTGGGTGAACTTATCCGGTTCGGCTTTGGAGCTTTCGGCGGTTTGCGGGGCGAATTCCGTGATCCAGAGCGGCTTCTTGAAGTGAGCGTGAATCTCTTCGAGGTCCTTGATGAATTTGGCCGCATCAGCTCCCTTGTACCAATGCACCGCAATGGCATCGACCTTTGGCTTTTCTTTCAGGAAATCCTTGAGCCAGTCTTTCGTAAGCGGGTTGCCGGCCATCGCCGGACTGACTACGGTCTTTCCTTTTGAAGTGACGTTGCTCCAGTTGCTCAGAGCATCCTTGACGGAGAGGTCGGACTGCTTGGAGTTATCCGGCTCGTTGTAGCCGAGAATGATTTCGTTGCTGCTACGGCTGGGCGGGGTGGTCTTCAGCGAAAACATCATCGGGACGAATTGCGCGTGGCTTCCACATTTGGTCTGCGAGCCCCAGTTATAATACCAGCCGACTTTGAGCAGATCCAGGTGATGACCGTCTAGTCCGTGACGTTCGCCCAGCCCGAAGCCTTTCTTGGCTGCGGAGACTTTGCCTTCGGTGGGCTCGTCTGCCGCGACGGCGGCGAGCGACATCAGGAGGCTTAGCGACCAGAGGGCTAGGCGAGGAAGCGATTTCACGCCACCTGTTCTACTTCCCGTGGGCTTCTCTCCAAGAATGAAATACGGGGCCGGGCTTGCTAACACCTGGTACGCTGTTACCAAAGCATGATGCGCCTCACCCCCGGCTGGCAGCTCGCCGTGAGCTTATCCTTTTTGGGTTTCACCGTTGTTTCGGCCGAGACCATTCAGGTCCTCGGGACGAAGGTCATCACTGCGCCGGAAGAGTCTTATAGCGGTTGGCCGACGGTGATGCGGCGGGCGAACGGAGAACTATGGACGGTATGGTCCGGTGGGCGTGACGCCCACGTTTGTCCCATGGGGCAAGTCCGTGCGATCTCGTCGCGTGACGATGGTGCCACGTGGACCTATCCCCGGGTGTTGCTTGATACCGCGATGGATGACCGCGATGCGGGAGCCTTGGTCACCGCGAAGGGGACTTTACTGATCACCACTTTTACTTCTCTCGCTTGGGAGGAACGCGGTCTTCTGGAGAAGCAGACCCCCGAGCGTCAAGTCCGCTGGAAGGGCGTGCGGGATCGCTTGAGCCCGGAAGAGCGTAAGGCTGCGCTCGGTGAGTGGGTAATCCGTTCGACCGACGGCGGCACGTCTTGGTCGCCCATCATCGCCACGATCGTCAACAGCCCGCATGGACCGACGCAGCTCAAGGACGGGCGTTTACTGTATGTCGGCAAAGAACTGTGGACCAAGGAACATCGTATCGGTGCGGCCGAATCCAAGGATGATGGTCTCACCTGGACTTGGTTGAGCGAGATCTCAGGCCGACCTGGCGATGACGTCGCCCGCGGGTATCATGAACTTCATGCTATCGAGACGGATGACGGGCGCATCGTCGTGCAGATCCGACACGAAGGGAAGTTCGATCCTAATTGGACTTTGCAGACGGAATCCGCCGATGGTGGCAAGACCTGGACGATTCCGCGTCCGATCACCTTTGGCATTCCCTCCCAATTGCTAAAACTTCGCGACGGTCGTCTGCTCATGACTTATGGTCACCGCCGTAAACCCTTTGGCAATCAGGCGCGCATGAGTACGGATCAGGGTCGCACGTGGAGCGAGCCCATGATCATCTCCGGCGACGGGGCCGCTGGCGATTTAGGCTATCCTTCGACCGTTGAGTTGGCTGACGGCACCTTGCTTACCGTCTGGTACGAAAATATGAAAGACCTCGGCAAGGCCGTTCTCCGTCAGGCGAAGTGGAAGATCAGCAAATGAGCGAGGGCCAGTTGACCCGTTGACCGGAGGGCCGGAGGGATGCTCACCTTAGCTTGGCTGAACGGACCTTTTTCTAGCCAACCGGCCAACTGTTCAACCGATCAACTATTCTAAAGCCCAAATCCTTGCGCCTTACGGATATCACCGACGTACCAGTTCTCTAATTTTTCCCGGGCCCACTGGTTTTTGCGCAAGAAAATCAGGCTCGATTTGATGGAGGGGTCGAACATGAAGCAGCGGATTGGGATGCGGTGCGCCAGTTCGTGCCAGCCATATTTTTCGACCATGGACTCGAGGACCTTTTGCAGCGTGAT
>DKND01000117.1:7671-10038 GCA_002470605.1 Opitutia bacterium UBA7397
CAATTGTGCGATGGCGACGATCGTCGGCGGTTGAAGGCGCGGCCGGATGATCGCTGGATCCGTGCTGTCGCTGGTTACTTGGAATTCGCCGTTATAAAACCATTTTCCGCCTTCGGTGCGACGGACATAAACGGGCAACAGGCCTTTGGTTTCGGAGAGTTTGATACCCCACTTGGGTTGGTCGCCTTTGCGGCCGACCCAGACTTCGCAGGGTTCGCTTTCAGCGCGTGGATTCCAGCCCAAGCCCAAGCAGAGCCCGATGACTTCTCCGTTGCGATGGATTACGAAATTAGGGGGCTTAGGGTCGCCGCCGAGAAAAGCGCGGACTTCATTGAACTCATAGCTCTCGCCGAAGATGTGAGGCAGCGGGGTGGGCGAAGGCGAAGAGTCGGTCATGGCGCAGAACAAAGGGGAGGGCGGACGAGGGGTCAATGGGGAAGGGCCATCCCTCCTTGCGGGGATGGCATTAATTCACGACGAAACTCAGCTTAGGCCTTTGGTTCGTCTTCCACTAAGCGAATGCGCAAGTCGCGCAGCTGCTTAGGTGCGACGGGGCTGGGGCATTCGGCCATGAGATCGCGGCCGTTCTGATTCTTCGGGAAGGCGAGAATGTCGCGGATCGAGCTGCGACCGGCGAGCATGGCGACCACGCGATCGAAGCCCAGGGCGATGCCGCCGTGGGGTGGAGCACCGTAGGAGAAGGCTTTGAGCATGTAACCGAAGCGGCTTTCGACGAGGTCTTGCGGGATCTTAAGGATGTCTTCGAAGACGCGTTTCTGCACCGCTGGATTATGAATACGAATGGAGCCGCCTCCGAGTTCTACGCCGTTGAGCACGATGTCGTAGTGCTGGCCGCGCACCTTGGAAGGGTCGGTCGCGAGGAGCGGTTCGTCCGCTACGACCGGAGCCGTGAACGGATGGTGGGCGGAGAGGAAACGTTTTTCTTCTTCGTCCCAGAGCATCAAGGGGAACTCGATGACCCAGAGGAAATTATACTGGTTGGTCGGCAGATTGAGGCGACCGCGGGCCTTAAGGAGCGCGGAGGACTCGAGACGAATGCGGCCGAGGATTGTCGAAGCTTGCGACCAAGGGGCGGCCGCGAAGAAGACGATGTCGCCGTCTTCGATGTTAAGCTGCTGCTTGAGCGCGGCCTTTTCTTCGTCGGAGAAGAACTTGACGATAGGCGATTTCCATTCGCCGGCTTCGCATTTGATGAACGCGAGGCCCTTGGCGCCTTGGCTTTTGGCGATGGTCTCGAAATTGGTCAGCTCGCCTTGCGTGATGTCGGCAAGACCCTTGGCGTTGATGGCGCGAACGACGGAGCCGGGCGTATTGGCGGCGCCATTGAAGACCTTGAAGGAGGAATTCTTGAAGAGCCCCGTAAGGTCCTGGATTTCCATGCCGAAACGCGTGTCAGGCTTGTCGATACCGAAGCGATCCATGGCTTCTTGGTAGGCCATGCGCGGAAAGGGTGTAGGAATGTCGATGCCGAGGGTTTCCTTCCAGGTGCGCTTGAGGATGCCTTCGATCAGCTTGTACATGTCTTCGCGGTCGATGAACGACATCTCCAAGTCCACTTGGGTGAACTCCGGCTGACGGTCGGCGCGAAGGTCTTCATCGCGGTAGCAACGAGCCATCTGGTAGTAACGTTCGACACCAGCGACCATCAGCATCTGCTTATACTGCTGAGGCGACTGCGTGAGCGCATAAAATTCTCCGGGATTGGTGCGGCTCGGTACCAGGAATTCGCGGGCGCCTTCGGGCGTGCTCTTAAAAAGTGTCGGGGTTTCGATTTCCAGGAAATCCTGGCTATCTAATTCGGCGCGGATGGCCCGGGCAGCTTTGGCGCGAAGTTTGAGCAGACCGATGTTGCGCGGGCGACGCAGGTCGAGGAAGCGATATTCCAGACGCAGGTCTTCGTTCACCTTGTCGGCCTTATCGTCGTCCATCGGGAAGGGTAGGTCCGCGCAGATGTTATGGATGACGAGAGATTCGGCGGCGATTTCGATGCTACCCGTGGCGAGCTTGGTATTGACGGTTTCTGGGGTGCGGGCGCGGACTTTGCCGGTGATCTCGATGACGGATTCCGACTTCAGACGTTGGGCGATTTCTTGGATGCCGTTGGTACCTGGATTAAAAACCACCTGGGTCATACCTTCACGGTCGCGGAGGTCGACGAAGGTCACGCCACCTAAGTCGCGCTTGGTGTCGACCCAACCCACGAGGGTCACGGTCTGGCCGGCGTCGGCAGGGCGGAGGGCATTGCAGGTATGAGAGCGTTTCATGGCGGTTCGAGGACGGGCGGGATCGAGGGTTATGGTTAACGGATTAGGAAAACCCTAGTCAAAGCCCAATTAGCAGGGTTTT
>DKND01000117.1:10120-10395 GCA_002470605.1 Opitutia bacterium UBA7397
ATCAAGAAAGCCGAGATGGCCGGCTACATGCTGGTACCGACGGAGAAAGTGCCGGCTAACTTCAATGCGGGCTTCTCCCTTTATGCTGCCGCCTGGCCGTTGCTCTCGCAGTATCCGGGGCACCGCTTCCAGACGGGACTGTTCGGGACGTGGATGCACGCGCAATATGAAGGTCCGGCGCCCAAGGATTTATATTCCGACATCGAAGGCGGTCTCGGTTGGTGGCGCGACACACGTTTCCCGACGGAGACGCCGAAATTCATCATGGGCGGCGT
>DKND01000117.1:10439-10867 GCA_002470605.1 Opitutia bacterium UBA7397
GTCGCGCAATTGAGCCCCTGGCTGCTTTTCCCCATCGATGGCCTGAACTTGAAGCAAGGGACCTGCGGAGATCTTTTCGGCTACGGTTACTTACCCTTGCCGTTGACTTCGGCCAAGGCGACGACCGGTGCCAAGAATATCCCGACCGGCGATAACTGCTGGACGTTATTCTTGAACACCAAAAATTTCAAAGGTCCGGTGTGTTTCTTCACGCCTTATTTTTGGTCGCACTCGGCGGAACTAAATCCGGCCTTGGCGGGACAGCTGTTGGACTCACGACCTTCCGATCCGAACAAGGCTTTTCAAATGGAGACCCAATATGTCCCGGCGATGATGGCAACCGATGCGAAAGGCGAAACCTTTGCCCGCGTGGCAGCCACCTCGTTCCCGGTCGGCGCCGACGGGACGACCGTGGCGATGCACCGCCT
>DKND01000117.1:10902-11934 GCA_002470605.1 Opitutia bacterium UBA7397
GTGGGCGGAGTCATCGATCCTGCCGGTGCCTTCGTGCAGAATTTCAAGAATAACGGTGGCTCGACCTGGGAGATTTATACCGAAAAGACAGCTAAGGATAAGAAGACGCCCGTCGATTGGAAATCTTTCGGCACGCCGACTTCCCTCGAGCCCACGACGTATGGTTACAAGTGGAACGAATCGTTGGTAAAGAAGTCGGTTAGCCCCGATGGGGCGTTGGTCACTTTGCCCGAATACTTCCACCTCGTGAACAATGGCAAGAAATCGCAGTGGGTAGTCGTCAAGCCCTCCGACTTACCTTCGGATTGCGGATTAAAGGAGAAGACCTTTACGCGCCCCAAGGAAAGGGCTCAGGAAGCTTACGATACTCCGGACGAACCGAAGAGCACATGGAAGACGCCAGGACCAAAGGCCGGACCTTTCCAAGCCTACTTGGGTGATGGTAGCGTCGTGACTTATTATTGGTATCGCTTCGCCGATCAGCCGGCCATGCTCAATGCTGATATCGCAAAAGATGAGCGGGAGAAGATGCAGGAGAAAGTGGAGAAGTTGCATCGCGCTTGGACCAAGGACCGCGAGTACCTTGCGCCTCCGACGGTCGGTAAGCTCGCTTACCTTGACCCAGCACAAATCGTCAAGCCGCCCAAGGGTTTGGAAGTCGGCTACGTGCCCATCGCCACGCGACAGGAAATGGTTAAGTCGACCTCCGCGGTTAAGTAAGAATCAGATTTCTTCGCCGCGTTCGGCTCGGACACGGGCGGCATTGCGCTGGCCGTAGACGAAGTAAATCACGAGACCGATGGCCATCCAGACGATGAGGCGAATCCAGGTATCGGCCGGCAGCGCACACATCAGGTAAAAACTAGCGCCAGCACCCGCTGGCCCGACGATCCAGATGAAGGGCGTGCGGAAGGGGCGGTGCAGGTCAGGGTTGATGAGACGGAGTGCCATGACGCCCAGACAGACGAGCGCGAAAGCGAAGAGGGTGCCGATACTGCAGAGTTCGCCGACGAGGCCGATGGGGGCGAGGCC
>DKND01000117.1:11944-12327 GCA_002470605.1 Opitutia bacterium UBA7397
AACTTTGTGTGCACTTTGCCGAAGGAGACTGGTAGCAGGCCGTCTTTGGACATCGAGAAGAAGACGCGCGTCTGGCCGAGCATCAGCACCAGGATCACCGAACTCAGGCCGAGGATGGCGCCGAACTTGATGAAAGGCGCAAGCCAAGGGAGGCCCATGGCGTCGATACCTTTGGCGATGGGTTGAGCGACGTTAAGTTGATCGTAAGGCACCACGCCCGTGAGCACGTAAGCGACGAGGATGTAAAGCACCGTGCAGATGGCCAGCGAGCCAAGCATCCCGATCGGCATGTCGCGTTGTGGATTTTTTGATTCTTGGGCGGCGGTCGAAACCGCGTCGAAGCCGATGTAAGCAAAGAAGACCACGCCCGAGGCGCGTACGAT
>DKND01000117.1:12351-14936 GCA_002470605.1 Opitutia bacterium UBA7397
GGATTGGCTACGGTGACCCAGTTGGAATGGAGTACGTGGCCGAGGCCGACGGCGATAAAGAGCACGACGATACTGACCTTTAAGACGACGAAGGCCGCGTTGACCTTGGCTGAGGTCTCGATGCCCACGATGAGCAACGCCGTGACAAGCGCGACCACGAGCATCGCAGGTAAGTTGACGACCGCGCCCGTGCTGACGAAATGGTCGATATGGGTCACCTTGTCGGCGACCCAATCAAAGGGGGCGGAAGCGTAGGCGGCGGGAATATGAATACCGAAGCCTTCGAGGAAGCCATTGAGGTAGCCTGCCCAGCCGACGGCGACCGTGACAGCGCCGACGCCGTATTCGAGAACGAGGTCCCAGCCGATAATCCAGGCCATCAGTTCGCCGAGTGTCGCATACGAATAAGTATAAGCACTACCGGCGACCGGTACGGCGGCGGCCATCTCGGAGTAGCACAAGCCGGCGAGGGCGCAGGTGATCGCGCTGATGACGAAAGAAAGGACGACGGCCGGGCCGGCGTGCGAGGCGGCCGCGTGGCCGGTCAGGACGAAGATGCCGGCGCCGATGATGCCGCCGATGCCGATCATCACCAGATTGGTGGCGGAGAGGGAACGTTTCAGCGTCCCGTCCCCCGTGGCGGCGGCTTCACGTTGTAGGGCAGGGATGCTTTTACGGGCGAAGAGACTCATGGGCGGGGGTGTGGAATGACTAAAACACGCCCGATAAAAGTGCAAAGGTGGAATGGAGCCGATTGGCCTTATTTCGAGGATGATAAAGGGCGGGCATGGTAGTCATGAAACCTCTCTTTTCGCTATTTTCGCAATAATCTCGCACTTTCCAAAAGGAAGGCCCACTTTCCGCCAAATGTCATTTGAAACGCTCGGCCTCGACGCCGCTATCCTGAAGGCCGTTGCCGACCAAGGTTATACCATTCCCACGCCCATCCAGTTGGCGACGATTCCGACTATCTTGGAAGGAACCGACGTCATCGGCATCGCCCAAACGGGTACCGGTAAGACTGCCGCGTTTACCCTCCCGCTGATCACCAAGCTGACCCGTACCAAGACCCATGAACACAAGGGTCGCGTGCGTTGCTTGGTTCTCGCTCCGACCCGCGAATTAGTGGTCCAGATCGCCGAAAATATTAACGCCTATTCGCGGTACGCTAAACTCTCTATCGCCACCTGCTATGGCGGCGTCAGCGAACGCCCCCAGATCGCGGCCCTGCGTGCCGGTTGCGACGTCTTGGTCGCCACCCCTGGCCGACTCCTTGACCTTGGCCGCCAGGGTCATGGTGACTTCGGTTCCCTTGAGTACCTCGTCATGGACGAGGCTGACCGCATGTTGGACATGGGTTTCTTGCCTGCCATCAACACGATTGTCCGGGCTTTACCGAAGGAACGCCAAACCCTGCTTTTCTCGGCCACCATTTCCCGCGAAATCGAAGCCCTGACGTCCCAGTTCCAGCGCTCGCCGAAGATGATCACGGTAGGTCGCCGTTCGAACCCCGCCGAGACCGTCACGCAATTGCTTTACGAGTGTCCAGGCGCCCTCAAGCAGGTGATGTTGAATCACCTTCTACAAGACGCCAGCTTGTCGACCGTTCTCGTCTTTGCCCGGACCAAGCATGGTGCCGATCGGGTTTGCCGCAAGTTAGACGGCGCCGGTATCCGTTGCGCCGCCATCCACGCCAATCGCTCCCAGAGCCAGCGTCAACGTGCCTTGCAGGCTTTCAAGAACGGCGAAGTCCGGGTCTTGGTCGCGACTGACATCGCCTCGCGTGGCATCGACGTCGACGGCATCACGCACGTCATCAATTTCGACTTCCCTGACCAGTTGGAAGATTACATCCACCGTATCGGTCGGACGGGACGCGCGCTTTCCACCGGCATCGCGATCACTTTCATCACCCGCGAAGATTTCGGTGAGCTTCGTCGCCTTGAGAAGATCGTCGGCAAGCATCTGCATTGCGGCAAGTTGGCCGGCTTTGATTACACGCAGCAGGCTCCGCCGCGCACCCCGGAAGATTTTGTCCGCGATATCGATCCACGCGCGGCCCAGCGCGGCGGTCGCCCGCAGCGTTCGCAAGAAGGCCATCAGCATCCGCAAGGCGGACGCCATGGCGGTCAGCGTGCTTCGCAGGGTAATTACCGTCCTTTCGGCCGCCCAGGTACCCGCCGCACCGGCGGTCCTAAGTAAGGGTAAAAGAAGAGGTTCAGAGGATCAGAAAATCAGCCCGGCGACCCCGGGCTTTTTTGTGCCGTGCCGCGCGGGGTGCCGCGTCGGCAGGCGTCGCTGCAGAAGCGGATCTCCGCCCAGCAGCGTTCCCATTTCTTCCGCCAGCTGAAAGGCCTCTGGCAGGTCGGACAGACCTTGGTCGGCAAGTCGACTTTCTTGACTCCACGCATGATTCCCTAGGTGCGTGTACTCCTTGCCGGCGCAAACCGAACCTTAGGATTTCATCGTCTTTGTCGGCGAGGCTTCGGCTCGCGCGCGTTCGAGACGGGCTCATTCGAGGTCCAGCGGGCAAGTCGTTCAAATGGGTTGGCTTGCTAGTGGGGCGATACGTCCGCAGGGCACAC
>DKND01000117.1:14980-17542 GCA_002470605.1 Opitutia bacterium UBA7397
CAGGCCGACTCACGCTCCTCGTCGTTCTGTTGTTGACGCCGCTGGCCGCTTTGAACGCTGCCGAATCATCCAAGCCTAATATTATTTTCGTCCTCTTCGATGATCTCGGCTATGGTCAGCCGCCGAGTTACAATCCGAAGTCAGCCCTGCGCACGCCGAATCTCGATAAATTCGCCGCGCAAGGGATGCGGTTCACGGATGCCCATACGGCCGCTGCGGTTTGCACTCCCACGCGCTATGGCGTCCTCACCGGGCGTTATCCGTCTCGCATCGGGCAGTTCGGCGTACTGACTACATTCTCTAAGCCAATCATTCCGCCCGGACGCACGACGGTGGCATCGTTGCTCAAGGCGCAGGGCTACGCGACGGCCTGCATCAGTAAGTGGCACCTGGGCATGGATTGGGTAGACGGGAAGCCGGGCAGTGAAAAGGAAGTACCCATCGGCGCCAAGATGACCGGTGGCCCGAATGCGCTCGGGTTTGATTACTTCTACGGTTTCACGCACGCACGGAACATCGGCACCATCATCGAGCAGGACCAGGTCGTCGCCCATGTGGAGCAGGCCGAGAACCAGCCGCTCATGGCCAAGAAAGCGGTGGAGTGGCTTGACCAAAGGAAAGCGGGAGAGCCGTTCTTCCTCTACTACCCGCTCGGTATTCCGCATGAGCCGGTTGCGCCCACGGATGAATTTATCGGCAAGAGCAACGCCAAGGACTTGGTAAAGAACGACCCCAAGTATGGCGACTGGCTTTTCGAAGGGGATGCCTTCTTCGGCAGGATTCTCGAAGCGTTGGAGCGCAATCATCTCGCCGAGAACACGCTCATCATTGTCACCAGCGACAACGGGGCCGAGCATCGTGCCTACGTGCCGTTACGCGATTCTAAGCGCAGTATCTACGAAGGTGGGCATCGGGTTCCATTCATCGTGCGTTGGCCGGGTAAGGTGAAGCCTGGTGCGGTGAATGATCACACCGTATGTCTCAACGATCTCATGGCCACCGCCGCTGAAATCACCGGCGCGAAGGTTCCCGATGGCGCCGGCGAAGATAGCGTGAGCTTGGTTCCAGAATTACTGGGTACGTCGAAAGAGGGCGTACGTGAAGCCACCCTCCATCAGTCCGCCTACGGCGATCTCGCCATCCGGCAGGGCCCTTGGAAAATGATTTTCCACAAGGACGGACGGCGCGAACTCTTCAATCTGCAAGTCGACTTGAGCGAGACGACCGAGGTGCTTGCGGCGAATACGGAAATTGCACAAAAAATGACCGCGCTCATGCAGCGAACCATCGCCGATGGACGGAGTACGGTGGGCCCCGCGCAGAAGAACGACTTTGACCTCTCAATCAGCGGGAGTGAAACCAAAGGCAAACGAAAGAAGAACGACCCGAAGGCGGCAGCGGCGATGAAATCGACAGCCGAGCGGGCTAGAGAAATGACTTTGGCGGCGGACGCTTCTTTTGATTGAAGGTATGGGATATTAAATGGTGCGGTTCCTATCTGTCTAAGACGCTTGCCAAGCGGCTGCTTTGTCCTCCTTTACGCTCGTGGCCCAAACCGTCCGTCTCATCCTCGGCGATCAGCTAAATCCGGAGCATTCCTGGTTTGGTAAAAAAGACCCGTCGGTGACCTATGTATTCATGGAGGTACGGTCCGAGACAGACTACGTGGTGCATCATGCCCAGAAGGTCATCGCGATCTTCGCGGGGATGCGACGGTTGGCGGAGCAACTCGGGAAGCAGGGCCATCTGGTCCGCTATTTTCGTCTAGGGGATAAGGATAATCTCCAGAAGTTCGCCGAGAACTTGAACACGGTTTTCGCTGAGACGAAGGCCGGCCGTTTCGAATATCAGGAGCCCGATGAGTGGCGACTCGACCAAGACCTGCGTGCCTTCGCCGCAAGTTGTGGTCTAGTCACGTCATGCGTGAGTTCCGAGCATTTCCTTGACGGCCGTGGCGGCGTGGCCGCGCATTTTCAGAAGGATGCCAAGCGCTGGCTGATGGAGTCGTATTACCGCAAGATGCGTGTCCGAACGCGTCTGCTGATGGACGAGGATGGCACGCCCGCCGGTGGCGAATGGAACTACGACAAGGAGAACCGGAAGCCTTGGAAGGGGACGCCGCCCCCGCCGAAATCATGGGACATCTCGCATGACCACTCCGCAATCTGGGCGGAGATCCAAGCTGCTGGGGTGAAGACGATGGGGAAGCCCTCTGAGAAGGACTTCCCTTGGCCGCTGGACCGAAAGGAGGCCCTGGCCCAGCTGGACGCTTTCATTGAACGCGGGTTGCCGGATTTCGGCGACTACGAGGATGCGATGCACACCTCCTCCGACCGCCTGTTCCACTCGCGCCTGTCTTATGCCCTGAACGTGAAGCTGCTTGCGCCGATGGAAGTCGCACAAGCCGCGGCCGATGCCCATGCGCGGGATCCGCGGCGCTATCCGCTGGCCGCGACCGAGGGCTTCGTTAGGCAGGTCATCGGCTGGCGTGAATACGTCCGCGGGGTGTACTGGGCGAAGATGCCTAGCTATGAGACTGCTAACGGACTCGGGCATACGCTA
>DKND01000117.1:17553-17957 GCA_002470605.1 Opitutia bacterium UBA7397
GTCGGGCAGTCGCTCGACACGGCGTATGCGCATCACATTCAGCGGCTGATGGTGATTGGCTCATTCTGCCTGACCGCGGGCGTGGATCCGGCCGAGGTCGAGCGTTGGTATCTTGGCGTGTACATCGACGCCTTCCAGTGGGTTGAACTACCGAACGTCATCGGCATGAGTCAGCACGCGGATGGAGGCTTCCTGGCGAGCAAACCGTATTGTTGCGCCGCCAGCTACGTCTCCAAGATGTCGAACTATTGCGGAGGCTGTCCGTATGACCCCAAAGATCGCACTGGCCCGCTGGCCTGTCCGCTCAACGCGCTCTATTGGGACTTCTGGCTACGACACCAAAATCGCTTTCAGAACAATCCGCGCATCGGCATGGCCGTGCGTCAGGCCGCCAACATGTCGCC
>DKND01000117.1:18083-25054 GCA_002470605.1 Opitutia bacterium UBA7397
ATTCCCGCCACCCGCCACCAGCGGCCGCCACCTGGCACCCGAAACGTTTCCTGCGCCTTACTTACTTCGCGGCGGCCTTCTTCTTGCCCTTGCCGGTGTTGGCCGGAGTTGGGTCGACGCCGATGAGCGGGAAATTCGAATCTGGCACGCGTGCCGCGGACATTTTGGTTTCGAGTCCTTTGAGGATGTCCGGGAATTTATCGGCGAGATCGGTCGTCTCGTTCGGGTCGGCGTCCAAATCGTAAAGCTCGGTATGGATCTGGCCCTTGGCTTTCACGGTCTTGGCCATGTCGGTGCGAATGGCTTTCCATTTGCCGTCCCAGATGGCCTGTTGCGAGCCATAGCCGGGGAATTCGCGGTAAAGCGGCTGCGCCCGCGGTGCGTCTGTGCCTTTGAGGGCAGGCACGAGGCTCTCGCTGCTCATGTCGGCATCACGTTCCAGTTTTGCACCAGCCAGTTCGGCGAAAGTGGCCAGCCAATCCTCAAAACCGGAAATACGGTTGGAGCGAGAGCCAGCTTTGATGCCTGCGGGCCAGCGCACCACGGTGGGTTCGCGGACGCCGCCTTCATGGAGCGAGCCTTTGAGGCCTTTCAAATCACCGACGGAATTGAAATACTTCGTGTCGACGCCGCCGGCATCGTGCGTGGCGCCATTATCGCCGCTGAAGACGATGATAGTGTTATCGGCGACACCAGCTTTCTCGAGGGCGGCAAGGATCCGGCCGACTTCTTTGTCGAGTCTGGTGATCATCGCGGCATAGGTCGTGCGCGGGGTGCGGTTGGGTACGTAGCCGCCCTTGGTCGGTACGTAGGGAGCGTCTTCGGTGATGACGCCATCGTATTGTTTCAACTCCTCGGCGGGCACCTGGAGCGACACGTGGGGCAGGGGCGATGCGTAGTAGAGAAAGAATGGCTTACCCTTGTTGTCTGCGATGAACGCCTCGGCGCCGGCGATTGTGTGGTCACTGGAGAAATCCTTGCCGATGTAGGCGGCGAAAGCCTTCGGATCCTTCGGGTCGGCGTCGGCGGGGAAGTTTGCGTGGCCGGGCGTGCCGCCGGGTCCGTTATCGAGCGGGATTTTCTTTCCATCATCTTGGATGAACGGAGGGTAGTGGCTATGCGCGACCCACTGGCTCGTGATGCCGAGGAAGTGATCGAAGCCTTGTTTGAGGGGGTTGCCGGTGGACTCGAAACTACCCATGCCCCATTTACCGAAAGCGGCGGTCACGTAG
Source organism: Opitutia bacterium UBA7397 (assembly GCA_002470605.1). Taxonomy (GTDB): domain Bacteria; phylum Verrucomicrobiota; class Verrucomicrobiia; order Opitutales; family UBA953; genus UBA953. Next base: position 19,316 of record DKND01000117.1, read on the forward strand.
CCGGCAGATTTGAGCGTCGCAGGCAGGGTTGTGATTCCAGCCGGCAGCGGGAACTGCTCCTGGTCGCCGACGTCGCGATTATCGCGGGTCGTGGCGTGGCCGGGATTACGTCCCGTCATGAGCACCGTGCGTGACGGAGAGCAGACCGCATTGCCGCAGTAGTGTCGGGTGAAGATCATCCCTTCGCGGGCTAATCGGTCGACGTTCGGCGTGCGGATGATTTTCTGCCCATTGTAACCCACTTCGCCGTAGCCGAGGTCATCGGCCAAGATAAAGACGATGTTAGGGCGGGACTCTCCGAAGAGGCAGGCCGACCAAAGGATAAGCAGGAGCAAGGGGTGACGGCTCATAGGGTTTTATTAGGTCTTATGAAGGGTTATGTCGAGAAACCGCGGCGTTTTGTTTGTCGGGTTGACATCCCTTCTGCGGATAGACTTAACAAACCTTCCTTTATTCGGGCTGTAGCGTAGCCTGGTAGCGCGCTTGCATGGGGTGCAAGAGGTCGTGAGTTCGAATCTCACCAGCCCGACCAAAGGAAGATTTTAAAGCAAAACCGACCACCGCAGGGGCAGGGTCGGCGTGGGTGAGTTCGGTCTCCGTCCCGGCGAATCAACGCACGGGCGGTGTTATTTCGTAACACCTGGGACGAGCTGACGGCCAGAAGGATGGAGTAGCGCCAACATGCCTTTGCCCAAGGCGTCACCTACGAGAAAATAAGTCTCGGCATTGCCGAATTCATGGTGGCCGTGCCCCGGGTTGGGTGATTCCGAAGCGGGGCGGACGAAGTCACGGGTCGGGACGAAAAGGGTATTACCGATGAATTCGGGGCGGCGGGCAACGGCGGCTTGGGCGTGGCGTAGGGCTTCCCATTCTTCGGGGGCTTGCACCCATGGGCCGGTGAGTTCGCCGATGACCACGGGAAGCTTCGGCGCATCCAGGTCGCGCCGGATATCCCTGATCAGATGTGCCAGATTCGATTCATATTCCGGGACCGCCGTCTGAGGATTGACGCCGTCGTTCCAGCCTTGATACCAAATCAAACCTGCCAGCTCGGGTGTTTTACCAGCGAGGGTGGGGAAATCTTTACCTACTTCGGATAAGCCCGTCCGCACTTGTTGCAGCATCAGCTTGTAGTATTTGCCAGTGACGCCTCCGGCGGAAGGTGGCCGGAAGTCTTGGTAGAGGCTTTTGCCACCCCAGGCGCATTTGATCAGCAGGACCGGTGCATCGATGGCATCGCCGAGGGCGTGGCCGCATTGCAATTCAGGACCGAAGTGATGGAGGTCGCCGTAGACCGCAAAGCCAAGGCCCAGCGGGCCTTTGAGAGGAGGTTGGTTTTCGCGTTCATATCGCACGAACACATCGTCGCGGAACCGCCAAGAGCCATCGGTATTTTTAAGGTGGGCATAGCGAGCCGCGTTGCCGGGCCGGGCCATGACTTCGACCAAAGTGCCTTTGCCTTTATTGTAATCCTTGCCCTTCAGGTCGGTCACCGCTTGGCCTTCCATGTTGGATTGGCCAGCTAGGATAAAAACCTTGATCGTATCCGCGGGCGCGTTCGTCAGTGCCAAAAGAAAAAGGCAGAAAGCTCTCATAAGCCAATTCAATACAATAAACGGGCCGGATTTACTTCTTAGCTTTTTTCTTGGCGGCTTTGACCGCCGCGGGGCCGCCGAAGACCGGATCTATCAGTTCTTTATTCCATGCCTCGAGGTCGGCATTGAGACGGGCTGTGACCTCGGGTTTTTCCGTGGCGAGGTTTTTGCTTTCGGAGATGTCCGCATCGAGGTTGTAAAGTTCGAGTGGGTCGGTGCCGTTACGGACCAGTTTCCATTGCCCTTCGCGGGCGGCTAAGTGCGTGCCGCCACCCATGCGCCAGAAGAGGCGATCGTGCGGTGCCGATTTATTTTCGCCTTTCAAGAAGGGGATGACATTCACGCCATCGAGTTTGCGTTCGGTGGGGAAGGTAACTCCTGCCAAGGTGAGCGCGGTCGCCGCGACGTCCAGCGATGAGACGGGCGCATTATAGGTCGAGCCAGATTTCAGTTGGGCTGGCCAGCTAACGACGAAGGGCACGCGGATACCACCGTCGTAGACTTGTCCTTTGTTGCCGTGCAGCGGGGTGTTGTCGGCGCCCAGTTTTGGAGGGGTGCCGCCGTTATCGCTAAAGAAAAATATTAGCGTATCTTGCGCTTGTCCGCTTTCGGCCAGGGCCTTGGTGATGTTACCGATAGCATCATCGAGTAGGCTGATCTGGGCGAGGCATTTGCGGCGCATAGGATCTTTTACGTCCGCGAATTGGGCTTCGCGTTCCGGCGTCGGCATGTGCGGCGTATGAGGGGCGTTAAAGGCCAGATAAAGCATCCAGGGTCCGTCGGTATGGCGTCGAATAAAGGCGCTGGCTTCGTTGCCGAAGGCGGCCGTGAGGTGCGGAGGGATCTCGGTGGGCTGGCCATTGCGGGTCAGCGGAACGTTATATTCCTTTTCGTTGATTTGCCAATCGCTGTAGACGTGGCCACCGCCGATGAAGCCGTAGGTCTCGTCGAAGCCTCGCGCCCAAGGTGTGTGAGCGGGCGTGGCTCCGAGGTGCCATTTGCCGATCCATCCGGTTTTATATCCGGCTTCGTGCATGAATTGCGGAAGGATTTTTTCGGTCAGCGGTAAGCCTGCGGTGGCGTCGGCCGGATTATAGACGGGATTATTCTCGTGACCGAAGCGCTGTTGGTAGCGTCCGGTGAGTAAGCCGGCACGCGTCGGCGAGCAGAAGGGGTGCGAGACGTAGCCGCTGGTGCAGCGGATGCCGGAGGCGGCGAGGGCGTCCAGGTTTGGCGTCGGCACGGCCTTGCCGCCGTTGAAGCCAACGTCGTTATAGCCTTGGTCGTCGCTGAGGATGACCAGGATATTTGGCTTACGGTCCGCGGCGAAGGAAGCGACGCAGGCGGAGAGCAGGGCCAGCAGGGGTAAGAGGCGCATGAAGTCAGCCAAACATCCCTCCGGCCCCTTGCGAACTGAAAAGCCTCAGAACCTTGGCAGGGCCTGCAGCCAGCCGAGGTTCAGGATGTAGTGGTTCTTGCTCGAGATGAGATGAATCCGGCCGTCGCGGGTCTGGGTCGAGGCGAGGTAGCCGGCGTGCTCGGCCTCGGTGTCGCTGCACTGGAAGATGCCCCGATCGATGGCGGGGAGAGGATGGGGCTTGCCGCCCGGGGTGATTAGGCGTCGGACTGGCCAAGTCTTACCGTCGTCAAAAGAGACGGCGGCGAAGAGTCCGAAACCGGTGAACTCTGTGCCGTCGGCCTGCTTGAACTTCATGCCGACACGTTGCTTCCAGTCGCGGGATTGGTCGGTGTAGCTGAAGAACACGATCGGTCCGTTCCGCAGGCGCAGCATGGTCTGGCGTTGGGCTGAGCTGATCGCGGGGAATTCAGAGGCCTCGACCTGCCAGGTTTCGCCTTGGTCGGCACTGAAGCTGACCGGCGTCTTGCGGCCGAAGCGCGCTTGGTCCTCGGGGACATCGAAGCGGCTGAAGGCCATGAGGCGTCCGTCGGTGAGTTCAACCATCGGGGCGTGGATGCCGGGCGGACGGAAACTCTTCGTGCCGGGCTTGACCGCTTTTTCGGATTTAGGCTGCACGACGGATTGCCAGGTCTTCCCGCCGTCGCGGCTGCGGGTGATGCTCACGTTGCGGGAATCGTGCGGGATGAGCAGGGTGCCGTCGCGCAGGCGGAGCAGGCCGTTGCCGAATTCACCCATGGGCATGATGGGCTGCGCCTTAGACCACGTGGCACCGCTGTCGGTCGAGGTGCGGAAGATGTTCTCGGTCGCGCCGCGCGCGAAGTGGAAGACCGTGCGATCACCGTCGTACCAGAGCTTCGGGGCATGATCATTGATATCCATACCGTCCCAGAACGGCGACGCGGGCTCCCATTCCTTGGCACCGAGACGGAGACGGCTGGCGAGGTTGTTCAGCTCGCTGCCTCCCTCGTCGATGCAGGAGAACCAGGTCGTCAGGAGATCGCCGTTGGGCATCTCCGCGATCGAGGGGCTGTGGTTATGCCAGGAGAAGAGCGGGCCGATCGAGCCGGGCGGAATCTTCACGAACGGTTCAGGTCCCGAGAAGAAAGGTTCGGGTGAGGCGGGTTCGACGTGGGCGATGCCGGGTTTCACGTCGCGGGCGTTCAGCGCAGGAGGTGCGACCGGCGTCGGCTTGGTCTCGGGGGCTTCTCCCTCGACGACGCGGAAGCCGATGCCTTCGCTGACATGCGACGGAATCCAGCCGGCGCGGTTGGCGGAGCGTAGTAAGCGACTGAAGGAGGAATGGCTGCCGCCGCGGAAGACTCGGAAATCGCCGTCGGCACGGCCGACGGGGTCGACCTGCTCGGCGTTTTCATACGGGCCATACCAATCCGCGCACCATTCGGCGACGTTGCCATGCAAGTCGTAGAGCCCCCATGGATTGGCGGGCTTGCGGGCAACGCGGAGGTCCTTGGCGTCGTCGCGCTGGGCGTATTCTTCGGGCAGCTTCTCGTCGGTAAAATAGAGGCGCTGGCGCCCACGGTCGCCGAACCAATCCTGGTAGCCTTTAGGCAGGCGATCCCCGAAGGCGTAGAGGGTCGTCGTGCCGGCGCGGCAGGCGTACTCCCATTCGGCTTCGGTGGGCAGTCGGTATGTCTTCCCCTCCTTCTGGCTCAGCCACGCGCAGAACTTCTGCGCGCGGGTCCAGCTGATGCCATTGATGGCGTCTTCAGGTTTTCCGATTTCGGCTCGGAACTCGGGCTCCATCGCCCGCCACTGGGCCAGCGTGGTCTCGGTGCGCGCCATGCGGAATGGCTTGGTGATTGTGACCTTGTGGGCCGGGGTCTCGTCCCAGTCAGGCTTGGCGAACTCAACCGGATGCTTGCTTTGCTGGTAGTCCGTTCCTGGGCCGTCTTGGCCCATGATAAAGCTGCCAGCAGGGATCTCCACGAGTTCCATGCCGATGGAGTTGCGGACGATTTTCGGTTCCGCTGCAGAGGCCGCGAGGGCGAGTAGTAGGCAGGCGAGGCGCATGGGTTATTTCGAGACTTCAGTCGCGGAGCCAGTCTGAACCGGCTTTTTACCTAGGCTGAAGTCCGCCGGCTGGCCTTTGCGTTGGCGCGCGAGCCAGAGTACGGCGGAAGAGGATTCGGATTCATGTCCGCCTTCGAAGACTGTCACGCGGGCGTTGCCGGAACTGCGGCGGAAGAGGGTCGCCTTCTCGCGTTCGGGGTCGACTTGGGTCTCGGCGGCGAGGGCGCCGGGGATCTTTTGTTCGCGGACCATGAAGTCGATGTCTTCGGTCGAAATCTGTTTGTCCGACGAGGCCAGTACATTGAAGGCGCGGAGCGAGTGGCTCACAGGCACCGAGCCGGTATGGCCGTCGTGGATGCCGGTGTTGATGTCGAGCGGCACGCCCTTGGCGGCGGCGAGATGGAAGAGGGACGAGCGGCGGCGGTATTCCGCTTCGGTCGCTGGACTTGGTGGTCCGCCACAGGACTGTTCGAGCATCTTGGCGTAGTTGTTCTTGCGCGTCTTGCTTTCGGCGTGCCACGCGGCGAGGTCGGTGATCGGCACCCAGGCGCTCACGCCGGCCCAGAGGTCCGGGGCGCGTTCAGCCATGACGAGCGCCATGTGGCCGCCGCCGGAACCGCCGACAAGGTAGATGCGTGAGTCGTCGATACGCGCGTCACGACGGGCATACGCTACGGCATCAAGGATGTCCTG
>DKND01000117.1:25065-27042 GCA_002470605.1 Opitutia bacterium UBA7397
CCTTGTTCGAAGCCGCCGCTCCAGGAGTGGAGAAACACGATGAGTGGCACGGAAGGTCCAGCGACATCGTGCGCCGCAGATTCGGAGCGCCAGTAGATGACCTTCTGTGCCGTGCCGTCCTTTGAACTCGGGATATCGATGGCGAGCCTGAGCGCGGCGGCCTTGCTCTCGGCGGCGGACGGCCGCTTTACTGCGACCTTGGGTTCGGCGGCGCAGACGACGGAGGCCAAGAGTAGGGCGAGGAGTCTCACTTCAGTTCAGGGCGTAGGTACGCCTTGATGAAGTCGCTATCCGTGGCGTGGATGATGTTCGGGGCGCCGGGATAGACGAGTTCGCAAGGGGCTTGGATGGCATCGCAGTGTTCCTTGAGCTTCACGCCGAAGTTAGCGGTGTGGGTCGGGTCCTTCTCGTCTTTGCCTAGGTTCGGCGGGTTGGTGTAGAAGAGCCCGACCGGCGGGTCGTCTCGGCTGACGAGCTCGTAAGGCGAGTATTCCTTGATCCAGGGCAGGATGCGCTCGCGCTCGGCATAGAACATATCGAAGGACGAAAGCTTCTGCTTAGCGTCCCAGACGATGCCGAAGGCGTGGGCACCGTATTTGCTGTTGGGTGTCCATTCGCGCATTTGCATCGGATCGAGCGTGGTCTGCGCGCCGCCGACCGCGGCGCAGGTCACGCGGGTAGATTCGCGGGCGATGGGGTCGTCGCTCTTCAGGTCGGCTAGGTCATCGTGGAATGCGAGCCACAGGCTGGTGCAGGCGCCGGCCGAGCCGCCCGCTAGGGCAACCTTGGTCTTGTCGAGATTCCACTCCTTGGCCTTGCTTCGCGTGAACTGCAGGGCGCGCGCGCAATCGAACATCGGTCCCTTCACCGGGGGGACGAGGCCGTCGGCGGTGGCGTCCCTAATCATGCGATATTCGACGGAGACGACGGAGATACCAGCGTCGAGGGCGGGCTTGAGCATGCTGCGGACGACCGAACGGTCGCCGCCGGTCCAGCCCCCGCCATGAATGTAGAAGAGGAGCGGAGTGGGCTTGTCGGACTTCGCCCGCCAGAAGTAGATCCGCTGCATCCGGTGCGGGCCGTAGGAGACATTTTCGTCGGGCTCGATCGGAATCTCGTACTTGCGCTTCTCCGGATCCGTGGGCGCAGGCGCCGCCGTCACGGGCTTGGTGGCAGCCTTCGTCGGAGCGTCGGCGGCGAGCAGCGAGGTGACGCCCCAGGAGAAGGCGACGAAAAGGGCGAGAGGTCGGAGGTGACTCACTTCAGTTCAGGGCGCAGGGTGGCCTTGATGTAGTCGTTGGGGGTGGCGTGGACGACGTTCGGGGCGCCAGGGTAGACGAGCTCGCAGGGGGCCTTAATCTCATCGCAGTGTTCCTTGAGCATCACGCCGAAGTTCGCCGTGTGGGTCGCATCTTTCTCTACCTTACCGAGGTTAGGCACCGTGCCGAAGTAGAGTCCCACGGGCGGGTCATCGCGCGTGACGAGTTCATAAGGAGAATATTCTTTGATCCAGGGCATGATCTTATCGCGAGCCTCGTAGAACGCATCGAAGCTGGACTGTTTTTTCGTGGTATCGCCGACGATACCGAAGGCGTGTGAGCCGTAGCCACTGTTTGGCGTCCAGTCGCGCATCTGCTTCGGGTCGAGCGAGGTCTGGGGTACTTGGACGGCGGCACAGGTCAGACGGGTCGATTCGCGAGCGATTGGGTCGGTGCTCTGCGGGTCGGCGAGGTCATCATGGAAGGCGAGCCAGAGACTGGTGCACGCCCCCGCCGAACCGCCGGCGGCACCGACCTTGGTCTTATCGAGATTCCATTCCTTGGCCTTGCTGCGGCAGAATTGCAGGGCGCGAGCGCAGTCGAGCATCGGGCCTTTGACAGGAGGTACGACGCCATCAGCGGTCGAATCTTTGATGGTACGGTATTCGATGGATGCGACGGAGATGCCGGCGGCGAGGGCTTCCTTGAGCATGCCGTT
>DKND01000117.1:27059-33277 GCA_002470605.1 Opitutia bacterium UBA7397
GCCCGCCAGAAATAGATCACCTGCATTTTGTGCGGACCATAGGAGATGTTCTCATCTGGCTTGATCGCCAGCGGAGACTTCAGGTGTTCCGGGTTTCCGTCGTTGACGAAGCGAGCAGGGGCCTTGGGCGTCTCGACCTTGGCTTTTGGTTTGGCCGGTGCGTCAGCGGCGAGCAGGGAGGCGGCACCCAGGGAGAGGGCGACGACGGAAGCGAGCAGGGGGTTCATGCTGTCTTTGAGACAGCCAGAACTCCCTACGGTTGCGAGGAAAACCTTACTTCGCCGGGGTCGCGGGCGGGATCTTGCAGGTCTGCCAAGCGAGGAATTTCCAACGGCCGGCCTCTTGTCGCCACACGCCGAGGAAGCTTATTTTAGTTTCAGTGGTGGTTTCGCCCATGATGGCTTTTACATCGAAGCGACCAGTCATCAGCGCGATGCCCGGGGCGGGAAAGGTGAAATCGCGACTTTCGTAATCGAGGCGGAGATACTTCGCCTTGCCGCTTGTGATGAGTTCGATGAACGAGGCCTTGGTGTCTACTAGACCGTTGGAGTGGGCATAATGGAGGTCTTCAGAGAGTTGCTCGGCCAGCTTGTCGCGGTCGACGGATTTCATTGCGGCGACCCGGGCGTCATCGGCGGCTCGAAGGATAGCTAGCTCGGGGTTTTCGGCAGCTGATGCCGTGAGTGTGGCGAGGAGGCACAGGAGGGAGGTTAAGAGTTTCATGGGTAAGTCAGTTTTATTTGGTGATTGGTTGGATTTTCAATTTTTCGAGCATGCCGCGCACGCGAGCTTCCTCTTTGGCCAAAGCAGCAGGCGGAATCGGCATCGGGACGAAGGCTGGGTCAGCTTTGATAATCTCGCTGGCAGGAAACGTCCGGAGCCGAAGGTTTCGGAAAGCGACGTCCTGGCCGTGGTCCTGCAGGAGGAGTTTGCCTCCGCGGCCCTTGAGGTCGCCGCCGCGGATTGTCAGCAACCGGATTTCGGCGGCCCATTTTTGGTCGGTATAATCGAAGGAAAGGACGTTCTGCTCGTTGAGCCAATGCTCGATGACGGTTCCTTGGCAACGGATGCGCGCGGTGTTCCATTCGCCCACGGACCGGGTGGCCCGCTTGCTCGGAGCCATGCAGAAAAACAGTGAAGCGGCTGCCTGGCGTGGGTTTTCGCCGTAGGGGCTATCGATGTCGTCCAGCACCTGATACTCGACTTGTCCTGGGCGGTAATAGACGCCGCTGTTGCATCCTTTGCTGACTTTCCAATCGAAGCGCAGTTCGAAGTCGTCGGGGATGGTGCGAGTTTCGTAGGTCAGCTGGCCGGTGCCACGGACGCGAGTGAAGGCGCCGTCTTTGACTTCCCAATTGCCGGGATGTTTCCAGCCGTCGAAGGTTTTGCCGTCCGAGAGGGCGACGAAGCCAAGGCGTTGCTCTTCTTGGTCCATCGGTGCGGCCGCGAGCGACATCGCACCGATTAAGTAAAATAACACAGATTGCCAAGAAAGCATGGATTAGACCTTGATGGCCGTCACGATACTACGGTCGCAGGCGGTGTCCTGATGGCGTACGTCGATAAAACCAGCTTCGGTTAACAGCTCGCGCATCTCGCCGGTGCCGTAGCAACGGCCTTCAGTGACGCTCATGAGTAGCGCGGAGTAAGCGGCGACGGGAGCGGGCCCGGTCTTGTCGTCGTTTAGGTGCGCATCGTGTACGATCAGCAATCCGCCTTGGGATAGAGCTTGGGCGGAGGCGGCGAGTAGCGGTCGTACTTTATCCGTATCCCAGTCATGCAGCACGTTGGAGAAAAGATGGACGTCGTAGCCGGCGGGCAGAGAATCCTTGAACATATCGCCGGCGGCGACATCGACCCGATTTTGGAAGCCGCGCTTCGCAATCATCTTGCGGGCGATGCCATCGACCGGTGGGCGCTCAAAGACTGTTGCGGTCAGTTTCGGGTGATTAGCGACGAGTGCGCAGGCGTAGACCCCGGAGCCACCGGCGATATCGAGTAAGCGGGTGCGGGTACCGATTGGTGCGGCCTTGGCCATGGCGGGTCCGAGGGTGAAGCCTCGGCAATCCATCGCGGCGGTGAAGCTGGTGGCGAATTCGTCGGTGAGCATCGCCTCTGTCCAAGGTTTTTCATCTTTGTAACTACCCCAATTGGCAGGCTTGTCGGTGCGGAGGATGGTGATGAAATCTTTTACCACCGGGCGGTCTTTGAGGGACGCGTAGTAGGGACCGAGAAAAGACGAGGAGGTGCTAACGAGGTGCTCGTTCCCTAGTGGAGTAATCGAATAGATGCCTTGTTTGACGGTGATGAAGCCGTTGGCGGCGAAAAGCGTCAGCATCACGTCGGTCGGCCGGCGATGCGTGCCAAGATCGCGGCAGACGGTGGCGAGGTCGGACGGCTTGGCGGCGAGTTTTGTAAAAAAATCAAACTCCGTGATCGCCGCGGCGATGAGGTCGACCGCGTAGAGCCCGTCACGAAAGCGATAAAGAGCGAGAGGGTCTGAGGCTGGAGAGCGCGTGAGGTCGAGGGGCATGGGGGCTTATTTTTTTGCAGCCTTCTTGCTCGGCATCAATTCATCGGATGTCCAGGAGGCGGTGTGCTCGGCGAATTGCGTGCGGATAGCTTTGACGTCCTTGCTTTCAATCGGAGAGGCATTGTGCTCCCATTCGCGCCGGATGTAAGTCAGAACACCGGCGATATCCTCATCGCTGAGCATGCCCATCGGAGGCATCGTGAGATCCCAGGTGCGATTACCGACTTTGACCGGACCGCCGAGGCCGTTCAGCACGATGCGAGCGGCGATATCGGGTTTGCCCAGGACCCAGTCGCTATCGACCAGAGGTGGTGCGAGCCCGTCAAGTCCGTAGCCATGGGCTTGATGACAGGCCGCACAGAGGCCGCCGAAGACGGATTTCCCTTTTTCAAAGAGGGCGGTTTGGGATGCGCTCAGTGGAATGACTTTGGGCGGGGCGGGTGCACCTGGTTTGCCGGGCCAGGTTAAGCGGGCATCGACGCTGGCGATGAGTTTCGCGCCGGTGGCGTCGGTCATCGTTGCTTTCAATTGGGCGAGCGAGAGCGGCTCTTTGGTCAGCCAAAGCATCTTAGGCTTAGCGGCGGCTCCGCTTTTCGTTTTGATGGATTTGGTTTCGCTTTCGGTCTGACTTAGGCCGCGGATGATGGCCGTTCGGACGCTGGCAGCGACTTCGGGAGCGACGGCCACGCTGAGGACTTCTTCGTACGGGCCGGCCTTTCCTGATTGCGAAATAATGCGACTGATGGCTTCGAGCACCGCATCGGCGTCGGAGGATTGTAGCTTTGAAGTGGCGATGGCGATTTGTCTGGCGATGGCGATTTCGCGGCCGCGTAAGCCGGTCAAAGCGCCTTCGCGGACTAAAGCGTTACGTCCGTGCTGCGAGAGGATCTTGGCCAGAGCCGTATCGGTTTCGGCGGAGTTGGTGGCCGAGAGCCGAATGGCCAGGTGCGCGAGCACGAGGATTTCCTTCTCATCTTTGAGCGCACAGAGGTCTGAGATCATCTCGGTCGGAGCGATGCGGATGGCGGCCGCACGGACTTGGGTGTCAGGATCCTTGAGGGCGAGTCGGACGAGTTCAGGGCGTGCGGCACCAAGGCCATCGAGTGTCCAGAGCGCGTGGAGTCGCGTGACCGCGGGAGCCTTCGGGTCGGTCAGCAGGGCTCCGAGCGATTCAGAGGCGGAAAGGTCGCCGGATTCGACGAGCAGGCGCTGGGCTGTATCGCGTACCCAGCCATTGGGATGTTGCAGCAGCTTCACGCGTTCCGCGGTGAGTGCCGGGATTTTTGTGGCGCGCGGAGCGGTCTTATTGTCCCGGACGATACGCCAGATGCGGCCGCCGGTGACTGGCAGTTCGAGGTGACGATCCTTGATGTTAGCGATGAGGTAGTGCGTGAGGAAGGCTGGGTGTTGGAGCATGCCGCGGTAGAGGTCGACGACATACAGGCAGCCATCCGGTCCGTTGGCCATCATCACCGGGCGGAAGCGTTCGTCGGTCGAGGTTAGGAATTCTTTATCCTTATAGACGTTGGCGCCGGTGAGCACGCCGTCCTTCTCTGCGATGGTGATGCGCTTCACGAGGTTGGAAGAGGGTTCGGGGATGAAGGCGTTGCCGCGAAACTCGGCCGGGAAAGCATCGCCGCGGTAGATGACGGCTCCGCAAGTAGAGGTTGCGTTGGCGAGCGTACCGTCGGTGCGGAGCGTCTTGGCGTCGTACCCGCGGTTCACGCCCGGGGTAGGATGGGAAGGGTAGACCGACTGATCCTTGATGACCTTAGAGTTGATGCCGATTGCGTCGCGAAGCAGCGGATTGCGGGCGTAGGCTGCGGCCGGCAGGAGGTCGGCTCGGAGCAAGTCGGAGTTGTAGTTGAAGAAAAGGCGGCCGGCGTCGTCCTGACTCAGGCCCCATTGTCCGCGGCCAAGGCCTGGGCCCTTTTGCCACGCTCCGGTGGTGAGCTTTAAACTTGTACCGTAGTTGGCGGCGTAGACGCGGTTATCCATCGCCCAAGTCGGCGTGTTGGCCATATGCTCAGGTTGGCCGCCCAGGGTGCCGAAGTCGGACGCGATTAAGATTTTCTCGTCGGCTACGCCGGTACCCTTCGTGTCGCGACAGAAGAATAGGTTCGGTGGTTCGGCGATGAAAGCGCCGCCTTTGACCGCCATGACGCCTCGCGGCATCACGAGATTATCGAGAAAGGGGGTCGCCTTGTCCATGCGACCGTCGCCGTCGACGTCGGTCAGTAATGAGACGCGGCTGGTCGGATCTTTTTCCGTCGTACCTTCGAGGTCGCGCATGTAGCTGCGCATCTCAACGACGAACATCCGGCCCTGATCGTCGAAGCTGATGGCCACCGGCGATTCGATCATCGGTTCACTGGCGACGAGTTCGATTCGGAAGCCGGCCGGAAGACGGAAAGTCTTCAGTTCTTCTTCGGGAGAGAGCGGCGCAGGGGCTGGAAGTTTGAACTTAAGGTTAACTTCGGCGGGGCCGGCGTTGCCTTTATTTAAACCGTAAGAATGGGAAACGCCAAGGGCCATGGCCAAGGCGAGAAGCGGGGTCTTCATGCTACCCCTAAGACAGTCCGCAAACCTTCGGGTTGCAAGTGGAACCCAAAGATTTGCGTATAGACCGCAGGGATTACTTAGCCTTCTTTTTGCCTTTTTTCTTAGTTTCACCTTCGGCCTCGGGCTTGTCGGCAAAGTCTGGAATCTTGAAGCTAATGAGGTCGGACTGCTTGACGTATTCCGCTTCGAGGGATTTACGAAGTGCGGCGAAGGCCTGGTCTTGGGCGAGGTTCTTAGTTTCGTAGGGATCAGCTTTGAGGTCGAAGACTTCGGTCCATTCATCGTGCCCGGGGTATTTGATCAGCTTAGCGTCGTTGGTGCGAACGGCGGTCGTCGTCGGCGTGCCGAAACCTCTCTCGTAGAAGTAGCAGTAGAAGAAACTGTTGCGCCATGAAGCGTTGGCTTGGTCTTCGAGGAGGGGTTTCCAGCTGCGGCCGTGCATCGCGGCCGGGACGGGTTGGCCGGCGAGATCAAGAAAAGTGGCGGCGGGATCGATATTGAGGACGATGCGATCGTCGGTGCGACCGGCCTTCACTGCGCGAGGGTAGCGGACGAGCATCGGGATACGCATCGACTCTTCGTAGCCCGAACGTTTGTCGCCGAGACTATGTTCGCCGAGGTAGTAGCCGTTGTCGCTGGAAAACACTAACACCGTATCATCGGTAAGTTTAAGTTCATCAAGCAGGCGCAAGAGTTTGCCCACGTTGTCGTCGACGGAGTTGATACCGCGGAACATATCGAGCTTCGTCTGGACTTCCTTGGCTTCGGTATCTTTGCCCTTGGCGCCGTTGGGTCCGACCTTGGCGTAGGCCGGAGGGATACCGTAGTTCGGCGTCGAGCGGGCCATCGCTCCTTCATAATCCTTTGCGTTACGGGGTGGTGGGGTGAAGGGTCCGTGGCAGGTCTTGAAACCCAAGATCATCAGGAACGGCTTATCTTTGTTGGCTTTGATGAAGCTCGAAGCGTAGTCGGTGGTGATGTCATCGACGAAGCCTTTGCTGGGTGTGGCGACGCCGTCGACTTCGATGGGGCAGTCGAAATATTTTCCTTGGCCGACGAAACTGGCCGAGGTGTCAAAACCTGGACGTTTGCCGGATTGGGTGCCGTGGTGCCACTTGCCGAA
>DKND01000117.1:33464-33746 GCA_002470605.1 Opitutia bacterium UBA7397
TTGCGATCGGCGGCCGGGGCGAAGGCGGCAAGTCCGAGTGCAAGGAGTAGGAAGAACTTTTTCATAGGGCAGTATCTGTATAACCCCCTTATCTTATTAAAGTTAACAAAAAACCCCGCGTAGCGGGGTTTTGAAGAGGCAGTGAGGGGGCCTTATTTTTTGGCTTTGCCTTTGGCGGCCGGCTTGTCCGCTACGGGCGCGGGGATGGGCGCCCAATCGTCGGTGCGGAAAGGCGAGGCGGGCAGATCAGCGCCGCTGACAAGGTTGCATTCAGGATTATCG
>DKND01000095.1:0-2704 GCA_002470605.1 Opitutia bacterium UBA7397
ATCGCGAATGCCATCTTACTGATCACCGCGGCGGAACAACTGCGATGCGACGGTGCGACGGCGGAAGCGGCGGCGCTCGGTGCCGGCAAATCGCGCTTGCGAGCCATCTTAATGACAAGCTTCGCCATGTTGGCGGGCATGATCCCGATGGCTTGCGGTTGGTCGGAAGCCGGAAGCCAGACCGCACCCTTGGCACGAGCCGTCATGGGCGGACTCATTTTCGGTACCCTTGCCACCCTTACCCTGATTCCAGCACTGTATGCCTGGAGCATGAACGCCGCGAACAGCCGTACTATTTCCATCGACCCTGAAGACCCTCAAAGCACCCATTACGACAAAGCCCATGCTCTCTCCTAAAGCCATCGCACTTTTCCTAGGTGCCATTTCAGCCCATGCGGCCGACTTCACCGTCACGCATCTGAAAAACGGTGACATTACCCGCAGCGTGCAGCTGCTGGGCGAAGTCCGACCGAACCAACAAGTCGCACTCTACGCCAAAGTCGGAGGCTACGTGCGCGCCATCAACGTCGACTTAGGCGATGTCGTCAAAGCCGGCGACATCCTCGCCGAAATCGAAGTACCCGAGATCGTCGCCGACGAAGCGCGCACACGGGCGGAGCTTAAGCTCGCGGAGTCCGAAGAAAAGCGCACTCAACAAGCCTTCAAGCAAGCACCCGACCTGGTCATGCGCCAGACCGTAGACGCCGCGGAGGCTCGCCTGGCTGTGGCCAAAGCCGCGCAAGAACGGAACGCCACCTTGTTGGCATTCGCCAAGATCAAAGCACCCTTTGCGGGCACCATCAGCCGTCGTTCAGTGGACAAAGGAGCCTTTGTGCCAGCGGCGACCGGTGGCGGAGCCGGGCAAGCAGCGTTATTCATCCTGACCGATGCGGCGACGGTTCGCATTCAGGCTGCCTTGCCGGAATTTGAAGCGGGCCTTGTTGCAATCGGGCAATCGATTGTCGTGAGCACCGAGTCAACCGGGAGCAAGACCTTTGAAGCCAAAGTCGTCCGCATTGCGGGAGTGTTGGATGCTTCGAGCAAAACCATGCAGATCGAAGCCGACGTCGCGAACCCAAGCGGTAGCCTGAAACCGGGCATGTTCGCTAGCGTCAAACTCGGTATCGACACGCATAAAGCTACCCCCCTGCTACCGCTCACGGCGATCATCATGGAAAAAGCTGTGGCGACGGCGTACGTGAACGATAACGGCAAGGCCCGTCGTCGCGTCCTGAAAGCTGGCTTCAATGATGGTACAAATCTCGAAGTGCTCGACGGCCTTAAGCCCACGGACGACGTCCTCGTTGTCGGCAGCGCCACCTTGACCGACGGACAGCCGGTGACTCTCGCGCCTACAAAATAATGCGTCACAGCCCATTCCTATTCATCGCCCTGGCTGCGACGATTTTGCCGTTATGTAGCCGTGGTGAAAACATCGACCTGCCGACCGTCTTGAAACTGGCGGGAGCGCAAAACATCGAAGTCCAGATCGCCGAAGCCAAACTTAAGGAAGCTCAAGCCCTGGATAACGGCAGCGTCTGGCAGCTCTTTCCCACCCTTTCGCCGGGAGTCAGCTACCGTAACCATAGTGGGAGGGCCCAAGCGTTTGATGGCAGCGTTTCCGATGTCGAAAAGCAATCCGTAGCCGCAGGCGGAACCGTCCAACTCCAACTTGAACTTGGAGAAGCCATTTACCGTCGGCTTGTCGCGAAGCAGGTCGCCGTGGCGGCGGGGCATCAGTTGGAGGCGCAGCGCCAGCAGACCCTCTTGCAAGCGGCCCAAGCTTACTTCGACCTCAGCCGGGCCCATCAATCGATCGCGTTGCTCGAAGCGTCAGCCAAAACTG
Source organism: Opitutia bacterium UBA7397 (assembly GCA_002470605.1). Classification (GTDB taxonomy): domain Bacteria; phylum Verrucomicrobiota; class Verrucomicrobiia; order Opitutales; family UBA953; genus UBA953. The sequence continues at coordinate 1,847 of DKND01000095.1, forward strand.
CGAGCGATTTCCATGCACAGATCCTGAACGGCGTCAAAGCTGGCCTAGCCTTCAAGGGCGACGAATATCGCGCCTTCGCGCAGCTGAACCGGGCGGAAGTCAAACTACAACAAGCACGTGATACTGCGCAGGCGGCCGCTACGAACCTGGCGCAGATCCTTCGACTGAAGATCACCGACGCGCTCACCCCGACCGACCTCCAGCCATTACCGTTGGCATTTGATGAAAAGAAAGAGGCGCTGGATGCGCTTGTCCAACGCTCGATTCAGAAGCGCCCCGAGATCGCCGAAAACGAAGCCTTAGTCGAAGCAGCTGAGGCCCAATTAAAAGGCGTCACCTATGGTCCGCTTTTTCCGACGCTCGGCGCGCAATATTATGCGGGCGGACTTGGCGGCAGCACCAGCTCGAGTCGGAGTGATTATGCCAGCAGCTCGGATACCGTCGTCACCCTTTCATGGAAAATCGGCGCCGGCGGACTCTTTGATTCATCGCGTAAAAATGCCGCCGAAGCCTTACATAACCAAGTCGAACTCAAAGCGAGCCGGACGCGGGAGAGCATCACGCGGCAAGTCGTGGATGCCTACGCGAACGTCGGCTACCTCAGCTCGCAGCTCGAACTCCTGAAGCAAGGCGTCCAGGCCAGCGAAGCCGGACTCAAACTGGCCTTGGCCCGAAAAGAATTCGCGGTTGGCGTCGTCCTTGAAGCGTTGCAATCCCAGCAAGATCTCATCCAAGCCCAATTGGATTACCTGCAAGCCGTCGCTGAGCTGAACAAAGCGCAATATCGTTTAAAAGTCGCGGTCGGAGAGTGAACTCGCGCTTGCGCGAGGGGGCACGCGGCGTAATCGCCGCGAGGGG
>DKND01000095.1:2724-4829 GCA_002470605.1 Opitutia bacterium UBA7397
GAGGCAGAAAGACAAAGGGGGGAGCGGTTATATGGCTGACCTTACCAAGAGACGCGGAAACCGCTGGTAAAGCCCCAGCCGTCATAAGCGCCGCCATCTGCGAGTCGGTCGTGCATGGCCGCATGTTCGACGGCGAGCATCCATTTCAACTTGTGGCCATAGAAGTAGCGGTTGAGTCCGAAATAATATTCCTGATAACGATCGCCGCGACCGGCGGTCACCCAACTGTCATAACGAATCGAGTAGATGCCGTTGTTCAGCTTACTGGCCAGGTAGGTGTAACGGAAGACCAACTGCCAGTCCGAGTTGAGATTATAAATAGGCTCGAATTCAAAACCGTGAAGGTCGGACTGGGCGCCCTGCCCTTCGGAAGCGCAAGCGTCGAGATTCAGCGTCCAAGGACCTTGGGTGAACTGTCCGCTGAGGGAGAAAGCCTGATGGTTATTTCGGCAGAAGGCCTGAGGGAAGCCCGTCGCGTTCTGGGAGTCATCGCTAAGATTCAGGTAATCGAAACGAACAAAGGCTTTCTGCAGGCCCCACTGCTCATCGAAATGCCAACCGGTGGAAACGAAAGCGAGCCGACCGGCGTTGAATTTGCCGAAATATTCATCGGCGGTGCCGGCAGTAAAAAGTCCGGCGCGATAGAACCACTTACCGCGATCGCCTTCGAAACTTAGACCTGGCACGGATTCTTCGATCATCCCGATATTATTGGAAATCGCGCTGCGATCGATGGTCGGAAGCACGAGGGAAGAAGTCGACCCATCGAGCGTGAAGCGGACGCCTTGGCGGCCGAGCGTCCAATTCCGTTCCGCATCGGGCGCCCAACGCACATAGGCATCGGTCACCTTATTGAAGAGTGGGTGAGGAGCGCCGAGATTGAAATCGAGCTCCATGGAGAAATACCAATCTTGCAGGAACTGTCCTTTCAAGCCGACACGGGAGCGGCGATTGGCCCATCCGGAGGCATGAGCGTCGCCGTTGCCGAAACTATACCAGTCGAACTGTTCGCGGCCGGTAAAGCGGAGCTCCTGTAGCCAAGTATCTTTCGAGCCCTTATAAAACAAAGCCTTAGACCAGAGCTGATCGTAGGCACTTTCGACGACGGGTGGCGTCTGCCCGTAAGCAGATGCGACGAGCAAGAGCAGGAAAAGTGGACGAAAATCGGAAGGCATCGCGAAAGAATTTGGGCAAGATAAGGGAAATACGAAGATAAGAAACCCGCAGGCAACTGAGAAGATGTCGGATAAGTAGCATTTATCGCGATAAGAGTGCCCAATCCCGCAATCGATGGTTGAAACCGCAAAGGCTTTATGGGGTTATAGATGGGATACCCTGCGCTTTATGACATCGATCACACGCCTCACCACTGCCTTCTTGGTTTGCTTAGCCGCCCTGGCCCAAGCCCAAGAAAAAAAGATGAACGTCCTGTTCATCGCCGTCGATGACCTGCGCCCTGAGCTGAGCTGCTACGGCAACACCGTCATCAAAACGCCGAACTTCGACCGCCTCGCCAAACGCGGCATGGTGTTCAACCGCGCTTATTGCCAACAAGCCGTGTGCGCCCCCTCGCGCTCTTCGATCATGACTGGCAAACGTCCCGACGCTACCCGCGTCTGGGACCTGGAGACGCACTTCCGCGTCGCATTGCCAAACGTCAAGACCGTCGGCCAATACTTCAAAGAGCACGGTTACTTCTCCCAAGGTATGGGTAAGATTTTCCATGGCGGTTTCGACGATGAGCCGACCTGGTCGACACCTTGGATGACCCCCAAAGCCGAAACCTACGCCAAGGCCCCGACCAAGGCCGACGTCGTAAAGGAAGACCCCAAGAACAAGGGCAAGGGCGTGGCCTTCGAAGCCGGGGATGTTGCCGATGATTTTTATACTGACGGCAAGACCGTGCGTCTGGCGGCTGAAACCCTCGGACAACTCAAGAAGAAGAACCAACCCTTCTTCTTGGCGGTCGGCATTTCCAAGCCCCACCTGCCTTTCGTTTCCCCTAAGAAGTATTGGGATCTCTACGACCCCAAGACCATTCCGGACACCGCCAGCCCCTTCCCCGTCGGTGCTCCCGCCTACGTCGGAGACAGCGATAGCGGCGA
>DKND01000095.1:4843-7252 GCA_002470605.1 Opitutia bacterium UBA7397
CACGGCTATTACGCCGCCGTCAGCTATACCGACGCCAACCTTGGCATCCTCCTTGATGCGCTGGACAAAGAAGGCCTCACGGACAGCACCGTCATCGTCCTCTGGGGCGACCACGGCTGGAAACTTGGCGATCACCAAGAGTGGGGCAAGCACACCAACTTCGAAGTCGATACGCGAGTGCCTCTCATCTTCAGCACGCCTGGCATGAAGACCGCCGGACAGAAGAGCAACTCGCTGGTCGAGTTCGTGGACGTCTACCCGACGCTCGCCGACCTTTGTGGCCTGCCTAAGCCCGACACTGATGGAGTCAGCCTCAAGCCCATCATGGAAAATCCGTCCGTGACCGTAAAGCAAGTGGCCATCAGCCAATACCCGAAGAGCGCCGGCGTGTCCGACAAAAAAGGCGCCAAGGGAACTGCCAAACGTGACGTCATGGGTTACAGCATCCGCGATGACCGCTGGCGCCTGACCCTCTGGCGCAGCCTGGCGGACAACAAGATCGTGGACACCGAACTCTACGACGAAGTCAATGCGCCGACCGAACCCGAGAATCTTGCCAAGAAACCGGAGAACCAGGAAGTCATCGCACGCCTTTCGAAGTTCCTCCCGCCACCCATTCCCGCCGCCGATCCGAACGCCAAGAAGATCGCCAAGGGCAAGAAGAACATCGTCGATATTGCCGCGAAGAACAAAGACGAGGACGTCACTGCACCTGGCATCACCGCTCCTAAGACCGAAGAATCCAAAGACCGAGGCTCCATGTTCGATCGACGCGACGTGAATAAGGACGGTAAACTCTCTAGGGAAGAATTCATGGACAAGCAGAAAGACCCGGCGCATGCGGCAGAGAACTTCATCAAGTTCGACAAAGACAAAGACGGCTTTCTCACCAAGGAAGAGTTCGTCAAGTCGGGTAAATAAGATCGACGTCACCCTTCCCCACGAAAGGCGGTCCGCAAGGTCCGCCTTTTTTATATCTCCCCCGCTCCTTCGCCTTAGTTTCAATTGAATCATGTTCATCTTCTTCCGAACCATCGCCCTCTGCTGCGGCCTAACCCTGACCGCCGCGGAAAGCGTGCCGGCCACCGTCGTCATCGACGCCACCAAGCCTGGCCTAACGATTCCCAAAGATTTCCTGGGTATCAGTTATGAAAAAAACGCCTTGGTTGAGCCGCACTTCCGGGCAGCGAACTCAGAGCTCATCCACCTTCATCGCAACCTCGGACCAGGCACCTTACGTTTGGGTGGAAATAAAGTCGAACTCACGCGCTGGCAGGCAGAAATCAATCCAGCTACCTTGGATAAAAAGACCGGACTCGCGGTGATCGGACGCACGACACTCGACGACCTCTACAGCTTCCTCAAGGCGACGGACTGGAAATGCGTGCATGGCATCAACCTGGCGGGCAACCAGCCGGAGACTTCCGCGGACGAAGCTGCTTATGTGCTCAAGATCGGCTCGGCGTCCGTGCTGGCCTTTGAAGTCGGCAACGAACCCAACCTCTACAACAACCACGACCTGCGCAAAAAAGATTACGATTGCGGGCAGTATCTACCGGAAGCCGCGAAGGCCATCAAAGTTATCCGCGCCCGTAATCCCGGCATCATCTTAGCCGGACCCGCGACGGCACGACGTACTGATCATTGGTTCGAAGACGCCGTGGCTGGCCTTAAAGGCCAGCTTACGATCGGCACCTCCCACCTTTACGCCCTCTCCGGAGGATCGACCAATCCCAAGTCGGCGAATTTTCCGAGCATCGAAAATCTCCTACTCCCGGCCACCATGGCCAAGGACGTCACCATGGTGGACGAGCACCTTGCCGCCGCGAAGGCCGCTGGCATGCGCTATCGTCTGGCCGAGTGTAATTCGATTTCTAACGGAGGTCGCGCGGGCATCAGCGACGCATTTGTCGCCGCGCTTTGGGCGACCGATTTTCTCTTCAGCGTCGCGGAACATGGCGCCGACGGGATTAATTTCCACAGCAACCTCAAGGAAGGCAGCTACTCGCCTTTCTTCGCGCGTAAAAGCGGCGGCTATCAGGTCCAGCCCCTCTATTATGCCATGCTGCTTTTCAGAGAAGCTGGGCGCGGACGCATCTTAACCGCCACCGTAAAGAGCGAAGCTAATATGACCGCGCACGCTACGATCGGCACGGACGGTAAACTGCGTGTGGCACTTACGAATAAAGACCTTGCCCGCGAGATTATTGCGCACGTTTCAACAGGACGCACCCAGGGCACCATCGCCCGCCTCTTGGCACCGAGTATCGACGCCAAGACTGGCATCACCTTTGCCGGAGCGGCCACGGCGAACGATGGAAAGTGGTCGGCTATAAAGACAGAGCCCGTTGCCGGAAGTGGGAGCGATCTCACCGTACGATTACCGGCGGGCAGCGCGGCCGTGGTGAC
>DKND01000080.1:0-2941 GCA_002470605.1 Opitutia bacterium UBA7397
GCGGCGGCGCCGATGCCGTTCTTCCAGAGTCGTTCGAGGATGATGCCTAAGCCGACCGTACCCCATGCGATGAAGATACCGGAGGAATAAAGGTTCGTCACGGGCGGGCGGCCATGCAGCCACATTCGATAGCCTAAAGCCATGGTGTGCATGACGAAGCACGCTACGAGAAGTCGGTAGGCCCAGTTGCGGAGGGATTCGGAGTCGGTCAGCCAGGATCCAAAAATCATGAGCACGGTCACGACGTAGGCGATGAGTAGCCAATAGAAAGGCTGCAGGCGACCAAAGGTGGCTTCGGAATTCGATTTCGTCGACCAGTTGCCTTGCAGCGAGGCGGCAATCGCGCGGCCCTGGACGGTGCAGGTGTCATCATTACCCTCTCTCCAGGCCACGCAGAATGTCGCATAGCGACTGATTAGCCCGTCAGCGGCCAAGGATTGCCGATGGTTATTTTTATCTTGGATGACGCTCAGCAAGGCCGTTCCTAAGTTATCCCATTTTTCTAATGAATCCACTTCCTTGGGCGGGACGAGGCCGATGAGGCCTTCGCGTTGGAAGTCCTGATACCGTTCCACGAAACTCTTCACCGTTTTTTGTAACTCCGGATCGAAAGCAGTACCTTTGCCGCCGTTTTCGCGATTGGTATTCATTTCGGCTACGGCACGGTTCAATGAACTCAGCCAAGCTTCATATTCACGTTGAGGTGGAATTTCAGGCGGCAGGTCGCCAGGAATGAAAGTCATGCTCAGCGTCGCATATTGACGAGCGGCGCTTTCGAGCTGAAGCAAGGCGCGATCTTCGGCGTCTCGGTCAGCTTGGGCGCGAACGCGGGATTTGCCGGCGGCTTCGGTGACCTTTTCGCTATTCTTTAAAATGTCATCCCAGCTGGCGTAAAACGTCTTTTCGATATCCCGTCCGACTATTTTCAGGACGACAGGGTGTTCGATGCGAAAAGTGGGAAGATGGCGGGCGACTTGGGCGCGGAAACAGACCTCGAGCAGCCAGTCGATGGCGGCCATGGAATTTCCGTTCAAACGTACCGAACGCTTCTCTAAGGCTGCCTGAACATTGGCATCTACTCCTGGCAACGCTTCGGCAATCTGTTTCTTTTGTTCGGCGGTCCAGGTTGAGGGTTTCTGTCCGAATGCTATCCGCTCGAGATCAGTGAGACGAATTTCACGGCGCGAGCGCATTTGCAGTAATGAACCGCTCGCCAAGGTTTCGAGTGGGACGATGCGGCCGCCGCTCTGGACCGGGATGTTGCCGAACTCATGGCTGTTCCAAGTTTGTTCGGCCGCTTGGCCGGTAAGGGCGAACAGGCCGAACGCCAGGATAGCCGCTGACTTGGCGGCACGTCCGCGCAAGAAACGGAGAAGCGAAAAGCCGAAATGCCAGAGCAGACCAAGAGACATGATGCCTACCGAAACGTAGGGAATCCAAGCTCCCGGATTACGGACGACCTGAAGGACGCTGAGATCTTTACCTTCGCGAGTGCTACCGAAACTTGACTGGAAGAAGGTCAGCCCAGCATGGCGCAAGGGCTGATTCATCGAGATATTATAGTTCAAGGACTGCGAACCTTCACTCAGGGTGACGTCGCTGGCAAAGCGCCGAGGGGTATTGGTTCCGGGGTACTTTTCGTGCGTAAACTTATTAAGTTTCAAAGTGAAAGGGAGGTAATGGCGAGTCCGGCGAAACCCGATCTCATAGTTCTTGCCATCGTGAACAAAGCTTTGCGCAGGGAAAGATTCGGAAATGCCAGGATTAAGAATCCAGTTGCCGAGGGACTTTCCGGAGGCAGTGAGTTCGACGATCGCGACTGGCGAGTTGCCTGCGTTGTCATCAAAACTTTCAGGTTGGGCTTTGAGCGCGAGGGCGGATTTAGCCCCAATACCTTGACTGACCTTAACCTCGGTGGCTTCGGGCATCTGTGACTTCGCCCGCAACATTGCGTTGGTATGATAAGTCTGGACGTTCAGCGTGAAAGGGGTGCCGCTTAAGGTCAGGGCGTTATTCTTCGGTGACAGCGTGCGTAAGAGCGCATCGGGAATGGCAGTGACTTGGTCGCCGCCAGCGGTCTTTTCGATGACCGTAATTTCGAATTCACGGAAGGCCTCGGAATAGTTACGTTGTTCACCTTCCGGGATTACCATGGCTGACTCTTCTTGGTAGACTGCGGTCACGAACCCGCCCGCCAGCAGAAGGAGTAAGCCAGCGTGAATCATGCTGATGCCAAGGTGCTTAACGCTCGCCTTGAAGTGACGGAAGTGCGCAAAGCCAAGATTGACGATGAGCAAGGCGCCAATGAGGAAGCCGCCGGGCAAGGGCATGTTCAGCGGCTTGGTTTGATCCATAGGGTAGAAGCAAAACCAGCTGGAAAAATACTCCTTTTGGATATGCCATACGCCCCAATGGACCTGCTCTAGCGTGCCCAGAAGCACCAAGAGCATGGAAAGTACCAGAAGGACGACGGTGAGCTTAAGCGAGGCTAACGTATCAAGGATGCTCCGGCCGCTTTTGGCTTTAGCTTGAAAATCTTCGTTCACGGAATTTGAGAAGTTGCGAGGAATTGGTTGAACGCGGCGTTGTTAGCTTGGACGATAGCCGCATCGCCGCTTAGCTTGAAAAACCACGTGGCACCATTTTTAGGAATCATGGCTGCATCGGTCGATTTCTTGCCATCCAGTGAGACCAGGATGAAACGCTGTCCGGCGTCAGGCCCGACTTTGGTGGGTTGGGCTAAGGTGTTGATTTCTTCTTCGCTCGCAGGGGAGAGGCCGATTTGGCCACGCCACCGATTAACGTTGGCGGATAGCCCGCCGACGCTGCCCGGAAAGACGGTGACGGCGACTTCGGCTTTGGTCCCATCTTTGCCGGCGATCACAAAGGTAGCTTTGCGCATGGCATTCTCGGGGCCGACGGACCAACCAGCAGGGAGCGT
>DKND01000080.1:2979-5498 GCA_002470605.1 Opitutia bacterium UBA7397
GCTGGTGGAGGCGACCGCAGGAGCGTTGGCCGTCGGCGCCACCGCTTCAGGTTCGGCCTTGTATTGATTTATCTTGGGGGCCGGCTTGCAACCGACGCTTAGGATTAAGACAGGAATAATGAGGAGCGAACGCATAAATTATTTAGTTTGTTTCTTTTTAGCATTTTTCTTGGGAGCCTCTTCTTCGTTGGCTTGGCCACTCTTGGCCCGCTCTTCATACTTCGGATCGCGGGGTTGGATGATTCCTTTTTTGACAAGTTCGTCGGCGTGCATGTCGGCGATGGGGCCGCAGCGGGTCAACCAGGCGTCACAAGCGCCACGGAGTTCTTTAAGTTTATCAGCGTTGGCTGGATCGGCGGCAATGTTCTTCACCTCCCAGGGATCCGTCAGAGTATCGTAAAGTTCTTCGGCGGCACGATTTGGATTGAAATAAAGCGCTTGGGTCGGCGTGAGAGTGCCGGCGGCTTGGGCTTTGCGAAGCGCTTGCATCGTTTGACCTACTTCTTGATAGGCCACTTTACCGGCTTCGTCTACGCCAGGGGCTTGGTTGCGGACGTAGCGATAGCGAGCATCGCGGACTGAGCGCACTTTATCGAAGCTCTCATCCATAAAGTCTCGGAAAGAGTAAGCGTATTTGGGGGGATTGAGCGCGGTCGGCAGGAAACAGTGGCCGTCATATTCTTTCGGAACCGGCACGCCGGCCAAGGTCAAGGCTGTTGGGGCGAAGTCAATCCAGCTGGCGAAGTCTTCGCGAACCGTACCTGGGGCGATTTGGGCGGGCCAGCGGACGATGAGCGGGACGCGTGTGCCGGTGTCCTTAGGTGAACGCTTGTAGCGGGGCATGCCGCGACCATGGTCACCGGTCAAAATTACGATAGTATTTTTCTCAATATCATGTGCTTTGAGCCAATCGAGCACGCGTCCTAGGGTATAGTCTACGGCCGTTACGAGCTCGTGGTAGTGGGCGACCTCGCGACGGACTTCCGGGGTATCAGGATAGAAGGGGGGCAATTCGATCTTCGCCGGATCGCGGCGATCGGTGGGCTTGAGCGCTGTCGTGTTCTCAGCGTGCCCTTTGTCAGAGGCGCGGATTTGGCTTTCATGGCTGACCGTATCGTTGATGTAAGCGAAGAAAGGCTCCTTCGGTTTGTCGGTCAGTTTACCTAACGGCTGTTTGGAGTAGTTGACCCAGAGTTTTTTCTCATCGGCGAGGTTCTTTTCGGAGACGCCTTGGAAGTCGGTCTTTCCAGGCCACATCACGAAGTAGCCCGCCTCACGGAGTTTCTCGGTGAAAGGATGCGGCGGGTTGATCACCTTGGAGCGCATGTTCTGGGCTCCCCAGGTCAATGGATAGATGCCAGTGACCATTCCGCTTCGGGAAGGAGCGCAGACCCCGGTATGCGTGAAGGCCCGGGTGAAAAGGGCACCTTCTTTAGCCAAGCGATCCATGTTGGGGGTGATGGCGTCTTTGCAGCCGTAAGCGCCTGTGTCAGGTCCCATGTCTTCACCGATGACCAAGACGATGTTAGGTCGGCTGTCGGCAGCATGAACTGGCAAAAACGCGAAACAGAGGGTAGCCAGTCCGAGCATGAAAAAGGGGCGCATGTTAGTAAGACAGTTTTGGACTGAGATAGTTGCTTTAACTGTTCCCATAGCAAAGCGAAAGGACGCCCAAGGGCGTCCTTTTATCATCAATATTTACCTGATAGCAGGCGGTTTTATAACCAAAATTAGTCGGTGAAACGGAAAAGGGCGACATCCCCGTCTTTGAAGAGGTAGGATTTGCCTTCTAGGCGGTAGCGTCCGGCATCGCGTGCGGCGGCGACGGAACCGTTTTTGACCAAGTCATCGTACGAGACGATTTCCGCCTTAACGAAGCCTTTTTCAAAGTCGGTATGGATCACGGCCGCGCACTGGGGGGCGGTCATGCCATGCCGGAACGTCCAGGCGCGGACTTCTTTTTCACCCGCGGTGAAATAGGTCGCAAGTCCGAGCAGCTTATAAGCACCTCGGATGAGGTCGGAAACACCCGAGTCGGTCACACCTAAGGACTGCAGAAACTCAGTGGCCTCGGCGGGCGAAAGATCGCAGAGTTCGGCTTCGACCTGGGCGCAGATCACGACGGATTCGCAACCGTGTTGTTTGGCGATATGCGCCCGGACGTTGGCGACGTGCGGGTTCTTCGAGGAATCCGCCAGATCAGCCTCGGCCACGTTGCACGCGTATAAGACCTTTTTGAATGAAAGCAGATTATACGACCGGAGGCGGGTGCGTTCATCATCGCTGACTTCGAGCGAAGAGGCGGGCAGGTTTTCGTTCAGATGCTTGACCAAGCGTGCCAGTAATTCGACGTTGGCGATCGCATCCTTATCTTGGCTGCGTACTTTCTTCTGGTTGCGATCGAGCTGTTGTTCGGCGGATTGGATGTCGGCGAGGATGAGTTCAGTTTCGATGACTCCGATGTCCCGTACCGGATCGACTTTACCCATGCTGTGCACGATGTCATCGTTATCGAAACA
>DKND01000080.1:5597-5937 GCA_002470605.1 Opitutia bacterium UBA7397
ACGAGCACGACGCCGACATTCGGTTCAATGGTACAGAAAGGGTAGTTCGCAGCCTCAGCCTTGCGGGAACGCGTGAGGGCGTTGAAGAGGGTGGACTTGCCTACGTTAGGGAGTCCGACGATGCCTGCCTGAGTCTTTGCCATGGAAAGTGCAACGTGGGCATCCGACCTCCCGAGGTCAAGAGCTGGGACTTGCCTAAGGGAGGGTTTCGGCGGCTTTTCTTAGCTCCGCCGTAGGGAGTACCGCTTCATCTTTCGTTCCTGGCTGGCCGCGCAAGAGTTTAACGACCGCGATGTGTCCTTGGAGTTCTTCGACTTTGAGCAAGGCGGTTGGGGCAAGT
>DKND01000061.1:0-289 GCA_002470605.1 Opitutia bacterium UBA7397
CGGACTTGGACATCTTTACCGCAGGGTCCTGCAGCGACATGATGCGGGAGCCGACCTTGGAAATAAAAGGCTCCGGGATATGGAAAGTGTCCGAGTAGCGGTGGTTGAACTTTTCCGCCAAGTCGCGGGCCAACTCTAAGTGTTGCTTCTGATCGTCGCCCACGGGAACCAATTGAGCATTATATAAAAGAATATCTGCCGCCATTAAGACCGGGTAAAAAAGCAGGCCGGCATCGACCGATTGGTGCTTACGGGCCTTATCCTTAAACTGGGTCATCCGCTCCAATTG
>DKND01000061.1:421-2790 GCA_002470605.1 Opitutia bacterium UBA7397
CGGCCCGTGGGTTGGGCGCAGGTCAGTACAACGGGCTTAGTTGGCTTTTTTTCGCTAATTTCGCTCATCCGGTGGCTCAGCGTGGCCATAGCTCGGCCAGGCATCAAGCGGATTGGGGAGTTAGCGACGCTTGAAATGTGGAACCGTTCCCCTTACACGTCCAGACCCACCAGTCCCCTTCGCCATGCTCCTTGCACAAGCCGCCTCCACCCCCCACCCCGCCAGCAGCCTTAAAGACATCATCGTCAAGGACGCCAATCTTGTCGCCGGTGCCCTCGGCTGGATCGCTCTGGCCGTCGTCGTCGGCTGGGCCACGAAAAAAATCCTCGGGTGGCTCTCGGCCAAATTCACCAACAGCCCCATCGCGGGGGCGACCATCAAGTCGACCGGCAAATCCCTCCAAGTACTCACCCCGGCCTACGCCATCTGGCTCATCAATGAGAGCAACGCCGCGCTCATTCCAGACGCTTATGACGCCCCGGTAAAACTGGTCATCAGCCTGCTTCTCTCCGTCGCCCATACCGCGACCGCCTATCACATGGTCGCCATCCCGATCGCGTGGGCCAAGAAAGTCGCCGACGATACCGATAACAAATTAGACGACGTGCTGGTACCCATGCTCTCCACGGTGATTAAAATTGTGGTCATTCTCGTCGGCTCAGTCAAAGCCGTCTCCATCGTCGACCCAGAGACCTCCAAATCCTTCCTCGCGCTTCTCGCGACCGGGGGCTTGGCCGTCGGCTTAGCTTCGCAAGACACGATCAAAAATATCTTCGGTGCCGCGATGCTCATCATCGACCAGCCCTTTACCCTAGGCGACCTGATCAACACCGGAACCCATGAAGGACGCGTCCAATCGCTTGGCCTACGTTCGACTACGCTGACCCTGCTCGACGGCCAGCTTCTCATGATTCCGAACGCCGACCTCGCCAACCGCGCGATTGTCAACATCACCCGACGCGATTTCATCCGTGCCCAGGACTTGGTCCACCTCGAAGTGAACACGTCCGCCGCCAAAGCCCAGGAAGCCGTCCAAATTATCCGCGAAATCATGACGAACCACGAAGGCTTCGATCATCGTCAACCGCCCTTGGTCCACCTGCACGAATTCGGGGAATGGGCGATCAACATCCGAATCATGTACTGGTATTTCCCGGCTGCCGCCGTTATGCAGATGGAATTCAACCAGAAGCTTCTCCTGCAGGTCGTCGAGCGACTTAAAGCTGCCAATATTAATCTCGCGATCCAAGGCACCCCCCAAACCCGCTCTTAATTTTTTATCCCATGGCCCTCATTGAAGCAAAAAATCTCTCGAAATCTTACGGTGCCATCCGGGCCGTAAATAACGTTTCCTTCTCCGTCGATCGCGGAGAAGTCATCGGTTTCCTCGGGCCCAATGGCGCGGGTAAGTCGACAACGATGAAACTGCTGACCGGACACCTCCGGGCCGAAAGCGGCTGCGCCATCGTGGCTGGGTTCGATATTTCGGACCAGCCCGTCGAAGCCAAACGCCATCTCGGCTATTCCCCCGAAGGCGCCCCGGCTTACGGCGAAATGACCGTCCGGGAATTCCTGCGCTTCGCCGCCGACCTGCGCGGCCTCGCCGATCCCGCCGAACGCGTCCGGGCCACGCTAGAACTTTGCCGCCTTAATGAGGTCGCCGCCCAGACCATCGAGACGCTCTCCAAAGGCTATCGTATGCGCGTGGGATTCGCCCAAGCCGTCATCCACGACCCCGCCGTGCTGATCCTCGACGAGCCGACCGATGGCTTGGATCCTAATCAGAAATTTGAGGTGCGCCGCATCCTGAAAGATATGGCCGCCCGCAAGGCCGTGATTGTCTCCACCCACATCCTCGAAGAAGTCGGCGAGCTTTGCACCCGGGTCATCGTCATCGCCCAAGGCGAAATCCGCTGCGACGAATCCCGCGAACGCTTCCTGCAACGCGGCGAAGACCTGAATCAAGTTTTCCGCAAACTCACCGCCTAAATTTAAACGACCATGTCCTCTCCTTCCGAAAATCCCGCCCCCAAGTCCGCCGGCCTCGCCGCCTTTGGCGCCATCCTCCGCCGCGAATTCGCTGGCTACTTCCGCACGCCGCTCGCCTACGTGTTCCTTGCGGTCTTCAATGCCTTCGCGGTGTCGCTGGCCTTCTTCGTCGGAAATATGTACGAAGCCGGCGTCGCTTCCCTTGACCGTTTCTTCCTCTACCATCCCTGGCTCTGGGCTTTTCTCGCTCCCGCCGCGGGCGCCCGTCTCTGGGCGGAAGAACGCCGCCAAGGCACCATCGAACTCCTGCTCACCTGGCCCGTCACGGTCTGGCAAGCAGCCCTCGGCAAATTCCTCGCCGCTTGGCTCTTCCTCGCCTG
>DKND01000037.1 GCA_002470605.1 Opitutia bacterium UBA7397
TCCATGTCGTGATCACGAGTCGGCCGTCTTTGACGTCGACGGCCTTAGGCGAATTGATCGCATCGCGGCGCTTGCCGGTATCGATATTCCAGGTCTTCGAATTTAATTCCGTACCGTCGAAATTATCCTCGAGCACGAGCTTGAACGTCGGTTCGGCGGCGTAGGCGAGGCCGAAGCAGAGACTGAAGGAAAGGAGACGCATATTATTTATCCAACGACTGGAATCCAGGCTCGGATCCGTCAATCAAGGACCAGAGTTTGCTGCCATCGCCGGCGTTGATTGAACGATTCATGACTAATTCGGTTTCAGCGGCGGTGCCATTGGGGCCGCAATGGACGGCCCAGAGCGGCCGGCTGCTGGTGGGGAGCGTGGAGAAACGAATATCGCCGATAGCGATACCGCCGGGCACTTGGTCGTAAGTATTCCAGCCACCGGTAAAACGGGAGAAGTCAGCAATGGCGTGGGCGCCTTCCGAATAGGCAGGCGGATTGCCCGGGCTGCCTGGAGTCCAGGCTTTGCGTGTTTCTCCTAAGGCGATTTTAGCTTCAGAAAACGGGGCGAGACGGAGCGCGGCGGTTTGCCATTGGCCTTGATGCAACCATACGGCCCGCCAAACAATAAGGTTGGAAATCGTGGGCTTGACGGCGATGCGCTCCGGTTCGATTCGACGGTCGGATAGCCATCGCTCCATTTTCTTCTCCGCGCGGGCATGCTGCAATAATCCCAGCAGCGCGTAGCTGACGAACCAAAGCATGCCATAGGTGGCGAGGTTTCGCGAATGTCGTTTCCAAGCTAGCACGGCCAAGACCAGGAGAGGCAGAGTTGCGAACAAATCGATGATTGGAAGGCAATCCCAGGCGTAGCGCGTCTCGTTGAACGGCCAGAGCAGCATGGTGCCGTAGCTGGTGCACCCGTCGCAAAGCAAGTGCGTCAACGCTCCGGCCAGCCCGGGCAGGAAAAGACTGCGCCACCCGATATTATGTCGGCGGCGAAAGAACCAAGCGGAGATCCATGCGCTCAGAACCGCCCACACGGGCATGAAGACGAAGCTATGGGTAAAGTGGCGATGCCACCGAAACGCTACCAGCGGGTCGCCGGATTGCCGGATGAAGATATCAAGGTCAGGGGCTTCGGCGGCGAGCAGGCCGGCGAGCGCGGCGGCGGGGAGTGAGCCGCCGCGGCGATGGACGATGACGCCGGCGGTGATTCCCAAGGCGGCATGCGTGACATTATCCATGCCAAGTAGCCTAAACTGCCGCGGTCGGGGAAGTCAGTTGGATTTTATAATTCATTTAAGCGTCGGCGAAACGGATATTTCTGGGAACTAAGCCCGCCTAACGAGCACTCACTCTGATGATCCTTCCCGTTCGCTCCGTCTGTCGTGCGTCGTTGCTCGGTGTTTCGGGGCAGGCCGTCAAATCGCCGAGCAAGGTCGCTTAATTGCTTCCCTTTATACGCCCAGCCTTGACCGAGCCTAGACCTCGGACAAAACTCCCATTTCCCAATCCCCTCATAACACCATGCGCTTCGGCCTTAATACCTTCCTCTACGCCTCACCTTTCACCAACGAGAGCGTCTCCATGTTCCCCAAGCTGAAGAAGTGGGGTTTTGATTCAGTGGAAATTCCCGTGGAAGATCCGTCGCACGTCGACCCGCGCTTCTTGAAAGCCGCCGCGGCGAAGGCTGGCCTCGCCATCGGTTCGATCTGCGCTTGCATGGGCCCGGGACGGGATTTGCGCGGTAACGCGGCCGACCAAGCTAATGGCCGGAAATATATCAAAGCCTTAATCGACCAAGCCGCGGAGATGGGCTGTCCGCGTTTGATTGGGCCGCTTTATTCCGTGGTCGGCCTCATCGGCGCCCATGATGACAAGACCAAGGCCAAGCATTTCAAACTGGTGGTCAAGAATCTCAAGGAGCTCGGTAAGCATGCGCAGAAGAAAGGCATCGAGCTCGATATTGAGCCGCTGAATCGTTTTGAAACCGACTTCCTGAATACCTGTGACCAAGGCCTGCGTCTGGTAAAGGCGATCAATCTGCCTAACGTAAAGCTTCACCTCGACACGTTCCATATGAACATCGAAGAGAAAAATCAGGCCGCTTCGATTATCAAGGCTGGCAAGCACCTCGGCCACTTCCACGCTTGCGGCACCGACCGTGGCACTCCGGGCGGCGATTCGCTCGACTGGAAGCCCATCGTCGCGGCACTCAAGAAGATTGGCTATAAGAACGATGTCGTCATCGAATCTTTTACCACGGACGTGAAAGTGATTGCCCGCGCCGCCGCCATTTGGCGCAAGATGGAGCCGCACCGCGATGACATCGCCGTCAAGGGCCTCAAGAATCTGCACCGTTTCTTCGGCAAGCAGAAGTAAGCGATTCTCTACCCCATAAATTCATGAAATACCCCATCGCCCTCTTTGCGCTCGTGACACTTTGTGCCACGGTTTCCGCTGAAGATAAAAATCTCTTCAACGGCAAAGATCTCACCGGCTGGAAGGGCT
>DKND01000129.1:0-4341 GCA_002470605.1 Opitutia bacterium UBA7397
GACGAGATGCGCTTCACCCTCGACGGCAAGCCGGTCGCCGCCCATCGCTCTCCAGGCTACGCCCATGAGATGAAGCGCTGGTTCAGCTTCCTTGCGAACTCGACCGTCTGGATCGATGACGTGAAGATTTATAAGATAAAATGAGCTTTCGCCCCCTCTTCTGCCTCGCCGTCATCCTTGCCGGCTGCTCTACACCTAAGCAAACCAGCAAGCCGGGCTCGCCAGCTCAACTTCTTCCTGCCGGCTGGGACGCCAAAGTTGAAGGCGACAAGGTGATGGCTGGCCTCATCAAGACGACTGCCCCCGAAGTTAAAGGCGCCCACGACGCACACTTGGCCATCGTCGGCGACCGGGCTTTTGTGATCTCAGAGGTCAACGAGCGTCAGCCCAGCGAAAACGCCAGCTGGAGTTTCATTTATTCGTCCGTCTCCATCATCGACCTTCGCACCCGACAGGTTCTCGATGTGTTGACGGTCGCACGCTCCGAGCAGGCTTTCACCAACGAAACCTTACCGGTCGGTAGCTGCTTCGTCCCGCGGATCAAACAAGTCGGCCCGCAGACGCTCCGTTGCTGGTTCGCCAGCGAGCAACCCGGCAAACGCCAATCGCAAACTTACTTCCGCGATCTGGATCTGCGCACGTTGACGTTTGAGAAAGAAATCCACCGCATGAAACTGCAAACGAGCGATGGCACGTTCGACCTGCAGCCGAAATACCTCTATGCCGATGCCGCTAAGCAAGGCTTCCAACGCAAACCAGTCGATGCGGGCCTTTACCTTTTCGATAACTTCAAGGAATTCAACGGGCAGACTTACATCGCCATTAACAACTACCTCGGCGCTCAGGAGGCTCTCTGCACAATGAACACCTCCGCCGACACACTGACGGTCGTCGGCCACTTCAACGGCCCCGGTGAGCCCGCACTGACCGAGCCCGCCGTCAACCGCCTCCCCGACGGCACCTGGCTCGCAATCTCGCGCAAAGAAAACGGCGACCGCAACTACTGGTTCTCCGAAAGCAAGGACGGCAAGACTTGGACGACCGGCGGCGAGAAAGATTTCGTGAAGAACGGTACCGCCTCCAAGCCGACCTTCGATAAGTTCCACGGAGTTTACTACCTCGGCTGGCAGGAACGCACGACGATTAAGAAAGTCGGCCGCAGTGTCTTCAACATCGATGTCTCCAACGACGGAAAGCATTGGGAGCGCAAATACCGCTTCGAGACCACCAAGTCCTTCCAATACCCCAGCTTCATCGAAGACAAGGGTTCGATCTGGCTTTGCGTGACCCAGGGCGACACGGACTCCAGCCGCAAGGAACGCATCATGTTCGGGCAGCTGGAGTAGTTCCTTTTCCGCTCATTTACTTAGTTTATCGTAAAAAACCCTCGCAACCAATCGTTGCCAGGGTTGTCTTAATTCTGTCCCCAGACATCGGTGCGAGACCCCTCGCCGCCTTGACCTATCTTTACCTTCCTAACCTCCCCATGCGCCCCACCCTCACCCTCGCCCTGGCTTCGCTCCTCGCGAATACCGCCTTCGCCGATGTCAGTTTCAATAAACTGACGATCACCAAGGACTTCGTCTCCGAAGGTGCTGCCGTCGCCGACTTCAACCATGACGGTAACATGGATATCGCGGCCGGTCGATACATCTGGCTCGGACCGGATTACAAAGAAAAAATCGCCTACACGCCTGAACGCGACAATCCGACCGGCCCGACCAAGACGCCTTACACCGCCAGCACCGGCTACTCCGACTATTTCATCCAATTCGCCTATGACTTCAACGGCGACGGCTGGACGGACATTCTCGTGTATGGCCTCCCCGGCGACCCGGCCTACCTCTTCATCAACCCGAAGGGTAAGGGTGGCGACTGGGCTCGTCATAATATCTTCGACGTCGCGGATGGCGAATCACCCGGCCTAATAGATGTCAACGGCGACGGTAAGCCTGAACTTCTCTGTCACACGAGCGACCTCGTAAAGGACCCGAAGAAGAACAAGGGACGCACCGGCGGCCAATTCGGTTACGGCGAGATCGATTGGACCAACCCGACCGGTAAGGCGAAGTTCCACGCCATCACCGAAAAATCTGCCGCCAACGACACCAAGGTCTTCAAATACACCCACGGCTACGGTGCCGGCGACGTCAACGGCGACGGGCTCGTCGATATCCTCGAGAAAGATGGCTGGTACGAACAACCCAAAGACCTCTCCAAAGGCGAACCTTGGAAATTCCATGCGGCAAAATTCGCAGGACACGGCGGCGCCCAGATGTACGTCACCGATGTCAATGGCGACGGACGTAACGATGTCATCTCCAGCGATCATGGACATGGCTACGGCCTCGCCTGGTTCGAACAGAATGCCGATGGCTCCTTCGCCGAGCATAAGCTCATGGGCGACACCAAGGCCGACGCTCCCCTTGGCGTAAACTTCAGCCAAATCCATGCCATCGAACTCATCGACGTTAATGGCGACGGCCTAAAGGATATCGTCTGCGGCAAGCGCCGCTGGGCTCACGGCCCGAAGGGCGACATCGACCCCAACGACGAACCCGTACTCTACTGGTTCGAGCTCAAGCGCGACGGCAAGGGCGGTGCCACCTACGCCCCTCACCTGATCGACAACGATAGCGGCGTCGGCACCCAATTCTGGACGGGCGACATCAACAAGGACGGTAAAACTGACGTTGTTGTTTCAAATAAACACGGCGTCTTTGTGTTCACCCAAAAATAATCCCCAAGACATCACCCGAAAGCCCGTTACTAAGCACTTGAATAGTATCGGGCTTTTTCGTCCTCATCTATGTATCGTATCATCGCCCTTTTTCTCGGCAGCCTTTGGGTGCAAGCCGCCGATCGCCCAAATATCCTCTGGTTCGTCGTCGATGATATGTCGGCGAATTTCTCGACCTACGGCGAAAAAACTATCTCCACGCCGAATGTTGATCGCCTCGCCCGAGAAGGCCTGCAATTCAACCGAGCCTACGTCACCGCGCCGGTCTGCTCTCCTTGCCGCTCGGCACTAATCACTGGCATGTATCAGACGACCATCGGGGCGCAGCATCACCGCAGCGGCCGAGGCGAACTCAAGATCAACCTCCCAGCTGACGTCACGCCCGTCCCTAAGCTTCTGCAACAGGCAGGCTACTATACTTGCATCGGCAGCGGCTTGCCTGATTTTGATTTCCGGGGCCTGCCCTTCGGCGCTCCCAAGGGCAAGAAAGCCAAGGCGAATAACGCTGATCGGTTCGGCAAGACTGATTACAACTTTGAGTGGGATGCGAAAATGTACGATAGTTACGACTGGTCCGGTCGCAAAGCCAACCAGCCGTTCTTCATGCAAGTCCAGCTTCACGGGGGCAAACTTCGCGAAGGCCCCGAATCCGTCAGGGTCGAATTCCGCAAACGCATCGTGGCGGAACTGGGCGCAGGTACCGACCCTCAGAAAGTTGTCCTTCCCCCTTACTACCCTCGCGATCCTGTTCTCTTGCAAGATTGGGCCGACTATCTGGATTCCGCCCGCCTCACCGACCTCCATGTTGGCCGCGTGCTGTCTCGACTCGAAAAAGAAGGCCAACTCGCCAATACCTTGATCGTCTTCATGACCGATCACGGCATCAGCCATGCCCGCGGCAAACAGTTCCTGTTCGATGAAGGCACACAGATTCCCCTCATCATCCGCGGGCCCGGAATTGCCGCCGGTCAAGTCCGCAATGACCTCGTCGAACAGATCGACCTTACCGCCCTTTCACTCGCGGCCGCCAAGGTCGCCATCCCCGTCGGCATGCAAGCCCAAGACATCTTAGCGACAAACTATCAGGCGCGTACCGAAGTTTTCGCCGCGCGCGACCGATGCGATGAGACCACGGAAAAAATCCGTAGCCTTCGCACCGAACGTTTTCTGTATATCCGAAACTATCATCCCGAACGCCCGCACCTCCAACCGTGCGCCTACAAGGACGGCAAGGATATCGTGAAGCAGCTCCGCGTCCTGCACGCCGAAAGCAAGCTATCGGCACTGACCGAACAGCTGCTCTTCAGCCCCACCCGCCCCAAAGAAGAACTCTACGAAACCGTCGTCGATCGCTGGCAGGTCCGCAACTTGGCCACCGACCCCGCCTTTGCTTCAGTCTTAGAAAATCATCGCCGACTTCTCGACGCCAAACTCGTCGCCACCCGCGACCCCGCTCCGGAAAGCGAAGCGATGTATGACAGCGACATGAAGCCATACCTCGGCAAGGGCAACCCGGAGGTCGAACGCAATATCGCCCAGATGAAGAAGTGGGCCGCCGAAGGAAAGTAATTTTGTGCGCACCCTGCTCTGGCTTCTCCTCG
>DKND01000129.1:4398-6996 GCA_002470605.1 Opitutia bacterium UBA7397
CTGCTGATCGGCGACTCGATCCTCAACGGCTACCAAGGCCACGCCACCAAACTGCTCGCCGGCAAGGCCAACGTCGACCTCTGGGTCAATCCGTACAACCAGTCCGAAGGCGTCAACAAGCTGCTCGGAGAGGTTCTCGCCAACGGCCCTTACGACGTGGTCGTCTTCAACATGGGTCTCCACGGCTGGCAGGAAGGCCGTATCAAGCCGGGGACCTTCGAGCCGCTGATGAAGGCCTACGTCGAAGTCCTGAAAGCCAAACTGCCCAAGGCCAAGCTTCTCTGGGCCAGCAGCACGCCGGTCACGGTCAAAGGCAAGCCGACCGAGATTAACGCCGAGATCAACCCGAACATCATCGAACAGAACCGCATGGCCGCGAAGGTCATGGCGGAGATGAATGTCCCGGTCGTCGACTTCTACGCTCTGCTCATCGACAAGCGTGAACTCGCCCGTGGCGATATGTTCCACTGGACCGCCCCAGCCTACAGCCTGATTGCCCAAGCGGCCGTTGACGCCATCCTCAAAGAACTTTCCTCCAAGTAATATGCGTCTCCTCCTAGTCCTATTCGCCTGTACCGCCTTCGCTGCGGAACAACCTAATGTCGTCGTCATCCTCGCCGATGACTACGGCTACGGCAGCGCCGGCTGCTTTGGTGCTGATCCCAAATTGGTCCGTACCCCCGCCATCGACCGCCTCGCCGCAGAAGGTCGCCGCTTTACCGATGCGAATACGACCTCCTCGGTCTGCTCCCCCACCCGCTACTCCGTCCTCACGGGCCGTTATTGCTGGCGCACGACGCTGACGCATGAGGTCCTCGGCACGTTTTCTCCCCTTCACATCGAAACAACCCGGCTCAACATGGCCTCGCTACTGAAGAAGCATGGTTACAATACCGCTTCTGTCGGTAAATGGCACTTGGGCTATGGCACGGAAGACGAATCTCCAAAATGGCGCACCGATTACACCGCCGAACTTTCTCCAGGTCCGCTCGATATCGGCTTTGATTATCACTTCTCGGTCCCCAGTAACCATGGTGACCTTACGGGCATCTTCGTCGAAAACCGTTTCGTGTACGGACTCCGTGCTGGCAAGATACCCGCTGGCATGAAAGTCGCCGGTCCAGCCGCCGATAGCGATGACTACCAGGCCACCTACGGACCCGAAGATACCGAAAACGGCAAGAACGGCCCACGCATCCTCGAACTGGATGCGCCTCGTCGCAAGAACCAGCGCGTCATGAAGGTGCTCACCGACAAGGCAACGACCTGGCTCGAAGCCCAACCCAAGGACAAACCTTTCTTCCTCTACTTCACGCCCGTCGCCGTGCACAACCCCGTGACCCCCGATAAAGATCTCGCCGGCAAGAGCGCCGCAGGCCTCTACGGCGACTGGATCCATGAGCTCGACCGCAGCGTCGAAAGAATCTTAGCGACGCTCGATAAGATGGGCGTCACGAAAAACACCTTAGTCATCTTTGCCAGCGATAACGGCGGCGTCTTCCACCCGGAAAAAGATAGCGTACAAACTGCTGCCTTTAAAGCCGGATTAAAAGTTAACGGCGACCTCCGCGGCGGAAAGCACGATGTCTGGGAAGGCGGCTTCAAGATCCCCTTCATCGCCCGCTGGCCCGGTAAAGTTGCCGCCGGCTCCACCAGCAAGGAAATGATCAGTGTCGTGGATATCCTTTCGACCACCGCCGCGATTGTCGGCGAACCCCTGCCCGCTGTGACGGTGGGCGCAGAAGATAGCCGCAGCTTCCTTCCCCTATTGCTCGGCGAAGCTCAAGCCAAAGGCCGCACGGACATGATCGTTCATAGTGCGGATGGCAACTTCGCCGTCCGTCAGGGCCCCTGGAAATGGATCGAAGGCATTCCCGTTGACGAAATCAAAGCCGGCGTCCGCAAAGCTCGCAAAGATGAGTTCCATCCTCAGCTCTACAACACCCAAGAAGATCCAGGGGAAACCAAAGATGTCAGCGCAGCCCATCCTGAAATCGTCGTGGAACTTAAGGCGCTGCTGAATCGCTATCGCAATGGCGGCTATAGCCGCGAACTCCCCCCAGCGGACGCCAAACCTGTGAATAAAAAAATCGCCGTGCTGACCCCAATCATGGCTGGCACAATTGCTCTCGACGAACCTTTGGCCAAGGTCCCTGGCAAACCTTGGGTCGCTTCCGCCGGCGAATGGTCCGCACACGATGGCGGCGTCTTCGCCAAGCCCAAGAGCGGGTCGGAAAAGGCCGCCGCCTTGCGGACGCCGCTGGCCCTCTCCGATGGCAGCGTCGAATGCGAACTGAATCTCAAAGGCGCCAACCGCATCTCACTTCGCTTCGGCGCCGGCGACGCCGGCTTCCGCCTCGTGGTTTCGCGCACGACGGCGATCCTCACCAAAAACCCGAACAAGGGCGAACCTGCCACGGCCACCGAAGACATCGCCAAGAAAAATCTGAAGCTCGCGGCTGGCGAATGGGTTCCGGTCCGATTGACGTTCAAGGGCGATGAGGTGACGGTCCAAGTCAACGACCAGACCTTCAAGGGTAAGCACCCGAGCCTGGGCAAGGACAAGACCTCCCTCGATTTCCTGGTCTTCGGCGACAG
>DKND01000129.1:7083-7782 GCA_002470605.1 Opitutia bacterium UBA7397
ACGCTTCCTTGGAACGGCAAACCAACCCGTGCGTTCGCCTGGATCGGTTTGCCTGCCAAACGCGAAGGCAAGATCCCAGGCATCGTCCTCGTCCACGGCGGTGGCGGCACGGCCTACAAGGAATGGGTCCAGAAATGGAACGCCCAGGGCTTCGCGGCTATCAGCATTGCGGTCGAAGGCCAGACCGACGTCGATGAGAAGAAGGAAGTTAAAGGCCGACCCGTCTGGGCCCGTCACGCCTTCTCGGGTCCGGCGCGTGACGGCACCTTCGCTGATACGAAACTGCCCGTGAAGGAGCAATGGATGTACCATGCGTTGGCGGACACGATGTTGGCCAACTCGCTCCTGCGCTCCCTGCCGGAAGTCGACGCCTCCAAAATCGGCGTCATGGGCGTCTCCTGGGGCGGCGTGATCACGAGCACGGTCATCGGACTCGATGAACGTTTCGCGTTCGGAATTCCAACCTATGGCTGCGGCCACCTCTTCGACGCCGAGAACCACTGGGGCGTAGCCCTGCATGACAACGAAGGCTATAAACAAGTCTGGGACGGTATGAACTACGCCGACCGCGTGAAGATGCCGGTACTCTGGTTCTCCTGGCCGCAGGACGCGCACTTCCCCCTCGGATGCCAGGCCGAGAACTACCGCAAGGCCCCCGGCCCGCACATGGTGACTTTGATTTCCAAGATGGGCCACAGC
>DKND01000121.1 GCA_002470605.1 Opitutia bacterium UBA7397
CTACGCATCACGGAAGAGCGAACCGCTGAATTACGCCGGGCCATCGAAGCCGGCGACGCCGTGGTTCTTCATAAACTCTTAGCCGAGGCCCGCATCGCCCGTCAGGCGCTTGATTGTTCGCGATGAATGAATCTTTAATCATCCTGCCTTTTCAAACCCCGGCGCGCGGCGTCGCCCAAGTCCCGGGGTCTAAAAGTATCACTAACCGCGCCCTGATCTTGGCCGCCTTGGCCGAAGGTGAAACCGTCCTGACTGGGGCGCTCTTCAGCCGAGATACCAAAATCTTGATTGTGGCGCTCCGCGAACTTGGTTTCGAAGTCATCGTCGACGAGGTTGCACTCGTTATCCGCGTCCACGGTCTCGGCGGTCTTATTCCGAAATCATCTGCAACCTTACATGTCGGTAATGCCGGAACTGCCGCCCGCTTTTTGACCGCCTTCCTCGCCCTAGCTCCTGGCGGAAAATACTTCATCGATGGCGACGAAGCCATGCGCGCTCGCCCGATGGCCGGGTTGCTCGCCGCCTTAAGCCATGCGGGCTGCCGCGCGCTGCAAGCTGACGGAACGCCGGCCACGGGCTTCCCGTTCACGCTTCATACCACTGGCAAATTAGGCGCGTTAGAAGTCGATGCTGCCGCTTCCTCTCAATTACTCTCCGCGCTCTTGATGGTCTTACCGCTTTCTCCTGGGGCATCCGTTAAGATGATTGGCGAAACTGTTTCCGAACCCTTTGTCGAAATGACGTCGCGGATGTGCGCGCAATTTGGCCGGCCCATCCGCCGCGATACCGATGGCCGATGGGTGTGTGATCATAGCGGCCCCTACCTGGCGCCTCAGCCGAGCTACGCCATCGAACCTGATGCCACGGCGGCAAGTTACTTCATCGCCCTTCCAGCCGTCACGGGACCTCGGGCTAGTGTGCGCATCCATGGCTATGCGGACGGCGGACTCCAGGGAGATACGGCCTTCGCCAAGGTTGCGGCAACCTGTGGCGCCGTCTTACGTCCCTCCCATGGCACCCTGGTAACTCAGAGTTGGGCCGGCATTCAGGGCGGAGATTTTGATTTCAATGCTTTCTCAGATACGTTTCTGACGCTGGCGGTACTGGCGACCCTAGCGACTCAACCGATAAAAATCCGCGGCATCGCCCACACCCGCAAACAGGAAACCGACCGCGTTCTAGCCATGGCCACGGAATTGGAGCGACTCGGCATCCGCGTCGTGCCTTCAGCGGCGGAACTTAAAGCCAATCCGGAACTTGCGGCCCTGACGATTTATCCTGACCGCGCCGCCTTACGTCGCACCGCTACCGCCGGCCCGATTTTAATTCATACTTACGAAGATCATCGCATGGCCATGAGCTTCGGGATCTTGGGCTCGTACGATCTTTTTGGAGATGGCCGACCATGGATTGCGATCGCTGATCCGTCCTGTACGGGAAAGACCTTCCCTAAATTCTTCACCGCCCTCGAGGCCTTACGCACTAATTTCGTCCGGATCTCCGTCGATGGCGGAGCCGCCTCCGGCAAATCCAGTACCAGCCGCGTACTGGCCCACGCCGTCGGCCTGCTGCACGTCGACACGGGTGCGCATTATCGCAGCCTCACTCGGGCGCTCGTCGATGCCGGGGCAAACCTGGAGGACGTCGCCTCCGTCGGACTCGCCTTACGCGGCCTCAAGATTGGCTCCCAAATCATTCCGCATCACGGCGCCCAATCTTCGCGCTTAATGCTCGCCGGTCATCTGCCCGAAGATACCGCGTTGCGGACGCCTGAAATCAATGCCGCGGTTTCGAAAGTCGCCGCACTACCGGTTGTGCGCCAATTCCTTTTGGAATATCAACGCAGCCAAGTAAAACTGGCACAGGACCATGGCTTTGCCGGAATCGTCATGGAAGGCCGTGATATCGGCTCCGTCGTCCTGCCTGATGCGGAAGTTCGCATCTTCCTAGAAGCCGATGCCGAAGCGCGCAGCTTACGGCGGGCCGCCGAAGGCCAAGCCGACGCCGTGACGCAACGCGATCACCTCGATTCCACCCGGAAGGTCGCTCCGTTGGTTTGTCCGAATGGCGCGACGCGGATCGATAACACCCGGCTCTCCCTCCAGGAAGTTGTCGAGCAGATCGTCGCTTTGGTTCGAGTGGCTGCGTTACCGCGATGATTCTTGAGTCAAAAAATATTCTCTATAAAGCCGTGTATCACGGGGCCCGGTCGTTCATCGAAGTCTTCTCCACCCTGGAAGTAGAAGGTTGGGAAAATATTCCCCAAGGGTCTTGTCTGTTCGCTTCCAACCACCAAAGCATGATTGATCCGCCGTTACTCGGTTCATGCCTGCCGCGGGAAATCTCCTTCGTGGCGCGCCGCACGCTTTTTGATAACCCCGTCTTCGGTTTCGTCATTCGTGCCTGCCATTCTATCCCGATCGATCGCGGCGCCGCTGACCTTGGGGCGATACGGGCGGCCTTGGCCGCCCTGGCCGATGACCGTGGTCTCTTGATTTTCCCGGAGGGCACTCGCAGCATCGATGGGGTCATCACGGAGGCCAAAGCGGGTGCTGGTCTCTTGGCGTGTAAGTCAGGGGCGCCGGTTGTTCCGATCCATATCCGCGGTGCGCGTGACATCCTGCCGAAAGGTTCACACTTCCCGGTAGGCTCCGCCCGCGTCCGGGTACGCTTTGGACCGGCCATTCCCGCTTCTTCTTATGACCCTGGCAAAGATCATCCCGATCGCTTCTTGGAAGCGTCGCGGAGAATCTTGCATGCGATCAAAGACTTACCCGACCACTGCGACCCAGGCCTTTAGGAAATGCGCTGAGGCATGACGACGCAGAGGAAGTCATCCTTCAGTCCACGAATCACGCCGGGGGACATCTCGTCCTTGAATTCAAAATCAATCTCGTCTTCCGTCAAAGCCTTGAGGGGGTCGATGATATACTGAGGATTGAAAGCGATGTTCACTTCCGGTCCGTCATATTTTACGGCAATCGGTTCGTGGGCTTCGCCGCTTTCGGACTTGGCAGAAATTTCGAGATTCTGGGTCTTCTTCGATACCGTCATGCGAATCGTGTTGTTGCGATCATCGGTCATCAGGGAGGCGCGATTCACGCTTTCGAGTATTTTTTCACGTTCGAGACGAACCTTCGAACCCGCTTCCTTGGGGATGACCTGGCGGTAGTTCGGGTAATTTCCTTCGACAACTTTAGAGACCAATTGGATGCGATCGACGAGGCCTTCTTCATTCTTCGGGATGTCGATGGTGAAGCCGACCTGGCGTTCGTTATTCGAGATATGGGCCATGCCGCCAGCCTTGAGTAATCGCATCAGCTCGATTATGGTGCGAGCTGGCAAGATTAACGCTAAAGGTTTATCGGCGCCTTCTAATTTACGTTCGCATTTCGCCAAACGGCGACCATCCGTGGCAACGACGGTTAATTTTCCTTCGGCGAATTCAAAGAAGACGCCGTTCAGAATATAACGGTTCTCATCGGATGACTGAGCGTAGCTGACTTTCCGCAGCATGTCTCCGAGATCATCTTGGTTAATTGAAATTGTTGGTTGGCCAGAGAAATTTGAAATCGGGGGGAATTGATCCGCGGGCAAGCCAGCGATCTGGAAAACTGAACTGCCGGAAGTTATTTTAACGCGGTCTTTGCCAGTCAGTTCTACGATGGTGTCGGCGTTCGAAAGCGCGCGGACGATGGGGACTAATTTTTTGACCGGCAACGTGATGCGTCCTGGTGAGGATACCGATGCTTTAATCCGACAGCAGATTCCCAGATCAAGGTTGGTGGTCGTCAGGGTGACCGTATCCCCTTCGGCTTCGATCAGGACGTTTTGGAGAATCGGCATCGTTGCGCGATTACCAACCACGTTGGTGACGCTGGAGAGTCCGTTGAAAAAATGGTTTCGGTTGACCTTGAACTTCATGATGCGGAAGAATTGAGGCATCGTGGGGGGTGAGGCAACTACGCAATGACCACATTCCCGGAAGACTGTATCTAATTATCTATCCATATATAAATACCAGTAGTAACAGTAGGCATCGGAATTCTGTGGATAGTTTCACAAGCCGTTGGATTACGAGGGATATGGGAAAAATGACGGGTTGTGCCGACATTGCGAACAACCCCTGATTTATTCACAACCGCCCTTAAACACGAATACCTCACGGACTATTCACAACGCAGACACATCTTCATCGTCATCCTCGGGGGCCGGGTCGATTTCACTCTTTTTCAGCAGAAATAAATGCCGGATGATTCCCCATATGATGTAACCCAGGAATAGGGCGGGAAAGGAGAACTCCGGGTATCGAAACACGATGGCAACGCTAATGATAATTAGAATAAAACCTCTCGTGCGGGCCCTTGATTTCCAATCCAGCTTCTTAAAACTCGGGAAACGGACATTACTGATCATCAGGTAAGAAATCACCAACATGAGCGGCAAAAGGGTCCAAGACCATGCCAGTAGGGTATGATCCAAAGGATCTTTGATTTCGCCGTTTCTCAGGAAGCGAGAAAGGACCAAGACCAGGGAGGCCATCACGCCGGCCGCGGCGGGCGATGGTAAGCCTACGAAATCACCCCCGGCTGCCCGTTTCTCATTCCCGGGAACTAGCGGATTGGTCAGCACGTTAAAGCGCGCCAGGCGCACTCCCACACAAAGCAGATAGATAAAGGCCAGCAGCCAGGTGGCCAATTGGACATTATCATTTTCGCCCGGTTTGATGATTAGGAAACAAGCCATGAGCGCGGGTGCGACTCCGAACGAAACCGTATCGGCGATAGAATCGAATTCGGCCCCGAAGAGCGATTCACGGTTGGTTGCGCGGGCTACCAGGCCGTCGAAAAGATCGCAAACACAGGCGAAAAGGATGAACCAGACCGCCCAGATATAGTGATCAGCGCGTTCGGCCGCTGGGAGCGCCGTGAAGCGGGCTTCGATGCAATTTTTGATGGCCAAAAAGCCGCAGAGCATATTGCCCGCCGTAAAAAGATTCGGCAGCAGGTAGATATGCGCGGCCTCTTCTGGACTGGAATAGGCAGGTTTTAAAGGTCTTTGGGACACGATTAGGATTTGGGTTCGTCGAGGTATTTCCAGAAGCCGCCCTCTTGTTCAAGGCGGGCTTCGTCTTCGGGGAAAGGAAGGTGAGAGCGAAAAGCGAAGTCGTTAAAGGTATGCCGATGTAAGACATAATTAGCCAGGAGCGACCCTTCGGTGGCCTCGAAATATATCCGGAATTCGCCGACGCGTAAACGGTGATACGTATGCCCGCCGCGCCGTACCGTACCGAGATCCGAACGTCCTTGCAGGAGGTCCTCCGGGGTGAGCGAAGAAAATGCTTCCACGACTTCCATTTGCTCCAGCGTCGGCAGTTTGCCTAAGACGTGCATCGCTTGATCGCTAAAATTAACTTGGTACATCTCTGGCATAAGGAAACGGAGGGTGACGAACTTCGGCAACCATTCAGTTACTGCGCTTCCAGCTCTTAAGCAGGTATTTCGCGCGCATTTCGACTAAATCCAGTACTTTTTCGAAATCTTTGGTTTCGCCATAGTAGGGATCTGGTAGGGGTTCCGTCCCTAAGAATAGGACGAGTTTATGTTGATGCTCGGCGGGACACTGGGGATGCAGCGCGCGTAGGTTTATCTCGTCCGCCGCCATGATGATATCGAAGTGCGCGAAGTCGGAGGTTTCAACCTGTCGCGCCCGAAGCGGGGATAAATCATAGCCTCGCGATTCTGCATGGCGAATCGTCCGTGGATCGGGCGGGTTGCCGATGTGGTAATTTTCCGTACCAGCGGAATCAAATTCGATGGCAAGGCCAGCCAGCCT
Organism: Opitutia bacterium UBA7397; assembly: GCA_002470605.1. Classification (GTDB taxonomy): domain Bacteria; phylum Verrucomicrobiota; class Verrucomicrobiia; order Opitutales; family UBA953; genus UBA953. The sequence goes on from DKND01000121.1 coordinate 5,836, forward strand.
CGCCTGGGCCCGCAGCACGGCCTCCATCGTCGGAGACCGGCAGATGTTGCCCATGCAGACGAGGAGGATACGTCTCGGACGCTTGCTCACTTACTTGCCGAGCAGCTTCTTGAGGCCATCCAAGTCCCGGCCGTTCTTGGTCAGAAGATCGCCATTTTTGCCGTATACGAGGAGCGTAGGGATGCCGGTCACGCCCTGTTCCATTTTAATTGCCCCGCCTCCCGCAGACCTGAAGGGGACGGCGGGCCAGGGCATTTTGGTTTCCTTCATGTAAGCGAACATCTGGGCCTCGTCATTGTCGCTACTGATAAAGACCACGGCGAGCTTGGCCTTGTTAGCGTTGGCAAACTTGACGAGTTGCGGCGTGAAGACGCGGCAGGGTGGGCACCAATGGGCAGAGCAGTACACCGCCACGGTCTTATTCTTCAGCGTAGCGAGGTCGACGTCCTTGCCGTTTGCATCGACTAGGCCTTCCGTGAAGCGGGTCTTCCAATCAAAGTCGGCGGCGGTGGCGAGGGCGGCGCAGAGCATGAGACTGAAGGCGGCGAGGAACGTTTTCATGGTGTAATTATAGCATAGTTCTCACCTCACCGGACATCGATAATCTTAATAATACCTATTTATTGAAAGAGCGCCGAAGCTGGCTTAGACCTTGCCGCCAAAACTTTGGTGGTCGTCGAGGTCGAGCACGTCGAACCAGGTCGTGATATCTTCCCGTTTGGCGCCGGCTGGGGTGGACGACTGATAATCGCTTAAACGTGCACGGCCACCGGGTGCCGAAGGAGCACGTGATTCATGGAAAGCGCTGAAAGCAGCGATTTCATGCCCGAGGCGGGGGATTTTCGCATGGGCCATCATCCAAGCTAATATTTCTCCGTCACCTAAGTCATTAGATACCTGAGACTTAAGTTCATCTTCGTTGATGCCGAGAAAGTCTAAGACGTTGCGATCCAAAGAGCAGCCGTAGGTGTATTCACCGTTTTTACCCGTCAGGGTTGCCCGGCATTTATCTAGCATGCGCGGAAGAATGACGAGGCCGCCAAGGCGGACGCGAGGGCTGCGGGGTGGGTGTTGGGTTAGGTCGTAGAGATCGTGGGGCATAAAATAAGGAAGAAATTCACGTTAGCCCCCCCTGCTTAAACGTGCAAGAACTGAGGTAAGAATGGAGGTTTGCCAAAATGTCACACACCCTCAATTTCTCGGCATGGCCTTGTTTGTCGCAGATATCACCGCCCTTCCCTTGACCCGGGATTGCTGGGTCGGGGCAGCTGCGGTGTTTTTGGCGGCAGCCCTCTTAGATTGGTATGCTCCGAGGGATAACTCAGGAAAAGTTCAGGCCGCGGGGCTTTGGCTCCTCCGCGCCGGGTGGGTGCTTATTACGGCTATGCTGGCCTACCAAGGCTTACGGACGCGCGCCCTGCCGATTACTTCGGCAGCGGAGGTGCTTCTTTCCATCGCTTGGGGGCTTGCCGGCCTTGCGGGCTTTCTGGACCTGACTTTTAACCATCGTCTCCCAAGTTGGGCGATCGGTAGTGCGACTGCCGTTTGTCTGGTCATCGCCGCCGGGCTTGGCGTGGTCCCCCACCCTTCGGTGACTGCGAATAAGCCGATGTTGATGATGCATGTCGGGGCAGCCGTCCTCGCTTATTGTGTGCTTGCCGCCCAAGCGCTTAATTCGGCGGCTTACCTTTTGCAGGACCGGGCGCTCGCGAAACGTCAGTTCGGTGGCATCTACGCACTGCTCCCCTCGCTTGTGCCCTTAGATAGGGTCGGCAGCCAATTACTCGGCGCGGCGGTATGGCTCTTGGGCTTATCGTTGGTGATTGGCGCCACGGACTGGGCGCAACGCGATCTGGCGCTCGTCGCTCTTCCAAAACTATCCGCCTCGCTGCTTACGTGGGTGGCCGGACTTTATGTGATCATTCAGCGTCGTCGGCATCGCCTCGCTGGCGCCGCCTTCGCTCGCGCTTCGCTCTGGGCCTGCGTTCCTGCGCTCATCGCGCTTTATTTATCTTTGCCGCACGCCCGATGAGTGAACGACCTAAGAATCTGGTCGCACTCAGCGCGACGCATCGCACCGCGGGACTTGATGAGCGGGCCGCTTTCACGGTACCGTCCGGCGGGGCTGATATTTTTTATACGGCAGCGCGTGAAGCGGGTCTCCTTGAAGTAGTCCTGCTTGCCACCTGTAATCGACTGGAGGCTTATGCCGTCGGCGACGAAGCCGCGGCGCTTCATTTGCGCACGGCCTTGATGAAAGCCACGGGAGCTCCTACCGAGGCCCTAGATCAACACCTTCGTCCGTTGCCTGGCTTGCTGGCCGTCGAACATCTTTTCGGCGTCGTCTCCGGGCTTGATTCCCAGATGGTCGGAGAAGTTGAAATCGCCGGCCAGGCGAAGGATGCCTATGCCGACGCTTTGGCGCGCGGCATGACGGGCCCGATTCTGAACCGCGTCTTCCAGCGCGCTTTTCAGGCGGGCGCTTGGGCGCGGACCCATACCGGCATCGCGCAAGGACAGGTCAGCCTGGGTAATGTCGCGGTCGACCTAGCGATGCGGGCGTTTGGTTCTCTAACCGAAGCGCGGGTCCTGATTTTGGGCACGGGTGATGTCGGCCGACAGGTCGTCCAAGCGCTCGTTTCTCGCGGCGCTTCACAGGTAGCGGTCGCATCGCGTACGTTCGAAAACGCCCGCTTACTGGCCGAGGAATTTTCAGGCTCGGCGATGACGTTGGCGGACGCCTTGAGACAAGCGCATGCGCACGATGTCATCGTCGGATGTGCGACCGTCGAACGTGCCCTACTTGATTTCAATACGATGAGGGAGTTGACTGACCGGCGCCAAGGGCGACCCTTGTTGTTGGTCGATCTCGGCGTCCCGCGTAATTTCGATGCCGCCGGGCGGGCCTTGGCGGGCGTTTATCTGTGTGACCTTGACGATCTGGCTGGGGTGGCGAACGCCAACCTGAAGGCGCGCCTGGCGGAAGTCTCACGAGCACGCATAGCCTTGGCGGAAAAAGCGGCCCGCGCCTGGGGCGCCGCGAATCACTCCTTCAGCCCGGAGACCTGATTTTTATGAAACCCACCGTCCTGATCGTCGACGACGAGAAGCATTCACGCGAAGGTTTGCGGGCTGCCTTAGAAGATAAATACGAAACGTTCGTCGCTAAAGACGCCGCCGAGGCGATCCGCCTGATGCAGGACGTACCGCCGGATGCGGTCTTGACCGATTTACGGATGGCGGGCGAAGACGGCATGGCCGTGATCGACCGGGCGCTGAAACTGGCCAATCAACCCGTGTGCATCATGATGACTGCCTACGGTGACGTGGATACGGCGGTGCAAGCGATGAGCCGCGGCGCCTATTGGTTCATGCAGAAGCCGGTGGACTTGCGTCAGGTTGAAATCTTATTGGAGCGCGGCCTCAAGGCCCGCTCGACGGAAAAGGAAGTTGTCACGCTGAAGACGCGATTAGACCGAAAGTTTTCGCTCGGCGAAGTCGTGGGTTCCTCCGCTTCGCTACAACGCGCGATCGAGCAAGTCCGCGCCGTGGCGCCATCCAACGCGACCGTGTTGCTTCTCGGCGATACCGGGACGGGCAAGGAGCTTTTTGCGCAGATGATTCATCAGGCCAGCAATCGTTCGAAGGGCCCTTTCATGGCGGTACATTGCGCGGCGATTCCGGCGAACCTGTTAGAGAGTGAACTTTTCGGTCATGAAAAGGGAGCGTTCACCGGGGCGACGGAACGTCGCGTTGGACGCTTCGAATCGGCGGACGGTGGCACTTTGTTCTTGGATGAAATCGGCGAGATCGATGCGACGACCCAAGTTAAGCTACTCCGTTTCTTGGAGACGAGGGCGGTGGAGCGATTGGGTTCGCACCGGCCGATTGCCTTGGACCTCCGGCTGGTGTGCGCGACGAACCGCGACCTGAACCAAATGGTTAGAGAAGGTAAATTCCGCGAAGACTTGTATTATCGCCTCTCAGTCGTTCCGCTCCGCCTGCCATCGCTGCGCGAACGCCAAGACGACATCCCGCTGCTTTTGGCGCACTACCTCGCCCGTTTTGCCAAAGAGAACAATAGCGTGCCGGCCAAACTTTCATCTGAAGCGGAAGCGATTCTCGTTCATTATGGCTGGCCAGGGAATATTCGCGAGCTGCGGAACGCCTGTGAAAACCTCGCCGTCTTGCGCGCAGGTAAGGTCGTGGCCGCCGCCGACCTAGATGCGCGTTTCTCCCAGCTCGAAACCCTGACCCGGTTTAATTCATCGGTCGGGTCAGCCCCGGTTCTCGATCGCGAGCAGAACGAGAAACACCTTTTACGGCAGGCCTTGGCGACCGCCGGTCGAAATCGCACGCGCGCGGCCGAACTGATGGGAATTTCCCGTCGGACGTTACACCGCAAATTACTCCAATGGCCCGAATTGGATCCTGGGCCCGAAGTTCAGTCCGAATGATATCAGTATTTCGCGCAGTTTTATTTCTCACGACCGCCGGGACGGTCTTAGCCACTGATTTTGTCGGCTCCGACGTCGTGTCTCGGGCGTTGACCGAAGGTATTAATGAATCATCCCACAAGGCGGCGGCAGCTGACTTTGCGGGCAGTTTGCCAGGTGCTAAAGCTTTGGCCGAAGGGAAAGCGTCCGCCGCGATTTTATTTCAAAGACCTGGTGAACCCGCGCCCAAGGCTTCGGGTAATTTGAAGCTACTGGAATTTCCCATCGCGAACGCCGCGGTGATTGTCGGCGTCCATCGGTCTAATCCCATCGACCACATCGACCTTGCTTCCCTCAATGGCGTCTTCGCGAACGATCCGCGCTTACGTATGATTAATTGGAATGACGTCCCGGGGGTGACCCGTTCGGAATTGATCACCCCAGGAGTTTGTTCGCCCGAGAATTCTTTCGTGCGAGAGCTCTTCCAGGGTATGGTTCTAAACGGAGGAAGTTTCCGGCCCGATGTCCGCCTGAACATTTCCGTTGAATTAGCGGCCGATCTGGTCGCGTCACGCTCCAGCGCTTTGCAGCTAATGCCTCAGACTCCCTTAGGTTCGGTGGGGCGCGTCTTGCAGGTTGCAGACGGACGTCCGGGAAGTTCGACGACGGCGTATTCGCCCGACGAGATGAATATTTATAACGGCGACTACCCTCTCCGCCTGCCGTTGATTCTCTTTGTTCGGCAGGATAAGTTCGAAGAACTGAAGCCGGTGATAAGGTGGCTCTTGTCCGACGTGGCGGCAAGCCGGCTCGAAAAAGACGGGCTCCACCCTACTCCTAAGCCTATCCGCGACCGTTTTGCCCAAAGGCTTGACACCCGCTAGGGCGTTTGGTCTGCTTTCCTCCGAGTGCGCGTGTAGCTCAATGGTAGAGTACCACCTTGCCAAGGTGGCTGTTGCTGGTTCAAGTCCAGTCGCGCGCTCCACTTTAATGAGGGAGCAAAAACCCGCCGAACACCGGCGGGTTTTTCATGGGGCAGTCTCTAGGCTACTCCCGGGAAGGTAACCGTGACCTTTAGGCCCCTGGGGCGAGCTGGCTCAGCAGTGGCGGACCCCCCATGAAGTTCAGCTACCTGCCTTACGATGCTCAGCCCGAGTCCGCTGCCGCCGGCTTGCCGAGATTTATCAGTGCGGTAAAAGCGATCAAAGAGCCGTGGTAAGTCCGCTCCGGGGACTCCTCCCCCGTTATCTTCGACGCAAAGCTCGACCCCCTTGGGGAGGTTGGCGGTTGAAATACGGATGAGCGTCACCCCGGCTGCATGGGCAAGGGCGTTGTCTATTAAATTTTGGACCAAGCGGTGCGCCTGGACAGGATCGGCCGGCGATGCTTCGTCCGCATTTAAGGAAAGCTCGAGAATTACCCCGGCGGCGCGGACTCGGGCATCATAGGCGTCGACCACTTCCCGGATGGCACGGTGGAGCGCACCGGCTTCGCGCTGGACGCTTTGGGCTGATTCAAGGCTCGCGAGCGCGAGCAGACCTTCGACGAGCCCTTGGAGACGGCCCACGGAACTGACGATTTTTTGGACAAACCTTCCACGGTCCGCGACCGACATCGTGTCATGGTCATCAGCTAAGGTTTCGGCATACCCACGCAAGATCGTCACGGGAGTCCGCAGGTCATGGGAGACATTGGTGATGAAGTCCCGCTCCATGGCTTGAAGCCGTTTGAGGGCCGTGACATCCGCCAAGACGAAGATGGCCGCATCTTCGCCAAAGCCTTCCGGATCGGTGAGGGCCCCGGCAGCTTGGATCCAGACGTCTGCCAAGGGCGCGCGATTAAGCAAGATCGTCGAACGTCCCCCGCCCTCTTGGCGGACGCGCTGCACGAGTTCGATGAAGTCGGCGCTTTTTACTAATGGCACGATGGAGCCCCAGCCGGATTTTTCTGGCAGACCGAAGAGCGTGATCGCCGCCGGGTTAGCTAGCCGTAAGCGATCTTGTGCGTCGACGACGAGGACTGCGTCCGTGAGCGGTGCCAGCAAGGCTTCGATACGACGGGCGGCGGCCGCGCGGATTTCGCTTTCCGTGAGCGCGCGACTTTCGATCGAGAGAAATAATTCGTTCAATTTCAGAGCCGAAGCCAAGTACCCGGTCGGACGATCGGTGGCATCCCCGCGGAGTAAGGCGCGACGTGCCCAGCGGATCGAGCGATTGATTTCGGCGACGCACCATGCGGTGGCAACCGTTAGCGCGATGAGCAGAATCCACGGAAGCCAAGTCATCATCGCCTATGAAGATGGCAAAGTCGGCGGAACGCGCGAGAGCAAAGCCGACTAACCTGCGACGCGGTAACCTACCCCGCGGACGGTTTCGATAACATCTCCAGCAGGGCCTAATTTTTCGCGCAGGCGCCGGACGTGCGTATCAACCGTCCGGGTTTCGAGGTCAGGAGAATAATTCCAAACATCCGCCAGCAACTCTTCGCGAGACTGCACGCGCCCTTTCCGTTCCAGCATCAGGCGCAGTAATTTGAATTCCGTCGCAGTGAGTTCTACGGCTTTGCCTTGGGCTGAGACTTCATGCCGTTCGATATCGAGAAGTAGCGCACCGGCCGCGAGGCGCGTCGAGGGTTTGGCCGCCGCCGATTTAGCACGGCGTAAAAGGGCTTGGGCGCGCAGCATCAATTCACGGACGTCAAATGGCTTGCTGACGTAATCGTCGGCTCCGGACTCGAGGCCTTTTACCTTGTCCGCCGTTTCGGTTTTCGCCGTGAGGAAGATCACGGGGGTGTCTTGCAGGAGAGCGTCCGCTCGCACCATGCGCAGCAGCTGGACGCCCGTGAGTTCGGGCATCATGACGTCCAAGATGATAAGGTCGGGGCGAAAATCTCTGGCGAGGCCGATGGCCCGTAGTGGATCATTGAGCGTGCGAACGGCATACCCGGCCTGGCGGAATTTATAGTCCAAGAGCTCCGTGACGTCGGACTCGTCGTCGACAATGAGGATACGTTTGAGATGTTCGGCGTCCATGGGTGATTGCACACCTACTCAAACCTCTAACTGGTCTGAGCGCCAGAGTTAGGTGACAATTGAAACGGCTGCGTTAAAAAGAGACAAATATTACATAAAAACTTGTTAATCATTGGTTTATGTAATCACGAAACCTATTTGTAACCCTTGCTTGATGTAATCTTCACATTGCCTGTTCCACGTGGAACAGACTCCCCTGCCCCCTTATTTTTTAGCCCTAAAAAGAACCATCAGCAGCGAGATATCCGATGGATTTACCCCGCTGATGCGGCTGGCTTGGCCTAAGGTTTGAGGCTGGATGGCATGAAGCTTCTGCCGACCTTCGAGGCGAATGCCGTAGGCTTTCATGAAATCAAACCCGGCTGGGACTTTAAAGGCTTCAAGATCATGCAGTTTGCGGACGGATCGCAGCTCGCGCTCTAAATAGCCCTTATACTTAACCCGATACATGGCTTCGGCTTGGACTTCTGGGGTTTCGGCCAGGAATGTTGGAGGCAAATCCTTAGGAGTTGTTTCCCATTGTTTTCTGATTACGTCCCCAGCGATACCTCCCGGAATCGTAACTTTCTCTAAATATTCGACCCAATGGTTAACCTGGGCGGCCTTGGCTTCGATCCGGGCTAAGCGATCGGCTGGAACCAAGCCAAATTCCGCGGCCTTAGCCTTGAGACGAATCTCAGCGCTGCCATGGTTGAATAAAAGTCGGTATTCTGCGCGGCTGGTGAACATTCGATAAGGCTCTTGGGTGCCTTTGGAGACTAAATCATCAATGAGAACCCCAATGTAGGCCTCATCTCGACCAATTACCATCGGCGTCAGTCCCTTAACTTTACACGCGGCATTGACTCCGGCTACCAATCCTTGGGCGGCGGCTTCTTCGTAGCCTGAGGTGCCGTTGATCTGCCCAGCAAAGAATAAGCTTTCGACTTTTTTGGATTCTAAGGTCGGGTAGAGCTGGGTGGGGGGCGAGAAGTCATATTCAACCGCATAGGCCGGCCGCAGCATGACAGCTTTTTCCAGTCCGGCGATGGAGCTGAGCATCTTTAACTGAACCTCAAAGGGCAGGGAGGTTGAAAGACCATTAATATACCATTCGTCGGTATTTCGGCCTTCAGGCTCCAGGTAGAGCTTATGGGAGTCCTTATCACTAAATTTAACAAACTTGTCCTCGATGGACGGGCAGTAGCGCGGACCAACCCCGCTTATTTCTCCACCGTAAAGAGGGGAGAGGTGTAGGTTCTCTTGAACGATTTTGCCAGTCGAGCCCGTCGCTTCAGTCATCCAGCATGATACCTGATCGGAGCCGGGCGTCCACCCCGGGAGCCGTTCTCCGCGTTGTTCCACGTGGAACAAGTCATGCTGCTGACGGGTGTCATGAAAGGCAAAAAGGGTGGGGGAGACGTCCCCGGCTTGTTCCTCGCATTTCGAAAAATCAATCGATGAACCGAGGATGCGCGGAGGCGTTCCGGTCTTGAGGCGTTGTAGCTCAATACCTGCTTCTAAGAAACTGCTGGACAACGACTTAGCACTAAAATCTCCCAACCTTCCCCCCTCAGTTTTATTGGCTCCAATGTGCATCAGGCCGCGCAAGAAAGTGCCCGTCGTGACCACGACTGTTTTGGCATGGAAATCGAGGTCCAGATTGGTCCGAACGCCAACGACCGTCCCTGAGACGAAGATCAGTCCCGTGACCTGGGCTTGAAAGATGGTGAGCCCGGGTTGGAGTTCACAGAGATGCTTCATCCGGAATTGATAGGCCTTCTTATCACACTGGGCTCTGGGGGCTTGAACGGCTGGACCTTTTGAGGAGTTAAGGAGGCGGAATTGGATTCCGGTCACATCGGCCGTCAGGCCCATTTCGCCCCCGAGGGCATCGATCTCTCGGACAATATGGCCCTTGGCCTGGCCCCCGATGGCTGGGTTGCAGCTCATTTGGGCGATGGTATCGACGTTGCCGGTCAGGAGCAGGACGTCCACGCCCATGCGGGCGGCCGCGAGGGCGGCTTCCACGCCGGCATGGCCAGCCCCGCAGACGATGACATCATAGGGGCGCGCAGGCCCCAGGCGTATTTCTTTGTGCGGTCGCATAAGCTTCCCTCCGGGAGGAGAGAATCACTTACCTATGCAGAAGGAAGCAAAGAGCTTGTCCAGCATACGCTCATTATCAATTCGACCCACGACCTCCCCCAGGGCGTCCAAGGCCTCTCGGCCCCGGGCGGCAGCAAGCTCGGTTTGGATGGGGGCTTTAAGGTGGCCATGGGCAAGCAACAGGGCTTCGGCCGCCCGCTGGAGGGCATCGGCATGCCTGACGCTGACGACCAAATCTTCGGCCCCCGGGGCGACCTCGCGTTCAATTAAGATGGCGCCAAGGCGGGCCCGGAGCGTCTCGGCATTTTCGCCCCGCAAAAGGCAAGTTCGCAGTTTGGTAAAGTCGGGCAAAAAATCCTTCTGTTCGATGGCTTCGGGCAGATCGGATTTATTGGCGATTACGAGCGTGCGTTTGATATCCAAGAGGGCCGTCAATTCCGGAGGCAGGGAAGGTGGTTTAACGGAGGCGTCGACGACGAGAAGAAGAAAATGAGCCGCGCGTGCTTGGTCAAGGGAGCGGAGCATCCCGGCGTTTTCGAGTGCGGTGCCGCCGACGCGCAAGCCAGCGGTGTCGACAGCCGTGACATGCAACGGCAAGCCAGCAATTGGCGCCTCCAAGTAATCGCGCGTGGTGCCCGGTTCGGCGCTGACGAGTGCGCGATCGGCGCCGGCCAAGAAGTTGAGTAAACTGGATTTACCCGCGTTGGGTGCTCCGACGACCGCGATCCTCAGCCCGTCGCGGAGTGCGCTGTCGTGCCGGGCGGTCCGAGCGTATCCATTAAGTTCTGACGCTATTCCGACCAATCTGGATGCGGGTCCCGTTGGGTCTTCGACAGGTAGGTCTTCTTCCGGAAAATCAATGTGCGCTTCCAGTTCAGCCAGGACCTGCAAGAGCCGGTCGGTCCAGTTGGCGATCTTCTGTCCGAGTTCGCCGGCCAGCATCCGGCGAGCGGAGATGAGCGCGCGCTCAGAACTGGCATGGATGAGATCGGCCACGGCTTCCGCTTGGGTGAGGTCCATGCGACCAGCCAGAAAAGCGCGCCGCGTGAACTCGCCAGGCTCGGCCATACGGCCGCCGCGCGCCAGGCAATCTTCGGTCAGCCGACGGACAAGCAGGGGATTACCGTGGCAGGTTATTTCCAGCGAGTCATTGCTCGTGAAAGATTTTCCCGCGCGCCAAAGCACGGCGACGACTTGATCGATTGGCACCCCCGCCACATCCCGCCAGATCGCGGGGGTGGCGCGGCGTTCGGTGAGAGGCGTTTTGCGGAGGAGTGCCTCGGTCGCGATATTGACCGCCAGAGGACCGTCGATCCGCAGAACGGCTAAGGCCGACCGCCCGGCAGGGGTGGCGGCAGCGACAATCGTTTCGGCGGAAGACATGGGTTATATAAAGAGAGACCATCCCAAGGGGCGACAGCGGGGGAGGCAAGCGGTGTCATAGGATTGCAAAAAGGCTGGAAGGGCAGGGCGGTCGTGACAAAGTCCGCCCATCACTACCGTGGAAAACCACCCCTTCCTCTCGCCGGCATCGGCCCAACAAATCGCGGCGGCCCATGGCACCCCCTGTTACGTCTACGATCAAGCGACCCTTGAGACCCAGGCGAAGGCGATGTTGGCCTTCCCGAATGCCTTCGGCCTCACCGTTCGGTTCGCAATGAAGGCCTGCCCCAACGCGTCGATCCTTAAGATCTTCGCCCAGCAGGGGCTACATTTCGATGCCAGCTCCGGCTTTGAGGTTAGGCGCGCACTCTTAGCCGGCATCTCTGCCGAACGAATTTCACTCTCATCTCAAGAACTTCCTGGGGATTTCGCCGCGTTACTCAAAAAAGGTGTACACGCCAATGCCTGCTCCTTGTCGCAATTAGAACGGATCGGCCAAGCCCTCCCCGGCCATGAGGTCGGTTTGCGGTTTAACCCGGGTCGCGGATCAGGTGGCACCGGCAAGACCAACGTGGGCGGACCAGATTCCTCCTTCGGCATTTGGCATGAATGGGCGGAGCAAGCTCAGGCCATCGCGACGAAGTACCAATTGAAAATCGTCCGGATCCATACGCACATCGGTTCGGGTAGCGATCCGGTCATCTGGCAGGAAGTCTCGGCCGCCAGCCTCGCTCTCGTGCGCCGTTTTCCTTCGGCGATGACGCTGAATCTCGGCGGTGGTTATAAGGTGGCGCGGGTGGCGAGCGAGAAGGGGACTGACCCTCAGCTGATCGGTGCGCCGGTAAAGGCGGCCTTCGAAAAATTTGCGCAAGATGACGGCCGCAAACTTCGTCTGGAAATCGAACCCGGGACATTTCTGGTCGCTAATGCCGGGGCGGTTCTTTGCCACGTGCAAGATATCGTTTCCACCGGAACCCGTGATTTTCTAAAACTCGATTCCGGAATGACCGAAATTTTACGGCCTTCGCTCTATGGGGCGCAGCATCCAGCCTATTTGTATCAGGCGAAGCCCAACGACAAAAAGCGGGATTATGTCATCGTCGGTCATTGCTGTGAGTCCGGCGACCTCATCAGTTGCGCGCCCGGCGAACCAGAGACGCTCGCCACCCGTAATTTACCTGAAGCCACCGCGGGTGATCTTTGCGTCTTAGGCGGAGCCGGGGCTTATTGCGCGGGCATGAGCACGAAGAATTATAATTCATTCCCCGAAGCACCGGAGGTCTTATTAAAAACCGACGGCCGCAGCAGCCTGATTCGCCGTCGCCAGTCACTCGAACAAATCATCCAAAACGAAACCCTCGCGGAGGGTCTTTGATTCGTGGCCTTGGTTTCTCCGCCCCTCGGCGCCTTGGTGCCCGATTCGCTGCATGCCACGGTCGTCTGTCTGCCGACATTGGCCGACGTGGAAAGTTATGAGCGGAAAGAAGCGCGCGCGTGGGAAAAAATCCGGGCCGGCTACCCGCGGTTCGTACGCAACGAACTGGTGACGCGCGCCGCGCTCGCCGCCGCCAAGGAACTGGGACGCTCCGGCGTGCTTTTCCCTTTAGTTTCGCGTCGTGCCGCGGAACAGCTTGCCGCCCGGGCAGGCGCGAAGATCGCGTCGCTCGATGTTGTGGGAGATTTTGTTTTATTGACGACGCCAGCCGGCGATGCCGCGGAGCGACTCCATAAATTCGTACAACATACCGGCACCTTGATCTCTTCACGCCAAGCGGAAGCACACTTGAAGGGAAGCGTTACCGGAGAAACAGCCCAATCTCTCGCCCGGATCCGCCACGCCCTCGGACCTTATCTGGCAGGCGTCGCCGCCGAAGATATCCACGTTACCACATCGGGCATGAATGCGGTGGAGGCTGCCATCGTGGCAGTGAATGCGGTGCAGCGACCGCGCGGAAAAAAAGCTTGGATTCAGCTTGGGTGGCTTTACGTAGATTCGACGCGCTTATTCGAGAAAGCGACGGACGCCCCTCACCATTTTGTTCCGGATGTGCGCGATCTGGCGGCGGTCGAAAAAATCTTAGCGACCGGAAAAGTGGCGGGCGTTTTCACCGAAGTCCCGAATAACCCTCAATTAGAGACTGCCGACATCATCGTGCTACGGGCGCTCTGTGACCAATATGGAGCCAAGCTTCTGCTCGATCCGAGTTCAGCTGGCTTGGCCACGGTCGATGTTTTGCCGCATGCGGATATTCTTTGTTCGAGCCTCACCAAGTATGCCGCGTCCGAAGGCGACGTGATGGCTGGCGTCCTGGCGGTTAATCCTTTGCGTTTCGATGCCACGGAGTTGTTGCGAGAGGCCAAAGCGAATCTCGATGCGCTGCACGGACTAGACCAAATTGCTTTAGCCGAACAAATTGGACGGATGGGGGAAGTAACGGCCCGGCTTTCTGCCACTGCCGAGGAAATTGCCCGCCGGCTTGCGGCCCACCCAGCGGTGGCGCGGGTGCGTACGGCCAAAGACGGAATCACGGCCGAAGCCTTTCGCAAAATTCAGCGCCTGGGCGCCGGCGCTGGCGCTTTGATCACGCTCGAGCTGCGTAAAGAAATGCGCACGGTGTATGATCGGTTGCCCATGGTGAAAGGACCAAGCTTCGGCTTGAGCTTTACCATCGTCGCTCCGTTCCTTTGGTTGGCGCATTTCGAAGAGGTTACCACTTCGGCGGGCAGGGAGAAAATCCGTGCGGCGGGCCTTGATCCGGATTTATTAAGATTATCGATTGGCTTGGAGCCCGTGGAAGAAATCTGGGCGGCTCTCGTCTTCGCGCTCGACCTATAAAAATAAAAAACCCGCCGGTGAAGGCGGGTTGTGACTCATCCGGGCGAATCGGCTTACTTTTCTTCTTCGGGTCTTTCTTCCTCTTCCTCGGGGCCGTCCTCTTCGGCTTTGACGGGAGACTTCTTGCTGGAGGAGCCCTTCTTGGCATTCCGGGAATTCAGCATCCGCTCCCGAAACGCGACCCGCTCTTTCTCGAGCAGGGGCACTGCCCCGGCGTCGACCTTGGCCAGGCCTTCTTCAAAAGCCTTCTTATAGGCCTCTTCCGAAGTCGCCGACCGCTTGCGCGCCGCTTTGTATTCAGCGTAGGCCTTATGAGATAAGGCCCGATCGGCATGGGATTGCTGTTGGATGGCAAGGACCTCGGGCAGCTCGTTGGCCGCCTTGCGGGCAGCAGAGAGCCGGGTATGGTCGGGGTCAGCGGTAGCATGCCCCTCCTCTTTGCTGGCCGCAGCCAGCGTCTGGGTGTGAAGGCCGCAGGCAAGGATGGCCACGGCTAAGGTTCGTTGGAGTGATATCATGGTAGTTAGTGGGAACGGGCTTGAAGGAAGGCTGTCATAGTTGGACAATTCAAGACCGCCTCGCTGAGGTTCACCCCATGAGTTATTTACCCCGTATGCTACTGGGCGTCATCCTGTTATCGATGGTGCTGCCGCAGGCCCATGCGCAGAAAAAGAAGGGGGGATTGATGGTCGACGCCACCGAATTACCGCAGGTGGCAGCCATGCCAGACGCCTTTCCGCAAATATTAGGAACGCAGATTGTCACCCCCGCCTACAAGTTCACCAAAGAGGATGGCGTCCTGGAGGCGGCCAAAGAAATGAGCAAGATGGGGTCGCGCATCCTGAAAGTGTCCGTGGCGCCTGGCCCTCAGTTCGCCGAATTGATCACCCTGCCTTTTACGCATTACCTTATTTGGTACCGTTCCAATAATGATTGGGTCACGGGACTCACGCCGGAGATGAAGCGACGCGAATATAATGCGATGTACGCCTTCACCAAGGATCTGCTGACGCGCCGAGATGCCGCGGGGAAAACTTTCTTCATCGGACATTGGGAAGGGGATTGGTATCTCTTGCCCAGCATGAACCCCGCCGGAGATGCCCCGGTCGAAGCGACTAACGCGATGATCGAATGGTTGAACGTCCGTCAAGAGGCGGTCGACGCCGCGCGTCGAGAAGTTCCTTACGCCCGTTGCCGCGTCTATACTTATACCGAAGTCAACCGCGTGCGCGACGCGATGAAGGATGGCAAGAAGCGCTTGGTCAACGTCGTCCTCCCGAAGGTCAACGTCGACTTCGTTTCTTACTCCGCTTACGATGTCCAGCTGAAGACGGGGGAAGAAATCCGGGCGACGCTCGATTACATCAACCAGCAATTAGCACCGAAGGCGAATCTTCCTGCCAAGCGCGTGTTCATCGGGGAATGTGGGTTATCTTGGACGGCTTGTGGCGGCGACGGCAAAGTTCACGAACAGAAGAACCGCGAGATCTTCACCAAGTTCCTGAGTTGGCGGCCCGCCATGGTGCTTTATTGGCAATTTTATAATAACGAGATGAAGGACGGCCAGCAGGTCGGTTTCTGGCTGGTGGATAATAAAAACAAGAAGACGCCGCTCTACGAAACCTTTCGGGCGCTTTACGAGCAGCAGGAGAAGCTGGCCAAACAGATCAAGCTGAACGCCCGCCGCTTGCCGACGATGGAAGAAGTCGCTACCTTCAGCGAGAACTGGCTCACGCAGGTTGGGCACTGAGTCTCACTCGGGGCTTGAGATTAATTTTAAACCCACGAACTTAGGCGGATGCGAAATAAACTGTGGATGGAAGGCCTCGCCACGTTCTTTCTCTGCAGTGCCTCTATTTTGGCGACGACGCCGATTTCCGTGGCGGCGATTCTGTGCGCTTTGATTTATATGGGCGGGTCCGTTTCGGGGGCCCATTACAATCCGGCCGTGACACTGAGTATCCTTTTGCGGGGCCGGATGGGACGGCGCACGGCCTTGGCTTATGTCGGGGTGCAGCTCACGGCCGCGCTTATTGCCGCTCTGGTCATCGGTTTGCTGACCGGGCATGATATCGAAAAAACCAAAGACGGCGTGGCAGCGCTCGGAGATTCGGTCTTCGCCGGCGCCCTCGCCACCTCGGTCGTCGAATTCTTGGGCACGTTCCTGATGGCGTTCGTCATCCTGATGGTGGCAACTTCACGGATAACGGCGGGGAATAGCTATTTCGGCATCGCCATCGCCATGACGGTCCTAGGTTTTTCTGGATCATTCGGAGAATTCAATCCGGCTATCAATCCGGCCGTGGCCATTGCTACGGCGCTCCACGGATTAGCCAGCTCGCTCTTTACGGACGGAGAAGGCTTTGCTGCTTTTGCCAAGGAGGCCATCTTGGCGGCGAAAGACGCCCCCCGGGTGGCGCTGGATATTTTTTGCGAACTCTTGGGCGGTGCGGCCGCTGCAGTGACGTTCCGGGTGCTTTTCCCGGAAGATCGCTAAAGGCCCCCCTAGCCAGGGCTTGAGTTGGAGGTACGGCCCCCTATGGTCGGGCCATGCAATCTCTCCTGACCTCCCATAAGCACTACGGAACCCTTCTGCTGGCCTTGGTCTTGGTCGTGATCGTCAATGCGATCCTGAATGGCCCGAAGCCAGCCCTGCAGCGCGTAGTTGCCGTTTTGGTCGACATCAACCTCGTCGTGGGAGCTATCGCTTACTTTTACACCGCTCGCCCGATTTCATACTTCCACCCGATCCTGGTGCTCGGTGCCGTCGGCCTTTTGCATGCGGGCGCCAAGAGTGAAGAGAAATCAAAGGTCATCCGTTGTTTTTCTATCGCGCTGATCTTGCTTGTCGCCGCCTGGGCCGTGAATGCGGCATGGGGTCCGGAATGGTTCAAGACGCATCTCGTCTTCCTTCCGTCAGTTGGGGTCATTGTCGGCCACTAAGGCTGGTGCCGAATTACCGGTCGCAAGAATGCCTGCGACGATTGACTTCCCATTGACCGCCCTCTCTTTGGGGAGAGGATAGGTAAGCCTATCGCAGTCATAAATGTATCGCCTCGCCCTCAACATGCTCTTCGGGGATCGCGCTAAGCTCGCAATGCTTCTTTGCGGGTTGGCGTTCTCGGCTTTGCTGATGGCCCAACAGAGTTCGGTTTTCTTCGGCATCATGAGTTGGACTTACACGCCGATGGTCAACATCCGGGCGCAAGTTTGGGTGAGCGACCCGATGGTCGAGCAAGTCAATGACGCCAAGCCGCTCCGGGATACCGACCTGAGCCGTGTCCGCTCGGTGGATGGGGTCGCCTGGGCGGCGCCTTTGCACACATCTTTCGTCCAGGCTCGTATGCAGGATGGAAATTTCAAACTCATCACGCTGGTGGGCATTGACGCCGATACCTTTGCGGGAGCGCCAGCCTTGCTTACGCAGGGACGTATCGAGGACTTACGCCTTCCCGACACGGTCATCGTGGACGAATGGGGCGCTTCGTTGATGGGTCGCATGGGCGTCGGCCCCGACGGTAAGCCGCGCTCCACGCCGCTTAAGGTCGGCGACACCTTTGAGATAAACGATATCCAGGCCCGCATCGTTGGCATCTGTAAGGTGAAGCGCGCTTTCACCGGCGGACCATTTGTCTATACAACTTACGACCGCGCTAAGGGCTACACGCTCGGTGCCCGTCGCACGCTGAGCTTCATGCTCGTCGAGCCGCAGAAAGGCGTGACGCCGACCGAACTCTGTGGACGAATCGAACGCGAAACGGGGCTCAAGGCTTGGACGTCCGACACGGTAATCTGGAACTGGGGCGAGCGCAGTCTGGCCCGTAATACCTTCTGGTGGTTTTGGACCAACACCGGCATTCCGTTCTCCTTTGGTACGGCCGTTCTCCTCGGCCTGTTTGTCGGTATCGCGATTTCCGGTCAGACGTTCTATTCTTTCGTGCTCGAGAATCTGAAATATTTCGCGGCCATCAAGGCGATGGGTGCAGGCATGGGTGTTATCGCCCGGATGCTTTTCGTGCAGGCCTTCACGGCCGGTCTCATTGGCTTCGGCCTTGGTGCTGGCATGGCACAGGCCATCGGCCGGGCGATGATCGAGAAGGGGATGCCGCCGTTCGTGATGTTCCCGCAAATCCTCTGGGCGACGTTCGCCCTCGTGTTGGGCATCAGTTTTGTCTCCGCCGTCATCGGTATCATCAAGGTGTCGCGCGTCGACGCCGCCTCTGTCTTCCGCGGATGAGTCACCAAGCCCACACCGTCGCGGTCCGCGCCACTGGCGTCGATATGTTCTTCGGCACGCCGGACAATCAGGTCGTTGCCCTCAAGCAAGCCGACTTCGAGGCCCGCCGCGGCGAACTCATCATGCTCGTCGGACCTTCGGGTTGCGGGAAGACAACGCTTCTCTCCGTCATCGCGGGCACGCTTACGCCTCAGGCCGGTACGGTCGAGGTCTTTGGCCAGCGCCTCGACGGACTCAGCCAAGAAGAGCTCACGTCATTCCGACGTAAGAACCTCGGCTTCGTCTTCCAGTCATTCAATCTTATCCCAACGCTCTCCGTCATCGAGAACGTAATGGTCCCGCTGCTGATTCAGGGGCGTCCCTATGACGAAGCCCATGACCGCGCCGCCGCGATCATTGAGAAGGTCGGACTTAAGGGCCGCGAAGAAGGACGGCCTAACGCGCTCTCCGGTGGCCAGCAGCAACGCGTCGCGATTGCACGTGCGCTCGTCCACGAACCGCCGCTCCTCATTTGCGATGAGCCGACCTCGGCCCTCGATAAGGACACTGGCGCGCACATCATGGAACTCGTCCGTGATCTTTCTCGTTCACCTGAACGCTGTGTGGTCGTCGTAACCCACGATCACCGTATTTTCCGTTTTGCCGACCGTATCGCGGAAATGGAAGACGGTCGCATCAGCCGCGTGGTCGACGACCCGAAGCTTCTCGATACCACCCATCTCTGATTTCCTTTATGTTCAAGAAACGCATCCTGCTCTTTGCTCTCGCCCTCGCTGGCGCTGGCGCCGCTCTGCAGCTCACCCGCGGCACGGCCAACGAAACCCCGATCAAGCCGCCGCCCTATGAACCTGCCACACGCGATAAGGACGGCCTCATCGCCGCCGCCGGCCTCATCGAGGCCGCTGCCGAGAATACGCTTCTTGGCTCACCCACGTCGGGCACGGTTGCCAAAGTCCACGTGAAGGTCTGGGACAAGGTGAAGGCCGGCGACCCGATCCTGACGCTCGATGAACGAGATCTTCGCGCTCAGCACACCGTACAGAAGGCCGCCGTCTCCGCTGCCGAAGCGACCGCCGCGCGCGCCGAAGATGCTGCCCGTCGCTGGACTGGCATCAAAGACAGCGGGGCGGTTTCCGCATCTGAACTTCTTTCTTACCAGATGGCTGCCAAAGAAGCGAAGGCCAAGCTCGCTCTCGCTCAAGCGCAGCTTGATCAGACGGCGGTGCTCCTTGATCGTTTGGTGCTTCGTTCGCCTATTGATGCGACCGTTCTCCAGGTCGGGGTTCGCGTCGGCGAATTCGTGGCTGCCGGCGCCAAGGCTCCGGTCGTGCTTGGCGACATCTCCACCCTCCAGATCCGTTGCGACATCGACGAACAGCTAGCCACGCGCATGCGCGACGGCCTGCCCGCCAAGGGTTATCTTAAGGGCGAGAGCTCTCTCGCTGGCGGCAAGGATCGTTCCATCGCCCTGAAGTTCGTTCGCATCGAACCCTTCGTCATCCCGAAGACCTCGCTTACCGGCGCGAGCGTGGAACGCGTCGATACCCGCGTGCTGCAGGTAATCTACCAGTTCGATCGACCCGCGGGACGCGCGCTTTTTGTTGGTCAGCAGATGGACGTCTATATCGACGCCTCCCAAAATGCTCCGGTTAAATAAGACTTTCCTGTTCGCGGCGTTCGTCCTCGTCGGATGCGCGCACGATCCGATGGCGAAGCCTAAGGGGCCTGCCTCGCCCGCGGCTTTTTCGCAAGGCGGTGTCGCCGCCGACACGAAGTGGGCCGAATCTTTCGGAGATCCCGCCTTGCTTGAACTTATCGCGCAGGCGCGACAGAACAGCCCCGATCTCGTGATTGCTCGCGCGCGTCAGCGTGAAGCGGTCGCCTTGCTCCTCGCCGCCAACGCCGGCGATCAGCCCGCGGTTTCCGTCGGTGCCGGTTTGGAATCCTCTCGCATCTCGCTTGAGACCGGTCGTACGCCGGTCGGCTTTGGTATCCCTCGTCGCACCGACGTGGGAGCAGTCGGCGTGAAAGCATCCTGGGAGCTCGATGTCTGGGGCCGCGAGGCGGCTAAGACCAAAGGGGCCGACGCGGATTCGCGTGCGGCCAAGTTTACCTCGGAACAGGCGGAGCTGGCTCTCTCGTCGGAAGTCGCCCGTCTGTGGTTCGCCGTCCGCGGCGCTCGCGAGCAACTCGCTTTTCTTGAGACCGAATTCGCCACGCGCTTTCGCGAGATGCAAATAGTGGAGAAGACGGTCGTCGCCGGGCTGCTCGACTCCGACCCGCTTTCCTCCGCACGTCTTGCGGCTGCGCAAGCCAAAGTCGACGAAGGTCTCGGCCGCCGCCGCCTCGCCGCGGCGGAGAATGCTCTCCGTGCGCTCATCGGTTCTACACCTGGCGCCAAGTTGCCTGAAGCAAAAGGCTCCGTTGCGATGCCTGCCTTCGGCGCCGGCGTACCCTCGGAACTTCTGCTCCGCCGTCCCGACCTCGCCGCCGCCGCCGCGCATCTCGATGCCGCAGTTGCACGCGAAGGTGCGGCGATTGCCGACTTCTATCCTTCGGTCACGCTCAATGGCCAGGCCGGTTGGCAGGCCGATCCGGCTTCACGCGTTGGCCGTGGCTCATCAAGTTTCTGGACGCTCACTCCCTCGATTGATCTGCCGGTCTTCGACGCTGGTCGCCGCGAAGCCGACCTCGAGGTCGCCCGTGCCCGCATCGATGGCTCCGCTGGTGAGTGGACCAAGGCCGTGCTCGGCGCCTTTCGCGAAGTAGAGGATGCGCTCGCCGATTTACGCGAGCTCGCCTTGCAAGAAGATTTGACCGCTCGAGTGCTGGAGGCGGTGCGCGTCCGGCTCGCCAATGCCGAAGCCCGTCGTAAGGCCGGCATCGCGAACGAAAACGACATCATGATTGCACGGCGAGATGAAGCCATGGCGGCGCGCACGCTCTCGATGGTCGTCTGGGAGCGTCGGCAGGTCGCGGTTAGACTCGCCGCGGCGACCGGCGGCGGTTGGTCCGCTCAGTGATTCCGCCAAATAAGAAGGGCGTCCTCGCGGACGCCCTTACTGTTTCCGGCAAGGCTATCAGGCCTTGATCTGCGGACGCTTAGGATCCGGCCAATCAATATGGAAGAACTCTCCGCGCGGCTTGTCGGTGCGCTCGTAGGTATGCGCTCCAAAGAAGTCGCGTTGGCCTTGCAGCAAATTCTGCGGCAAGTTCGCGGTGCGGTAAGAGTCGAAGTAGGAGAGGGCTGAGCCCAAGGTCGGCACCGGGATGCCATGCTTGACGGCGAGGGCGATGACCTTGCGCCAGTTCTTCTGGGCTTTCTTGACGGTCTTCTTAAAGTGAGGATCGAGCAGAAGGTTGGCCAGACGAGGCTTCTTGCCGAAAGCTTCGGTGATTTTTTGCAAGAAGCGCGCGCGGATGATGCAACCGCCACGCCAGATTTGGGCGATTTCACCGAAGTTAAGCTTCCACTTATATTCATTCTGCGCTTCGCGCATGAGTTGGAAGCCTTGGGCGTAGGAGCAGATCTTGGAGCAGAAGAGTGCTTCGCGGATCTGTTCGACAATCTTCGCCTTGTCGGGATTGGTCATCGCGCGCTTGGGGCCACGGAGCGCTTTGGCGGCGGCGACGCGTTCATCTTTCACGGCTGAGAGACAGCGAGCAAAGACGGCTTCAGCGATGGTCGGAGCGGCGACACCCATATCGAGGGCGTTGGCGCTGGTCCATTTACCGGTGCCTTTTTGGCCGGCGGTGTCGAGGATGACGTCAACCAGCGGAACGCCGGTTTCCGGATCTTTCTGCTTCAGCACCTTGGCGGTGATTTCGATGAGGAAGGAATTCAGGTCACCCTTGTTCCATTCTTCGAAGACCGTACCGATTTCATCGGGGGTCATGCCGAGAAGACCGCGCATCAAGTCGTAGGCTTCGCAGATCATCTGCATGTCGCCGTATTCGATGCCATTATGGACCATCTTCACGTAGTGGCCGGCGCCGTCGGGGCCGATGTGAGCGACGCAAGGAACGCCTCCCTTGATTGGCTTGCCAGGCTTTGCGCCCGTGAGTTCGACGCCCGTGACGGCATCGACCTTGGAAGCAACTGCCTCCCAGATGGGTTTGATTTCAGCCCAAGCCGAGGCGTCGCCGCCTGGCATGAGGGATGGGCCGAAGCGGGCGCCTTCTTCGCCGCCGGATACGCCCGATCCGATGAAGCGAAGTCCTTTGGCTTTTAATTCGCGCTCCCGGCGGATGGTGTCGGTCCAAAGCGCGTTACCGCCGTCGATGATGATGTCCCCGGCCTCAAAGACGCTCGCGAGCTCATTGATGACTGCATCGGTGGGGGCGCCGGCTTTGACGAGGATGACCGCTTTACGTGGCTTTTTCAGAGAGGCGGCAAAATCCCGAATAGTCGGGCAACCCGTCAGCTTGCCGGGCGTGCTGGGGTTTTCTTTCACAAACTCGTCAGTTTTAGCGGTCGTCCGGTTATAGACGGAGATCGCAAAGCCGTGGTCGGCGATGTTGAGGGCGAGGTTTTGGCCCATGACGGCCAGACCAATGAGACCAATGTCGGATTGCATAGTAGGGGGTAATGGCAACCTGCGAGGGCAGGCATGGCAAACAAGAAAAGCCCGTTAGGTGAGGTAAATGGGAGGATTTCTGGGTAAAACGGGGGCTCGCCGTCCTCGGAAAGCCGGCAATCGAAGTCATGGCTTAGCCTTTCCCCTCGCCTCACGGGGCCACCTTATCATCTTAAGTTCTGTTATGTCTCAGCTCGTTGGCAAAAGAATCACCCTCGGGGTCACGGGCTCCATCGCCGCCTATAAGGCAGCAGATTTAATCTCACAGCTGGTGAAATACGGCGCCGAGGTCCAGGTGGTCATGACCCAAGGGGCGACGCAATTCATCTCGCCGTTGACCCTGCAAGTTTTATCCCGCCGCCCGGTCAGTGTTAACCTGTGGGAAGAAGGGAAAAACTCCCAGCCCAGCCATATCGAGCTCGCCGACTCATCCGATCTTCTGCTGGTCGCTCCTATCACCGCTCATGTGATGGCGGAGTTTGCCCATGGCCTTGCCCCTGACCTTTTAACGAGTGTTTACCTTGCCACGCGTGGGCCGGTGCTGCTCTGCCCGGCGATGAATGGAAAGATGTATGAACATGCCGCTACCCAGGCAAATTTGAAGACCCTTCGGGCTCGCGGTCATGCGATCGTGGAACCTGCGGAAGGGATGCTCGCTTGCGGTTACGAAGGGCTCGGAAAATTAGCGCCCGTGGATGAGATCGTCAGCCGCGTGTTGTCGATCTTAGGCTGAGGCATGGACGCTCAATCCCTCCGGGAGCGATTACAGGCCGAAGCGACCGCCTTGGGCTTCGATGCTTTTGGAGTCGCCCCCGTCGATGCCGACGTGCGCGCAGA
The DNA here is from genome assembly GCA_002470605.1 of Opitutia bacterium UBA7397. GTDB lineage: Bacteria > Verrucomicrobiota > Verrucomicrobiia > Opitutales > UBA953 > UBA953. Next base: position 29,261 of record DKND01000121.1, read on the forward strand.
ATATTTTAAAAAATGGATCGCCGACGGGATGCATGGCGAAATGAAATGGATGGCCCGTAATCCGGAAAGGCGTACAGATGCCACGAAAGTCTTACCGGAGGCCCGGAGTCTGATCGTCGTCGGACTTAATTACTGGCAGCCACATCCGTCCGCAGGCTATCGCATCGCCAAATACGCCTTAGGGGCCGATTACCACGATGTCATTCTACCCCGGCTCCAAAAACTCTGCCAAATGATGGAAGCAATGGGAGGCGCCCAAAAGCCCTACGTCGACACCGGCCCCGTCCTTGAAAAACCGATGGCGGCGGCGGCGGGATTGGGCTGGCAGGGTAAGAGCACGATTCTGATTCACCGCGGTAAGGGCACCTGGCTCTTTCTCGGGGTCATCCTCACGACGCTGGAATTGGAACCGACCAAGCGGCAAGAGCCAGATCGCTGCGGGACTTGTGTGCGATGCATCGAAGCCTGCCCCACGCAGGCCATCATCGCCCCCTATAAATTAGACGCGCGGCGCTGCCTGGCCTATTTGACCATCGAGCATCCTGGTCCGATTCCTTTGGAATATCGCGAAGCCTTGGGCGATCGGGTTTTCGGTTGCGACGATTGCTTGGACGTCTGCCCATGGAATCGTTGGGCAGAACAAACGCGCGAGGCGGCGTTCGTCCCACGGGCCCACCCCCCGCTACGCGAGACCCTTGCTTGGACATCCACTCAATTTGCGGAACACTTCCAGAACACCCCGGTCTCCCGGCTGGGGCTCCATCGCTGGTGGCGTAACGCCCTGACGGTGCTCGGCAATGTCGGAACCAAGGGCGATTTGCCCGCGATCGAAAAGCTCCTTACGCACGACGATGCGATGGTGGCCGAACATGCGGCTTGGGCGGTCGAGCGGATTCACCATCGGTAAACCTACTTGTTGCCTCGGGCTCCTGGCTTGCCCTAATTTAGTCCCGTGTCCCTCGCTCAAGCTTACTACGCACTGGCGGCCGCTCTGCTGCTTGCCGCTTATTTGGTCTTCACGGCCTCGCCGGTGCTGCAGACCTTTCGCCGTTCGCGCTTCGCCACGGTGACATTGACCTTGGCGGCGACGGCCTGGTTCGGCTGGTGGTTGATGAACATGCCGGAGCCAGATCTGGCTGGCCTGCCACGCTTACCCGTGGTCGTGGTCTTATTAGCTGCAAGCCTCGCGACACTCCGCTTCATGCCGGATCTACTTTCCGTCCGTTCGCTTGGAGTACTGATGCTTTTCTTAGCCCGCTTCACGCTCGACGCAGGGTATCGGCAATTACCGCGTAGCCTGCTGGATGCCACGCTCAGCTATGGTCTGTTCGTCGTCTTCGGTCTTTGGTGGGCTTATTCACCGCCCACATTTTTAAACCAATGCGACTGGGTCTTGCGCACGCCGGCCCGACATAAGGGGCTCGGTATCATCTTGGGCCTGCTAGCCGTCGCCTGCTTGCTGGCGTCATTCGTGTCGTGAGCCGAGCGTTGCTCATCGTGGTTTCGGGTCCAGCTGGAAGCGGCAAGACGACGCTCTGCTCGCGTCTCACAGAAGCGAATCCGTGCGCGATCCGTCGGGTGATCACTTGCACGACCCGCGCGCCGCGGGCTGGAGAGGCTGATGGGGTCGACTATTATTTTCTGACGCGGACGGATTTCGAAGCCCAAGTGAAAGCCGGGGTATTTTTAGAGCACGCTGTCGTCCATGGTAATCTTTATGGACCTCGCTTGACCGATGTAGCGCAACATCTGGACGCGGGATTTGATGCGCTGCTTAACGTCGACGTCCAAGGTGCCGCTACGATTCGTGCCAAGGGTACGGCGGACACTCGCTTGGCCGCCGCGCTCGTGACCGTCTTCATCCGGGTGAGCGATCCGGTCGAGCTCCGCCGCCGCCTTACTGGTCGCGGGACGGATCCGCTCGATGAGATTGATCGCCGGGTCGCGACGGCCTCTGAAGAACTTAAGCATGCCGACGCATATCAACATGTCATCGAGAGCGGCAGCCGCGAAGCTGACTTCAGTGCGTTGCAAGGCATCTACCAGCAGGAAAAATCCCGGTGATGCTTGAAAAGAACGACATCGCTGCGGTCCTGGATGAAATCGCGACCTTGATGGAGCTCATGGGCGAGAACCCTTTTAAGATTCGGGCATACTCCACGGGCGCGCGGATCCTCGAGACCATGACCGAAAATCTGGATGAGCTGATCAAGACCGGTGGCTTGGGCGAGATTCCCGGTATGGGCGAAGCGCTGGTGGATAAAATCACGACCTTACGGCGCGACGGCATTTTACCTTTCCACCAAAAACTCCGCGCGGGAATTCCTGCCGGACTTCTGGAGATCATGCAGATTCAAGGCCTTGGACCGAAAAAAGTCCGCGCGCTTTGGACGCTCTTGGGCGTGGAAGACTTGGCCAAATTGAAAGAAGTTTGCGAATCCGGAAAGGTTGCCGAACTCAAGGGCTTCGGCGAAAAAACCCAGACGAAGATTCTCGAAGGTATTAAAAATCGCGTCGCTTACAGCTTGCGCCATCGATGGTACGAAGCCGCGGAAGTCGCTAATCCTATCTTAGCCGGCCTGCGCGCCTTGCCCCAGGTCAAGCACGCCGAGTCAGCTGGCTCTTTGCGCCGCGCCCGCGAGACGGTGGGCGACCTGGACTTCATCGTCGCGGCGGCCGACCCCAAGCCGATCATGGATTGGTTTGTCGCTTATCCCGGCGTCAAAGAAGTAACCGCGCACGGTGAGACAAAATCCAGCGTGCGGTTTGAATCTGGTCTCCAGGCGGATTTACGCGTGGTGCCCGAAGAGCAGTTCTTTTTCGCCTTACACCATTTTACCGGCTCCAAGGACCATAATGTCGCGATGCGGCATCGTGCACTGTCGCGTGGCTTGAGTATGAGCGAATGGGGCTTCAAGGCGACAGCCGAAGGCGTGCAGGCACCAGGCGCTCAAAGCGAAGCGGAAGTTTTCCAGGCGCTCGGCCTGCCTTGGATCCCGCCCGAACTCCGCGAAGGCGCGGGCGAGATCGACGCCGCCGAGGCGAAATCACTTCCACGTTTGGTCGAAATGAAAGACCTCCGCGGAGCATTTCATAATCATACGACCGCCTCCGATGGCGTCCATACGTTAGAGCAGATGGCGAAAGAGGCGGAGCGTATGGGTTGGGAGTACCTCGGGATCTCCGATCACTCTAAGTCGAGCTTCCAGGCCAATGGTTTGGATGAAGGACGGCTGCTCGCCCAGATGGATCAAATCGCGCAGCTCAATGCATCGGGAAAATTCAAGGTACGCCTGCTGACGGGTTCCGAGGTGGACATCATACGCGATGGCACGTTGGACTACGCCGACGATCTGCTCGGGCGGCTCGATTTCGTCGTCGCGTCGGTGCATAACCTTTTCACGTTAGACCGCGAATCGCAGACGGCTCGTATCATCCGGGCCATCGAAAGCGAACACGTGGACATGATCGGACACGTCACCGGACGATTGATCAACAAGCGCGAACCTTACGATGTGGACGTCGGTAAGATCATCGATGCGGCCGCGGCGAATGACACGATCATCGAACTTAACGCCAACCCTTGGCGGTTGGACATGGATTGGCGATGGTGGCGTCGAGCCGCCGAGAAGGGGGTGCTATGTTCGATTAACCCTGACGCCCATGACTTCGCGCACTTAAGTTTTATCGAACACGGCGTACGCATTGCGCGTAAGGGATGGTTAACCTCCGCCCAGGTGCTGAACACCCGTTCCTTGCCTGAAGTGCTGAAGTGGTTGGGGCGCTAAGTCGTTTTCTTCCGGCTCGCCCTTGGCCGTGGGGCCGTCCTAATCTGACGTATGCTGCACGATAAGCGCCGTCTGCTCCTCATCGCAGGTCCCTGTTCCCTTGAATCCGAGGCCAATTGTCGGACGGTCGCCCAGGAGCTCAAGGCTCTTGCGGCGCGGCATCCGGAGCTTAACATCATTTTTAAAGGTTCTTATGATAAGGCGAATCGCACGTCGTTGGGCGGCGATCGCGGCCCAGGCATGCAGGCAGGCCTGGATTTGCTAGCGATGGTAAAAAAGGATTACGGCTTCTCCGTCCTCACGGACATCCATGGTCCGGAGCAATGTGAGACCGTCGGCAAAGTCGTCGACGTTTTGCAAATCCCGGCCTTCATGTGCCGCCAGACCGACTTGCTTGTCGCCGCCGCTAAGACCGGCCGAGTGGTGAACGTGAAGAAGGGACAATTCCTTTCGCCTTTTGAGATGCGCTTCGTCGTCGATAAACTCGAAGGCGCGAAGGCTGCGGAAATCTGGCAGACGGATCGCGGTACGACCTTCGGTTACCAGAACTTGGTCGTCGATATGCGTTCGTTCCCAATCATGGCTGGCTTTGGTCACCCCACGATTATGGACGCAACGCATGCGGTCCAGCTCCCCGGTGCCGCCGGTGGTTCATCCGGCGGACAGCGCGAATATGTTCCTGTGCTGGCCAAGGCGGCGCTCGCGGCCGGCGCCGACGGGCTCTTCATGGAGACGCATCCCGATCCGACCAAAGCCATCTCTGACGGCCCAAGCCAAGTGCCCCTGGCTGATTTCCCGGCCCTAGTGGAATCCTGCCTGCGCGTCTGGAAAGCCGTTCGCGCTTAAGTCTTTAACTTCGCTAGCACCGCCGAGCGGTCAAATTTGCCGCGATCATCGATCGGCAGGCTGGCGACGAAGACATATTGTTTGGGGCGAGCGGCTGGCTCCAAGGTATCCGCAATATTTCGCAAGGCTACTTCGATCGCAGGATCGCCAACGACGCAGGCCGTCACGGCTTCGCCCCAGGTTGCGTCGGGTCGTCCGAAAACCTTTACTTCGGAAATAATGCCGCTGGCGAGGAAGGCGTGCTCAACGCGAGACGGATCCACTTTTTCGCCCCCGGTTAATATTACTTGGTCCGCTCGCCCGTGGACTTTGATCGTGCCATCGGATCCAATGTCGCCGCGATCGCTGGTTAGGTAGGGTTGCTCCAAAGGAAGGTTAGGCCAGATGCCACGACCCAGTGCGGGTGTCGAAATCTGCAAGAGGCCGTTTGATGCATGGAATCGTACGTCCGGCAAAGGCGAACCTCGTAATTCGGCCTTACTCCAAACGAGCTTCGGAGGACAAAGCGCGCAGGCGGCGGCGGTTTCCGTCATGCCGTAGGTGACATAAACCGGTAAACGGAGCGCGCCGATCCGCTCACGTAGCGGAGATGGTAGCGACGAACCACCGAGGAGAATGACATCGAATTGGCGAAGCCAGTTCGCTCCTGCGGTCATGCCTAAGAGGCGAGATAGCTGAGTGGGAACGAGTGAGAGGATGCGCGTCCCAGAAGTCGGTAGTGGTACGGATGGTAATGGTTCGTCCGGCGTGAAGCGGCCGTTGAGCACGGCAAAAGCCCCCGAGGTTTCACGCGCCCGAATCGCCGGCATGAGTCCGCTGACGTGCCACGGAGGCGTGACGATGGCACAATTTAACGTCGGGCTAAATCCTTGCCCTACCAGAGCATCACGCAAGGAGCGTGCCGCTGCGCGCAGGGTGTTCACGTCATGGATGATAAATTTAATCCGACCGCCCGTACCGCCGGAAGGAATCATGATTCGTCCTGCCCAGCCTAAATGCCAATCACAGGGGCCAAGCCCGACGGGGACGGGTCCCTTGCCGGCCACATTGACGCCCGCGGGGATTTGGCGGGCGGCTTCGCGCATCTCTGCTTCGCCCCATTGCGGGTTACCCAAGAACGTCGGGATACCCGCATCGTGCGCGGCTAAGGCTTCCCGAAGATGTTCGGCGTAATCCGAGTGGAAGACCGCAAGGCCACTCACGAGATTTCCCGCCAAAAAGCGTCCCAATCGAAATCGACCAGCCCGCGCGTCATGGGCCCGCCGGCATGACGATCGCGGGCGTCGTGCTCAAAGCGGCCAAGGGTGTCGAAGCCGACGGTCCCAGCAGAAGGATCAAGGGAGGCGAACCACAATGCAGCTTGGCGCCCGATGGCGGTCTCAAAACAGGAGGAATAAACGACGGGACCAGGACGTTGCTCCCGCCAAGCGCTGAGCTCTGTCCAGTCGCCGGCGAGCAAAGGTTTCACCACGACGAGGCCAGGCCAATCGTTTCCGGCGGGCGTAAGGAAAGATTCATCCAGCGCGATTTTATCTTGGCCCAGTGAGGCATAACCCGGATGTCCGATCGGCAGGGGCTGTTCTAGGAACTCCACGCGCTTTTCGTTTCGCGTAAAATCGGTCCAAGCACGTGCCGCCGTGAGATCGAGCGAACCGTTCGCATCGAGACGGACTTGGCCGTCGAAGCGGTGGAAGAGTTCGCGAATGGCGACTTCCGGCGTATCGGAAGATATTTTTATTTTTAAAGTCTGGAAGCCGGCGGCAATCTTTGCTGCGGCATCATCGCCCGATAAAGCGACTAGGCCCGCACACGGCAGTGCGCCGTCGTACGCAGCGATCACCGACCAATGCTCACAACTAGACATGGCCGCCGCCAAGCAGGGCAGGGCAGCGCGGGAGGCTTGGACGGTTGAGCTAAGGTGCGAAAGGTTTCCTTGGGCCGAGCGCATGACTTCGATGGCTTGGTCGATCGTTTCGGAGGGGAAGCCAGGCCATGGGGCGATTTCTCCGTAGCCTACCCCGGTTTCGCTTTGGCACCGGAGCAGCACTCGATCGACCGCATCGACGCTGCCGGCCCCGGTTGCCAACGGTGAGCGAAAGCGTCGTCGGACCCGCTTGAAATCGAAAAAGCCTCCTTTCATCCCGTCACTGTCATGAATCGAGCCCAAGTCGCAAAAACAATTTGCCTCCAAGGCGGGGGGTGCCTAACACCCTTTGGGGAAACCGACCTGCCATGGCCTCTCCCAAATCCAAGGGCCGCGTTTCCCTCGACGAACGCTTTTACCTACCCGCTGACGAATTCTTTCCGTCAACGGCTGGCTTAGGGCTGACCTACGACGACGTCTCGCTGGCCACCCGCTATTCAGAGGTGCTCCCACGGATGACCCGTCTCGATACCTCGCTCTCTGACTTCCTGCCGTTGTCTTTACCGATTGTGTCATCGGACATGGATACCGTCACGGAGCACCGAATGGCCATCGCGATGGCACTTAACGGTGGGCTGGGTCTCCTACATTATAATATGACGGAGGCCGACCAGGTGGCCGAAGTGCGTCGGGTCAAAAACCATATTCACGGAATGATCGGCGATCCCGCGGTGGTCTCCCCCGAGGATACGATCGCGCAGGTGCTCGCCCGGATTGAGCACGACGGCTTGGCCTTCAGTACCTTCCCGGTCGTCGGCCCGGATAATACCCTCCTCGGGCTGCTTCCCGGAAGCGCCGTCAAAGAGCGTCACGGTCAACGCAAGGTCGCTGCCGTTATGGTGCCGCGCGACCGGATTTTTACCGTCGTCGAAAAAGACCTCGGGAAAGACCCGATCGCCAAGGCAGATAAGCTCTTCTCTGAGCATGTCGGGCAAAACAAATTATTGGTGGTCGACGCAAAGAATAAACTTCGCGGTCTTTTCACGCTCAGCGATATCGAGCGTATCTCCGAAGAGTCTCGGGCGCATGTCCGTCCTACGCGCGACTCAGGGTTTCGACTCCGGGTCGGGGTTGCCATTTCAGTCCCACGTAACGCCGATGGCGAAATCGATCGGGCTCGCTTTCTGGCCCATGCGGCCGCTTTGGTGGAGGAAGGCGCAGATGCTTTGGCAATCTCCACGGCGCATGGTCACACCAAGGGCGTCGGCGATGCCGTTCGCATGCTCCGCAAGGCGCACAAAGGACTTACGCTGATTGCCGGCAATGTCACCAGTGGCGAAGGTGTCGAATTTCTCGCGGCCGCCGGAGCCGACACGATAAAAATCGGCCAAGGCCCTGGATCGATCTGCACGACGCGTATCGTCGCCGGTGTCGGCATTCCCCAGCTCACCGCGCTTTATGTCGCCTCCCGGGCCGCCGCCCAAAAGGGAGTCCGTATCCTCGCCGATGGTGGCATCACCAAGAGCGGCGACATCGTCAAAGCACTTACGCTAGCTGATGCGGTGATCCTCGGTGGCTTGCTCGCAGGTAGCCGTGAGGCTCCCGGCAAGCTGATGGAAATCAACGGCAAGACATATAAGGAATATCGCGGCATGGGTTCGCACGAAGCGATGCGCAAAGGTTCCGCCGCGCGCTACGGCCATTCGGCCAGTGGTAAATTTAACAAAGTCGCCGCCGAGGGCATCGAAGCTCTTAAGGAAGTTTCCGGAACCGTCGACCAGGTGCTGGGCAGTCTGGCCGGCGGGGTTCAAAGCGGACTTGGTTATCTCGGAGCCAATAATCTGAACGAACATCGGGCGTTGGCTCGCTACATCCGGATCACCCCAGCAGGTCTGCGCGAAGCCGCTCCTCACGACGTGATCGAGATCAAAGCCGGATCATAATTTCCACCAGCCAGGCCATGTCATCACTTTTACGTTCTCTTCTCTTTTTATTGGGAGGCATCGTGCTCGGCGCCGTCGCGACGCTGATATTGCAACCGAGCTTTTCGATTGTCGTGACGAACGCTCCGGCTGTCGCCAAGAGCGAAGCCGTCCCGACCGTCACTAAGCCCGAGTCCGCTCCCGCCGCCGAAGGGTCGGCCAGCAAGGTCGCTTCCGCCGTCTCGGCTTTGCCGGCTTTAGATTACGCCGCCATCAACGAGCGCCCGGCGCTTTGGCCGACTTCGGTGGTGATGATCAAGGCATACAGTTCTCCCGTCATCGAAGGGGGTAAGAAGATCAGCGAGACGACGCTGGCGATGGGTGATTCATTGCAGGTCTCAAAAGTGTTCGGCGCGGGCATCCTTGAAGTCCGTTCTCGAGGCGTGAAATTCGAAATCGATAGCCGCCTGACAAACTTTGAAGCCTTGGTCCGCAAAAAGGCTCAAGAGCTGTTTGCGAATGGAAGCAATCAGCCGCTGCCTTTCGTGAAGGCGTCTTCGGAGGCTCCCGTTGTGGCAACGCCGGCTTCAACGGCTCCGCTCCCTGTTACGACTCCAGTCGCCGTCTCTGTTCCGTCTCCGGCCATGGCTCCGACCGCTGTCGTTGCCGCACCGGCCGAGCCAGAAAAGCCGCTCGTACCAAAGGGTCCGGCAACCTTGGACGAAAAAATAGACACGCTTTTCGGCCGGAAGCCAAATGTTGCGGCCCCTGCGGCCGTGACCTCCGTGGCCCCTGCGGCCCCAGTAGCTCCTGCGGTGGAAGTCGCAAAGCCGGCTGACACCAAAGAAGATTTGGATAAGAAAATGAACACACTTTTCAAGTCTCCGACGAAGTGAGCCAGGCCAAAATCTTTTCATGGAACGTCAACGGCGTTCGCTCCGCCTTGGGTAAGGGGCTCATCGATTTCATCCAGGCGTCTGATCCCGATGTGCTTTGCCTGCAAGAGACCAAATGTGAAACGGCGACGGCCCAGACCCTTGGGTTGCCTTTTGCCCATCAGGTCTGGCATGAGGCGGAGAAGAAGGGCTACTCGGGTACGGCCATCCTTTCCAAGCACGAACCACTGTCCGTGGCTTTGGATTTTCCCGGCGATCACCCTGCCGAAGGACGCGTCGTCACTGCCGAATTCCGCGATTGTTACGTCGTGAGCGCTTATGTCCCTAATTCCCAACGCGAGTTGGAGCGGTTGGACTATCGTTTGCAATGGGATGCGGATTTTCAGCGCTACCTTGCGAAGCTCGCGCAAAAAAAGCCTTTGGTCGTATGCGGTGATCTCAATGTGGCGCACGCGGAAATAGATTTAGCCAATCCTTCGACGAATCGCCGGAACGCGGGATTCACCGATGAGGAGCGCGAGTCCTTTACTAAACTGCTCCGGCAACAGGGTTTTGTTGATACCTTTCGCGCGCACCATCCTGACGTCAAACAGCGCTACAGTTGGTGGAGTTATCGGCCCGGTATCCGGGCCCGAAACATTGGATGGCGCTTGGATTATTGCCTGACATCCGAAGGGCTCAAGTGGTCGGCGCCCGAGATCCACGATCAAGTGACAGGATCGGACCATTGTCCGGTATCGGTGCGGATTGCGGCCGAACTGGCCTAAGCGTAGCACCTCAGGGGTGCTTGCCCATCCGCCGCTTCACCCAAGGCACCATGGCCAGCAGGCCGACCGTCACGACTCCGACCGTCAGGGCTTGATTCAGGAAGAAGCGCGAAAGTAAGACTGGATCTTTGGACGAAAAATCTTCGGCCAAGACCCCGGCGAGTTTGTTGCCCAAGGCTGTTCCTAAAAACCACAGACCCATGATCAGCCCCGTCAGCTTGGCGGGAGCGAGTTTGCTCATCGTGCTGAGCCCGACCGGGCTGAGGCAAAGTTCGCCGAGCGTCTGCAAGAAGTACACGGCGATGAGCCACCATGGGCTGACTTTACCGCTCGCAGTAAGCTGCGCGGCGGGGACCAATAATAAGAAAGATATGCCCAAGAAGACGAGGCCGAGGACGAACTTGCCCGGGACGGACGGTTGGCGCGTGCCGAGCCGAACCCAGCCCCAGGCGAAGAGCGGTGCGAGCGCGAGGATGAAGAGCGAGTTGACGGATTGGAACCAGGAGGAAGGGTAGGCCCAGCCCGCCACTTCATGATGCGTGAGCTCGTCGGCGAAGAGGGTGAGCGAGGACCCGGCCTGTTCGAAGACGGCCCAGAAAATGATCGCCGCGATGAAGAAGACCAAGATGGCGGCAATCCGGTGGCTGTCTTCGTCCTTCTTCATGAGGCCAAAATAAATCACTCCTGCGATCGGCAGCGCATAGACGATGGGATTGATCCAGGCGAAATGGTCCGAGGCAATCATGAGTCCCAAGAGCAAGACCGTCCCGAGCGTAACCATCATGAGCTGTAGCCATGGGCGCGGAGTATCGCGTTCCGGCGCATGACCGATGTGTCCGAGGAGCTTAAGCCGACGAAGGTAGGTCCACATCCCAAAGGTCATCCCGATGCCGGCGGCGCCGAAGCCCCAGTGCCAACTATGCAGCGGGTCGAGCCCCCAAGACAGAAGCATGGCCTTAAACTGTTCCCCTTGGGCGAGCCAGCCTACGACCAGCGGAGCGGCAAAAGCCCCGAGGTTGATGCCCATATAAAAGAGCGAGAAGCCGGCATCGCGGCGATGATCGCCCCGGGCGTACAATCCGCCGACAAGCGTGCTGATGCTAGGCTTAAGCAGTCCGGTACCCAGCGCGACCAAGATGAGCCCAAGGTAAAAACTTGGAATCGAATCAATCGCCAAGGTGTAGTGTCCAGCGGTGATGATGAAACCACCGATCAAGACCGCTCGTCGCGCCCCGATGAAATTATCGGCGAGGTAACCGCCGAGGATGCAGACCATGTAACTCGCCATGGTGTAATTCCCGTAAATCTGGGCGGCGTATTTTTGTTCGAAGCCCAGGCCGCCCATCGCCACCGGCGCGACCATGAAGAGCAGTAAGAGCGCCCGCATGCCATAGTAAGAGAACCGCTCCCACATTTCCGCGAAGAAGAGCATACTCAGACCCTTGGGGTGGCCACCGATCCCGCCGGTGTGCAAGACCTCGGGGACGTGAGGAGTCGCATCGGGGATGGGCTTAGGGAGGTTCATCGCGGTCAGAATAGGCAGTTACAAGGTGGCTTGGCAGGCAACGCATTTGCCTAATTTAGCCGAGGACGGCGTTGACAGTGCCACCCGTGGGGCTATTTTTGAGACTCATTCTCAACTAGCGTGACTCCGCTTTCCCAACTTCTGCCCGGTCAATTCGGGAAGCTGGCTTCGCTTAACCCGGAGCGTGGGGTGGATCAGCGTTTGATGGCGTTAGGGCTCTTGCCGGGGATGGTTTTAAGATTGGTCCGAAAGGCTCCTTTGGGCGATCCGCTGGCCATTGAGTTTGGAGGCCAAGTCGTGAGCTTACGCTTGTCGGAAGCCGAGAGTCTAATCGTCGATGTGGCAGCCGATTGCCCCATCCAACGCCCCCGCGCAACACCGTGAGCACCCCATCGCAAGGACTGATGGTCGCGCTCGTCGGGAACCCCAACACCGGCAAGTCCACGCTTTTTAATGCCCTGACCGGACTGCGGCAACGGGTCGGAAATTATCCAGGTGTGACGGTTGCGCGTAAATCAGGCACCTGTGATTTAGGCAACGGCACCAAGGTGGAGTTAGTCGACCTCCCCGGGCTCTACTCATTGGCTGCTACCTCCCCGGATGAGCAAGTCGTCACCGATGCGTTGTCCGGAAACATTTCTGGCGAGCGACAGCCGGACGCGGTGATCTTGGTCGCCGATGCGACCAACTTGTTGCGCAATCTGTTCTTAGCTTCGCAGCTCGCCGAATTAGGCCTGCCCGTCGCATTGGTCCTAAACCAAGCCGATGTCGCGAAGGAACAGGGGCTGCGCATCGATACGATACTGCTATCCGAACGCTTAGGCGGGATTCCGGTCGTCATGGCTTCGGCGTGGAAAGGCGAAGGCGTTATCGATGTTCGCCGTGCCATCGCGCAGACCCTCGAAAGCAAAAAACTTTTACCGCGTGTGGTTTGGCCGGAAAAAATCTTAGCGGCGTTGGAAGACATTATGGCCGCGATTTTCAAGGATACGGGACGCAAGGTTACTTCGGCGGAAGCCCAACGGCTGATTTTTGATTCCAATTCTGCCTTGGCGGAACGGTTGCAATGGAAGCCGGAACAGCGCGACCCAGTTATCCGACAGGCGCGCGAGAAGGTGCGTCAGTCGGGTTACAACCCCTTGGCGGCCGAACCCCTGGTGCATTACGCGCGTTTGCGTAAGGCGCTTGAAGGCGTCGTCAAGGAGGGCACCGCACGCGCCAGTCGGTCCGCGGCGGTCGACCGATTATTGCTGCATCGATTCTTGGGACCCGTGCTCTTTGCCGGCATCATGTTGGGCTTCTTTGCCTCCGTCTTCTGGCTGGCGAAGTTCCCGATGGAGTGGATTCAGTCCGGGATCGACTGGACGAAGACGGTCGTCGCGCCGCCTCTTGACGCGTATCCGATGCTCCAGAGTCTGCTGGCTGACGGCATCATTGGGGGCGTTGGGGCCTTCCTGGTCTTCCTGCCGCAAATCCTAATCCTCTTCCTTTTCATCGGGATTCTCGAAGATAGCGGCTACATGGCGCGCGCCGCGTTTATCATGGACCGCCTCTTTAGCTGGTGCGGCCTCAATGGGAAGAGCTTCGTCCCGTTGCTCTCCGGTTTCGCGTGTGCGATTCCGAGCCTACTTTCGACCCGCACGATTGAAGACCCCAAGGCCCGACTCGCGACGGCCTTCGTCGTGCCGTTCATGAGTTGCTCGGCCCGCTTCCCAATCTATGCGCTGATGTGCGCGGCCTTCATNNTGGTCCGGGCTGGCAATCCGTCGTGATGGTCGGCATGCACTGCGTCGGCCTGCTCTTCGCCGTCCCGACGGCGTTCGTACTCACCCGCCTTGTGCTCAAGGTGAAGCCACAGCCGTTCGTCCTCGAGCTCCCTCGCTATCAGATGCCCAAGCCGCGCGATGTCGTCTGGCGCATGTGGCAGAACGCCGCCGAATTCGTCTCTAAGGCCGGTACGGTGATTTTCGCCATCACGATCATCGTGTGGGCACTCTCCTACTTCCCGCGCGACGCGTCGGTCGCCGCCCACATCAAGGCAGCCAACCCGACGGCTGCCGAAGAAGTAGTTAAGGCCAAGGTCCAGGCCGCGTACGTTGAGCAGTCCTACATGGGGCGCTTTGGCAAGGCGGTGCAGCCGGTCTTCGATTCGCTGGGCTTCGACTGGAAGATTACCGTTGGCGTGCTGGCGAGTTTCCCGGCTCGTGAGGTGATTGTTTCGACCCTTGGCGTCACTTATTCTGTCGGTGAAGGGGCCAAGGCCGATAGCCAGCACCTCCGCAAGGCCATGCAGGACGCGAAGTGGTCCGAGGGTCCGCGCACGGGCAAGCCCATCTTCTCACTCGCCGCGGTGCTATCGTTGATGGTCTTCTTCGCCCTCTGTTCGCAGTGCGGACCTACCATTGCGACGCTCGCTCAGGAGACCGGTGGGTGGAAGTGGGCGGCGGGCTCATTTGTCTATATGACGGCCCTCGCCTGGGTCGCCGCGACGGCCGTCTATCAGGTCGTCATCCGTATCTCATGAGCCTCGAAGCCGTCATCGTCGGAGCTATCGTGGGCGTCGCCGCCGGCTGGCTCATTCGTCGCTGGCTCGCCGCGGCTCGCCGACGCAAGGAAGGCGGCTGCGCCGGTGATTGCGGCTGTGCGGCGAAACTGAAGCCGAAGAAGTGAGCCCAGGTAGGTTGATCGGTTGATGGGTTGGCCAGTTGGCCAGAAGACCCAACGAGAGCAAGGGAGACCCGAAAAGATTTCCCCAGCCAATCATCCGGTCTCCTGTTCCCAATTTGAGCCCTGCTTCTCTCTGGCCAACCGGCCATCTGTTCAACCGTTCAACTAACGCTGCGCACCATGCCCCCGTGTCACCGTGCCCACGTGCCCCCCCTCGCGGCTACGCCGCGCTTACGCCGGCTGTTGCTGGCTAAGGCAATGCAGGGCGCCGCCCTCGATGAGTAACAGGCGGCAATCAAGCCCCACCACTTTGCGTCCCGGGAAACAATCGCCGATGATGCCCAAGGCTTTGTCATCCGAGTCTTGGCCGTAGACCGGGACAAGGACGCCGTCGTTGACGATGAGGAAGTTGGCGTAGCTCGGCGGAAGCTCCCGGCCCGCCAATCGAATCGAGCGAGGCAGCGGCAATTCGATGACGTCCAGTTTCTGCCCGCTGTTGACTCGCATTTCTCTTAAGCGACGGAGGTTTTCCTGCAGAGGGCTGAAGTTGGGGGAGGATTGATCGTTCTCGGTGACGGCAATCAGCGTCCGCGAAGCAACGAAGCGAGCGAGGTTGTCGATATGACCATCGGTGTCGTCGTTCGCCAACCCTTCGCCGATCCAGAGAAGTTCGTCGATCGCGAGGCCTTCGCGGATGGCGGTGTGAAACGCCGCATCATCCCGCCCGTCGGCGCGGTTAGGATTATTCTGCACGGCCTCGGTGGTGAGCAGTAACCCGTCACCGGAGACTTCAATTCCGCCGCCTTCGAGTTCAAACGGGAAGGAGAATTTTTTCATCCCGAGATGTTGGGCGATTTTCCCGGGAACTTGATTGTCGAGCGAGGCTTCAAACTTTCCACCCCAGCCGTGAAACTCCCAATCGGTCAGCGCGATTTCTCCGGTCTGGCGATGTTTGATAAAAATCGGCCCGTGATCTCGGCACCACACATCATCGGATGCGATATCGACGAGTTCGATGACGGAAAGGTCAGCCTTGGCGGCCTTGAGTTCTCGTTCGGCTTCGGCGCGTAATTTCCCGGCGGCATTGATCCGCACGGGTTGGAAGCGGCTGATAGCGGCGGCGAACTCGGCGAACTTGGCGGGGATCAGATCGTAATGCCCCGGCCAGAGCTTGGTATTGGACGGCCAAGAGAGCCACGTTGCTGATTGAGGTTCCCATTCCGCTGGCATGCGGAAGCCGAGATCGCGGGGCGAGGCCATGGTCGATCAGTCGCGGAGACGGCGGGTCAGATCGCCATAAGCGTCAATCCGACGATCACGGAAGAAGGGCCAGATCCGGCGAAATTCACGTTGGCGCGCGAAATCGCAATCCGCCAGGAGAACTTCTTCTTTTTCAACCGAAGCCCGGGCGACGATTTCGCCATAAGGATCCGAGACGAAACTTTGTCCCCAGAATTGAGTGCGCCCTTCGATGCCGACGCGATTGGTCGCGGCGATATAGCAGCCATTGGCGACGCCGTGTCCGCGTTGGACGGTTTCCCACGCGTTATGCTGGGCTTGGCCGAGCGAGGCTTTTTCTTCAGGCAGCCAACCGATGGCCGTTGGATAGAAGAGAATCTGTGCTCCGCCCAGAGCGGTTAGGCGCGCGGCTTCCGGGTACCATTGGTCCCAGCAGATCAGGACTCCGATATTGCCGTGCGCGGTCTTCCAGGTGCGGAAGCCAAGATCGCCCGGCGTAAAATAAAACTTCTCTTCAAAACCCGGGTCCTGCGGGATGTGCATCTTACGATACTTTCCGAGGACCGAGCCGTCGGCGTCGATGACGGCGGCGGTATTATGATACACCTCGCTGCCTCGTGCTTCGAAGAGCGGGGCGACGATAACGACGCCGAGACGCTTCGCCACTTTGGCCAGTTCAGTGACCGACGGTCCGGTTTCGATGGGTTCGGCGAGGTCGAAATTCTTGGGGTCTTGGGTGACGCAGAAATATTTCGTCGTGAACATTTCCTGCAAACCGATGATTTTCGCGCCCTTCGCCGCCGCTTCTTCGATTCGCGGGATGGTCTTCCGGACGTTCGCCGCTGGCGTATCTTCGGCGGTCAGTTGGATGAGTCCGAGGCGGACGGCGTCGGGCAGGGACATCGGGCTTAGTAAACGAGCTTATTGATTGGGTATTCGACGATTCCTTCCGCGCCCGAAGCTTTCAGGGTGGGAATGAATTCGCGGGCTTGGCGCGCATCGATGATCGTTTCGACCGCCACCCAATCCGGATTGCTCAGAGGGGAGATCGTCGGATTACGTAAAGCGGGCAAGGCGGCAGAAACTTTATCCAAAGCCTGGCGTGGGAGATTAAATTTTAATCCTACCATGTGTTGCGCAGCGAGGGCGCCTTGGAGCATGAGCACGATCTGTTCGATTTTAGCGCGCTTGGTCGGGTTGGCCCAGGCGGTCTTATTGGCGATTAGGACCGTTGTGGTTTCGAGCAGCGTATCGACGATGCGCAGATTATTGGCTTTGATCGATGAGCCGGTTTCCGTGATGTCGACGATAGCGTCGGCCAATTCGGGGACTTTGACTTCGGTGGCGCCCCACGAGAATTCAACTTCACACTCCACACCCTGTTTTTTGAACCAGCGGCGGGTTGTCTCGACCAGCTCGGTGGCCACACGCTTGCCGGCGAGGTCCTTGGCGGTTTTGACCGGAGAGGCTTCAGGCACGCATAGCACCCAGCGCGATTTCTGCGCGGAAGCTCGGCTGTAGATCAATTCGCAGACTTGGACGACGTCGGCTGAGTTTTCTTGGACCCAATCCTGACCGGTCAGGCCGCAGTCAAAAAAACCATGTTCAACATAGCGGGCAACCTCTTGGGCGCGGATGAAACGGCCATCCAGGGCGGGGTCGTCGAACGAGGGGCGATAGGAGCGGCTGCTCTTGACGACCGGGAAGCCGGCTCGGGCAAACAGTTGAAGGGTTGCCTCCTCGAGGCTTCCCTTGGGGAGGCCTAGCATTAATTTAGCGATTTCCTGACTCATTAGACTATCGAGGAAGCCCACCATCCGCCCCGCCGCAAGCATTAAGGGGTTGACTAGGGCACAGCCAGAAAAGAGCCTTTTCCTTACAAAGTCATGCGGAAATCACTTCCTCTCCTCGCTCTCGCCACCCTGTTCGTTGGCTGCGCTCACAATAATAAGGCCGATGGACCTCACTTCTCTTGGGAGAAAGAGGGCGCTCCGGTTGCGGCCGTTGAAGACGCCACCAAGGCACGCATCATCTCGGTGCGCGAAGACTTAGGGCTCATCGCCTTTGCCCGTACCGAAAAGCCAGAATTAAAAACCCATTTACGCCTCGAGAAAGAAGGCAAATCCCTTGAGGTTGAAGTGATCAAAACGGACGATCAGCAAATCGTCGTCGGCATCGTTCCTAATCAGCAGAACGCCCTTAGGTTCACGGTCGGCGAAGTGGTAGGCTGCACGGCTGCCCTAGCCCCGGCAGCAGCGGTCCCTGCCGCTCCCTCCAAATAATCAGTCAACGACTTCGGGCGTGAGACACGTCCGAGACAGAAGGACCCGCCCGCGAAAGTAGGGCGGGTTTTTATTGGGCCGATTTGCCAAATTAGGCCGATAAAGCTCGAATTAAGCCTCTGCCGTTGACCGTCCCGAATGGCACGGCTATTGCTCAAAATTGTCGTATTACCATGAATCTTCCTCTTCCAGCCCTTCGATCGGGAAGTGCCTTGCGCAAGCTTTTGTCGGTCATGGCTGGAATCGCCCTGTTTTTAGTCATGATTGCCCTGATCGGTGTTTGGGCGCTGGGTCGGTTTGCGCCCGCCTTCCTGGATTCGGCGTTGTCGTCCAAATCGGGCGCCCATCTTTCCGTCGAAGCCAACGAGACCAACCTCTACGCCGGCCGGGTCGAGTTCGCAGGTTTGGCAATCAGTAATCCCAGCCGCTGGCAGGAGCGGGAATTTCTTAAGGTCAAACACCTCGCCCTCGAAGTCGACGCCTGGGAGTTCTTTCTGAAAGGAAACATCGAGGTGAAGAATGCCGAACTGGATATCGAGAGGGTAGTCATCGTCGGCAAGGTCGATTACTTGAACGACAATAATACAAAAGATATCCTGAAAGGGTTAAAAAGTCCTGATACCAAAATTCCGTCCGTAACCGCGGATGCTCCGCCGCCCGCTAAGCGACCCTTCCATGTCGATCACCTGCGGGTGCGCGTCGGTCACATCGCCGTTATCTCTGGCGATGGCACCGCGGAACGCCGGGTGGTCGTGGACCGTGATTTCAACTTCGTCTTCGAGGCCACGGATATCACGGAAAAAAACTTTAACGACAAGGTCTCCCAGCCGCTCGGCCGCTTGGCTTTGCAAAAGGCAACCACTGACGGCATGGATCTCATCATGGATCTGGCGCGTGAGCGGTTGCGTAAATCGGTCACCGAAAAACTTCTCCAATCAAAATAATTTCCCATGACTGAATCAACTTCCAACGAAGGCGCGGCCGCCGAATCGGCGACGCGAATCGCCGAGCTCGAGGGCGAAGTGGCGCGTCTGAAGGACACGCTCTTGCGCAGCCAGGCCGACCAACAGAACCAACAGCGTCGTCACCAGCGCGACCGCGAAGAGCTTCGGAAATTCGCGACGGCCAACTTGGTCGAAGAATTGCTGCCGTCGCTGGATGCTTTAGCGCTCGGCCTCGAAGCCGCCACCGGCAAAGCCGAAGGGCAGGCCGTGGTCGAAGGCTTCCGGATGGCGATCAATCAATTACGTTCCGTGATGGCGGCGCAGGGTTTGGCCGAAATTAACCCATTAGGGCAGGCCTTTGATCCCGGTCGGCATGAATCGGTCGGACAAGAATCGCATCTTACCATTCCGGAAGGCTCGGTCTCGCGCGTGGCGCGCGTCGGCTGGCTTCTGAACGACCGCGTCATCCGCGCCGCCGCGGTCTTCGTCTCCACGGGCTTCACTAAATAAGAATTCGTCATGGCCGAGGACTATTACGGTATCCTAGGAGTCGCCAAATCAGCGGCTGCCGATGAGATCAAGAAAGCTTATCGTAAAAAGGCGATGGAGCTTCACCCCGATCGTAATCCGGGCAACAAGGAGGCCGAAGAGAAATTCAAGAAAGCCTCGCGGGCCTACGAAGTCCTGAGCGACGAGCAGAAGCGCAAACTTTACGATCAACACGGCGAAGCGGCCTTCGAGCAAGGCGGCCCCGGCCCGGGTGGCGGACGTGGTTTCCAGCGCGGGGCGGACCCGATGGATATCTTCAACCAAATGTTCGGCGGCGGTGGCGGAAGTTTTTCTGACATGTTCAACGGCGGTAGTCCAAGCGGCGAAGGTGACGAGAACGCCGGCGAGGATTTACGGGTGGACATCAAAATCACCCTCGAGGAAGCGGCGGAGGGAGTGGAAAAGAAGATCCCTTACCGTAAGCACGTGGCCTGCGCAAAATGTTCCGGATCCGGAGCCGAGCCTGGAGCGAAGAAGAGCCGATGCGTGACCTGTGGTGGCCATGGCCAAGTCATCCGTTCGCAAGGATTTTTCTCCATGCGGCAGACCTGTCCGACTTGTCATGGGCAAGGCGTGAGTATCGACAAGCCATGTCGGCCTTGTTCGGGTGAAGGGCGGATCATCGCCGAGACTTCGGTCAACGTCCGCATTCCTCCGGGCGTAGACAGTGGTACCAAACTGCGTTCCAGTAACAATGGTTCGGCAGGGCGCCGGGGCGCCGCCTCGGGAGATCTCTACGTCGTCACCATGATCTTGGACCACGAGCTTTTTGAGCGAGACGGCAATGACCTCGCCTGCACCATCCCGGTCAAATTCTCCGTAGCCGCCCTGGGTGGTCAGATCAACGTGCCTAAGCTTAAGGGTAAGACGCTGCTCAAGGTGCCTGCGGGTACGCAGGGTGGGACCGTCTTCCGCTTACGCGGAGAGGGGATGCCAAGTCTTCGTGGGAGCAGCCATGGCGATCTGCTGGTGCGCGTCGATATCGACGTCCCTAAGAAGATGACCGACGCACAGAAAGAGGCGCTGAAAGCTTACCAGACGGCCTGCGGAGATGAGGCAGCGCCCGTTTCGGAATCCTGGCGGAATAAGTTTAAACGCTTCTTCCCTTCTTAGTCCCTTGCTCGCAAGAGCCTGCTTTGTAGTCTCAGCCTCATGCCTCGCGACCCGGGCCAAACCGATCGACTTATCCGCCGTCTTCGCTGGGACGAATTGGATACCGCCTGGTTGATTGCTTTCGCAGGATTAGCCCGAGATGAAGATTTAGCCGGAGCCGGTTTACGACAACGGCCGCTGCGGGCTGGAGATCCCTCGGCTTCGCTCTTACCTGCGCCGGGCCGGGCGCGGGCGCGCATCGTAGCCAGACGTCAGATGGTCATCGCAGGGCTAGGCATGGTCCCGCTCGTTTTCCAGGCTTATGGCGCCGAGTGTACAGGCCGTGCGCTGGTCGGCGAAGGTTCCGTGGTGACGGCTGGCACGGTAGTCGCCGAAGTCGAAGGGCCCGCGGCTAATTTACTTTCTGCCGAACGCATCCTGCTGAACTTCCTGCAACGACTGAGCGGCGTCGCGACGACTACTCAGGAGCATGTTAGAGCGCTGGGCTCCTCAGCAACTCGCCTGCTGGATACGCGCAAGACGACGCCGGGGTTTCGGATGTTAGAAAAATATGCGGTAGGCCAAGGCGGCGGTTATAATCACCGCCTCGGCTTATTCGACCGGATCATGATCAAAGACAATCACCTGGCCGCCGGAGATGCATCATCATCGGCCCGCATTACCGCACTTGTACGGCGCGCGCGGGAAGCCCGGCCGGATCTGTTGGTCGAAGTAGAAGTCGATCGCCTCGACCAGATCGCTCCCGTCTTGGAGGCGGGAGCTGACATCATCCTGCTCGATAATTTTTCCCTCGCTCCCATGCGCGAAGCCGTGGCGATGATCCGGGGCAAGGCCTGGTGCGAAGTGAGCGGAGGCGTGAACCACGCGACTCTTCCGTCAATCGGCGAAATCGCCCCAGACTTTGTATCGTGTGGCGCCCTCACGCACGCTGCGCCTTGGGTCGATCTCGGCCTAGACTGGGACTAACGCCATGTCCTCCCTCGATAGCAGTATTCTTTTGGCCTTTCTCAAGGCGGGCGAGGCGCCGGTCAGCGGCGATAAGCTGGCGAAAGAATTAGGCATGTCGCGCGTCGCCATCTGGAGCCGGCTCGAGCGTTTGCGCAGCGTCGGATTTTCTTTCGAGGCATCGACGCGCAAAGGTTATCGTCTGACGGAAGTTCCGCGTGCTTTGAATAGCGCTTTGCTTGATGCCCATCTCCGGCTTTTGAAAGTCCGGCCCGAGGTGGAATTATTGCCGACGGTGGATAGCACGAATTCGGAAGCGGAGCGACGCCTTGCCGCCGGCCAAGACGCGCCGTTCGGCGTGCTTGCCTGCGCCCAAAGCGCCGGACGCGGACGTCTCGGGCGACGCTGGCATAGCACGCAGCCGGGTAACCTTTATCTCTCTCTCGCTTTTCGCCCTTTTATTCCGCCCGACCGGTTGAAGCCGTTCACGCTTTGGATGGGCCTGGCGCTCTGCGCCCACATCGAGGAGCGCTTGGGTTTACGTCTGGGTTTGAAGTGGCCTAACGATTTGCAACTACCCGACGGCCGTAAGGTCGCGGGTATGCTCACCGAAGCGCGGCTGGATGCGGACTCGGTTCGCGAACTGGTTTTTGGCTTGGGACTTAATCTCACGGGCGCGCCTAAGGATTTCCCCGCCGAGATCCGTACGACGGCCGGCTCGATCGAATGGGCCTTGGGCAAGACCTTGGATGTCAATCGGGAGGCCGCTGCGGTGATCGCCGCGCTCTTACAGGCATGGAAAGATTTTGAAGAAGGCTCTTGGAGCCGAACCTTCCGCGCTCGCTGGCAGGCCCACGATATTTTAACCGGCAAGTCAGTGCGGGTTACTTTGCGAGGCGAGCCGATCGCCGGCATTGTCGATTCGATCGATGCCGATGGATCCTTGATTCTGCGGACGGGCGGCAAGCGACGGACGATTGTCTCATCGGGCGAAGTCACCTTACGTAAGCCATAAAGGAGCAACCTTGCCCTCGGCGCTCCTCTCGCTAATTCTCCCCTCGTGCCAATTCTTTGCCTAGATATCGGAAATACGCATACCCATTGGGGCGTTCTCCGTGGGCGTGAAGTCCTCGCGCACGGTGACCTCGGCACGGCTTCGTTGGATGCGGACCAAGTCCGGAAATGGCTGGCCGCGTTCCCGGTGAGCGGTATCGCCTTGGCGAGCGTGGTGCCCAACGCGACCCGGATAGCGCTACCGATTTTAGAGTCCAGCGGCGTGCCTTTTTATCAATTGAACCACGCCACCCTCAAGGGGCTGAGGTTTGATTATCCCCGACCAGCTGAAGTCGGCCAAGATCGCTTAGCCGATTGCGTCGGGGCGCAGCTTGTTTCCGGAACGCCCGCCGTCATCATCGGGATGGGCACCGCTACGACGGTGGATATCCTCACCGATAAGGGTTACGCCGGCGGAATCATCGCCCCAGGGCTTGGGGTCATGACGAAATACTTACACGAGCGTACGGCCCTGCTACCCGAGCTGGACCCGTCCACACTGCTGGGCGGCCCTGCTATCGGCAAATCTACGGTTGATGCCATGCGGGCTGGTTGTGCCTTGGGCTTTGCGGGAATGATCGGCGCCTTGCTGGATGGCGTATGTGCCGAACTTGTCCGGGGGGGCTCGCCCGCCCCCAGCGTCATCGTCACGGGGGGAGCGGCGATTTACCTCCCCGCCGCCTGGCAAACTCGGGTCCAGCATGAGCCTCATCTGACTTTGATAGGTTTGGCTGAGGCCCATCGCAGGCATTTCGCCCATGGATAAGCCTGATCCGCTGGTAAAGCTCCGCCGGCTTTTGCCGTGGCTTGCGGCGGCGGTGATAGTCCAGGCCGGGCTGTTTGTTTTTGCCGCCTGGTCTAAGCGACTACCGCCGGTTTGGCCGATTGTGGTCGGCGACCTGGGCTTCACCTTAGTCCTACTTTTCGTCCTTTGGCGGCTTTTGGGCCGTCGGCGTTAGGCCTTCATCATCTTCAGCAGTGCCTTACGGCGGGCCCTAATCTCGGTGCAGCCGGCTTTGGCGAGGCGGTCCGTGGAGAAGGCCTCGACGGTTAAGCTGGCGACGGCGGTACCATAGATCATGGCCTGGCGAAGGGCGGCAAAGTCGGTCGACCCGGTCGCGGCCAGGTAGCCCAGGAGGGCGCCGGCAAAGCTATCGCCGGCCCCGGTGGGGTCGCGAAGCTCGGTAACCGGATAGGCTGGGAGGGCGAAAAGGCCTTCTTCATGGAACAAGACTGCTCCATGTTCGCCTTTTTTGATGATGACCGTGCGACAACCGTGTTCACGTAATTTTCGTCCAGCGATGATGACGTTAGCTTCCCCAGTAAGTTTAGCGGACTCCGTGTCATTGATCACGAGCAAGTCCGCGCGGCGCATGACTTCGGCCAGACGTTCGCGTTGGGTCTCGATCCAAATGTCAATGGTATCGGCCAAGACGAAGCGTGGGCTCGTCAGTTGGTCGAGGACGTTGAGTTGCAGGTCTGGGCGGATGTTGCCGAGCATCACGAACGGCGAAGCGCGGTGCGTCTCCGCCAAACGAGGCTTGAAGTGTTCAAAGACGTTCAGCTGCAAATCCTCCGTGTCACGACGGTTGTAGTTTTCGTGGTAGCGTCCGCTCCATGAGAAGGTGCGTCCGGTGGAGTCGGTGAGCAGCCCGTCGAGGTCGATCCCGCGCTTGGCCAATTTCTTGCGATCACGTTCTAGGAAGTCATGGCCGACCACGCCGACGATGCGGGGTGGGGCAAAATAACTGGCGGCTAGGCAGGCGTAAGAAGCGCTGCCGCCTAAGATGCGTTTGCCGGTCGCGTGCGGCGTGATGATGCTGTCGTAAGCCACGGAACCGACGACGAGGACGGGCTCCGGTGTACGACCTTTGAAGTTAATTCGGCGAGGAGTGATCATAGGAAAAGTTGCGGACGGGCGTCGCGTAGTTGGTGAAGGGCGAGAAAAGCGAGGGAGTGTTGGGCCGAATTCTTGGCCGCTTCGGCGAGCGCCAGCTTCGGAGAAAGCAGGAGCACTTCAATCTCCTCGTGTTCATCGGGAGCGGTTTTGCCCGAGGGCGTTACCCCCTCTAAAAGCACGAAATAACAGCGATTTGATTGGATGGCGGGATTAGGCGCGCAGACGCCGAGGAGCGTGGCGCGACCGCCGACGTAACCGGTTTCTTCTTCGGTTTCGCGCGCGGCGGTCAGCAGCGGATCCTCTTTTGTTTCTCGCACGCCACCGGGTGGCTCGGTCGAAAGATCGCGGATGCCGAAACGGTATTGGCGCACCATCACGATTTTTCCATCGGCCGTAATCGGCAAGGCTAAGACCCAGTCGTTGGCATGGATCACAAAAAAAACACCCTCTCGGTGATCGAGAGGGTGATTGCAGTGTTCTTTGAAAACCCGGAAAACCTTACAGTCGGCGTGGAGCGCTTCATGCTGGACGAACCAGCGTGCGGGCGCCGACATGTGCGGACCTTACTTAGTTTTTAAACGCTGACCGATTTGCAGCTGGGTCGCCTTGGCGTTAGGATTCAGATCCTGGAGAGCCTTGAGGGAGAGACCAGCTTTCTTGGCGATGGAGCCTAAGTTGTCACCTTTGACGACGACATATTCTCCAGGGCCGGCAGCGGCCGAAGCCTTGCCACCTTTTTCAGAAGCAACAGCGGCAGGCTTTTTAGCCGCAGCTTGAAGGGCAGCGATAGCGTCACCAAATGCTTTGTTGTTCGCGTCGACGCCTTGCTTGACGGCACCGAGATCGGCAGCGACAGCTTGGAGTTCGGCGAGAGGAGCCTTGCCAGCGAGGGCGGCGCCAACTTCAGAGGCGGCCTGTTGGGCTGCCACGGCGGCGTCGGAGGCTTTTTGGGCTTCACCCTTGGCTTTGATGCCAAGGACGAGACCGGCGGCGCCGAGTGCGAAACCTACGATTCCCACGATGAGCGGGAGCTTAGATTCGGATGAGGATGAGGAGATGCTGTCGTTTTCCATATTGGGAGGAGTTTTGCGGGTTAGAACAGTTGGAGATTAGCGGATTGACAAGGACGGCAACACAAAATCATTCTACCTGACGGGTTTCGGGCAGTATCTCAATTGGTAGAGTCCCTGCTTTGGGAGCAGGGTGTTGCAGGTTCAAGTCCTGTCTGCCCGACCACCCGTCGCCTTTTACGCTCAATTAACACTTAAGCGTAAGACAGCGTCTGGCCGTTTTTTACCACGGTGACGTGGTTGGCGCCGCCCGGTAGGGCCGAAGGCTCGGTGCGGCCGATGACCTTGGCTTCCAGACCCAAGCTGGCGGCAATCTCGAGGGCGACTGGCAAGTCTTTGGGGTCCAGGAAGACCTCCAGCCGGTGACCCATATTATAAACCTGATGCATCTCTTTCTCGTCCGTGCCGCTGACCCGGGCAATTTCCGCAAAAATGGGCGGGGTGGGGAATAGGTTATCCTTAATGAAGTGAACCTGGTTGCCAAAGCGGCGGCACTTCGTCTGCCCGCCCCCGGAGCAATGTACCAACCCTTTGACGCCAGCGGGGCCGAGGGCCTTGAGCAGGCGGATCGCGTAAGGTGCGTAGGTGCGGGTGGGGGAGAGGAGGGCTTGGCCGACGGTCAGGGATGATCCAGGCAGGGGGTCGGTTAATTTGTGGGGACCACAGTAGGCCAGCTCTGCCGGGGTCGATTTGTCGTAAGTCTCGGGATATTTCTCTGCGTAGTATTTGGACAGGAGTTCGTGGCGGGCGCTGGTCAGACCATTGGAGCCGATGCCGCTATTTTCACCGGCCTCATATTTACAGCGTCCGCCCGATGCGATGCCGACGATGACAAGCCCAGGAACGACGCGTGCCGCATCGACGACGTCTTTACGCTTCAGAATGGCCGTGGCCGTAGAATCGACCGTCAAAGTGGGGGTCAGGTCGCCTACGTCAGCTGTCTCGCCACCGCCGGAACTGATACCGAAACCTTGCTCGCGAAGCATCTCGAGGACTTCTTCCGTGCCTTCGATGAGGTGCGCTAAGATTTCGCCGGGGATGGCACGGGCGTTGCGATTGATGGTCGAAGAAAGGATCACACCTTGCGTGACACCAACGCACAGCAGGTCATCGATATTCATCACGATGCTGTCTTGCGCGATACCGCGGAAGACCTTGGCATCACCCGTTTCTTTCCACCAGAGGTAGGCCAAAAGCGCCTTGGTGCCGGAACCGTCGGAGTGGGTGACGACGCAGTGCTCCGGATTGCCGGTGAGCCGGTCTTCGACGATTTTGCAAAAGGCACTCGGGTAGAGGCCGCGGTCGAGGCGGTCTACGGCGGCGTGGACTTCGCTTTTAGAAGCGGAGACGCCACGGGCCGCATAACGGCCTGAATCGGAGGAGGGCTTGCTTTCGGACGCCATGACTCTTGCCTGCTTATCTCCTGACCTGCTATTGGGTCAACGCCCTTCTCCCTCGTGCTGCGCTTCCTTTCCCAAAGTCCATGGTTACGACGGCTATTTGCCGCTTTAGTCGGATTAGCCCTCGGGCTCATCTTGGTCGCCGCTTGGTCGTGGTGGAATCAGCGTTCCCGTCAGAATTTAGCCGACAACCTGATGCACGCCTATGTGACGCGAGACATTCAGGCGATGGAGAATCTTTTCTGCTGGGAAGGGGTCGATGAGAAAACCCACAGCCGGGTGCGCTTGGCGATCTTGCAGGAATTCGAGCTCACGGTTGAGACCGTGACGGTGAAGCCTTTGTTACCTACCGATGGGCATGATGGACCCGGCTTGCGCCCTAACTTAAAGCCCGATGTCACGATCGAGGTTACCTACGCCACGCCTGACCACTTGTCGGCGGCCTTTTTGGCCGGCCGGCAGGGGCTTTCTGGCCATCGGCTGATCGTCATGCTCCCCGGCAACTAACGGGCATTCTTGACACCCGCCTTTCCTCTCTCACTTATAAATCTCCCATGGCTGATAAGAACGATAAACATCCCGAAGGCGTCCCCGGTAAGTTTTACGTCGATACCCAGTGTATCGATTGCGACCTTTGCCGCGAGACCGCCCCTAAGTTCTTCACGCGCCAAGATGACGGCGGCTACTCTTATGTCTTCGCTCAGCCTACGGCCCAAGAAGACATCGATAAGTGCATGGAAGCCCT